>NZ_JBFUPQ010000002.1:0-353366 GCF_041360655.1 Luteibacter sp. RCC_6_2 | reverse complement strand
GGCCTTTTCGCCCGGCGCTCCTCGGTTCCACAAGTCGCCACGAGGGTGGCGGCCGACGGCTCTTCCGGGCACTGAGGTGTCGTGCGGCAAAGAGCAACACCCGTCGCCGGGATGGACACCGCACGTGCAAGCCACCTCCCGTGAGGCTCCCTCACCCAGGTGGGAAGCGGGCTGGCCCGCGATTCGCCACCCTCTGTCGAGCGAAGGAGGCTGCATCGCAATCGAGCGAGCGGTGGAAAGCCTCGCCCGATCACCGCAAGGCTTCCTTCGCCAGCGAGAAGATCGAGGAATCGCGGGCCAGCCCGCTTCCCACCCGGGTGCGGCAACCAGCAACCGGCAACCGGCAAGGGGCTGGTGACTAGCGGCACGTGGCGCGGCAGCTCCCCCGCCACGCCGCACAACGAATGCGAGGGCGAAGCCGAGCCCGGCACCAAGCGCCCCCGGCGCGAAGACCCAAAAAAAAACCGCCCCGAAGGGCGGCCTTTTTTTACCGGTGGCCGACGATCTTCTCGGCCTCGTCCGCACTTGGCGGCAAGTCCGGCTCGCCCGGCTCCAGTTCGTCGTGGTGGAAGCGCGCGGCTTCCACCATCGGCGTGCGCCAGCCCGTGGCGATGCCCCAGAAGTAGAAGATCGCGCCCAGCACGGCGACCACGGCGAGGTCGTAGCCATAGGGAATGTAGTCGTGGCCGCCGAAGGTCTTGCTGCCCGCGTAGGAGACCAGCGCGATCACCGGCAGGTAGACGATCAGCCACCAGGCGCCCTGGAGGTGCCGGCGGAAGTCTTCCCAGCCGCTCTTGGCGGTGTAATAGAAGTAGATCGGCAGGGCGACGACCATCAACAGGATGATCTCGCCGGTGAGCGGCCACTTCGCCCAGTAGAGCAGTTCGGTGGCGAAGATGAAGGCCAGCGGGGCAAGCACGGACAGGCCGGGGATGCGCAGCGGGCGCTTCAGTTCCGGGGCGGTGCGACGCAGGGTCATCACGCTCACCGGGCCGGTGAGGTACGAGATGATCGTCGACACCGAGATCACCGCCGCCAGCGTGCCCCAGCCGCGGAAGAAGAACAGGAAGATGAAGCTCACCACGAGGTTCAGCCACATCGCCGGGCGCGGGATGCCGAAGCGCGGGTGAATGTGACCGAAGATCTTCGGCAACTGGCCGTTGCGCTCCATCGCGTAGATCATGCGCGCCGTGGTGGCGGTGTAGGTGGCGCCGGTGCCGCTCGGGCTGACGAAGGCGTCGGCGTAAAGCAGGATGGCCATCCAGTTGATCATCAGCGCGGTGGCCAGCTGCGCGAACGGCGACGCGTATTCGAGTCCGGCCCAGCCGTTGCCGAGCTGGTCGGGCGGAACGGCGCCGATGAAGGCCACCTGCAGCAACACGTACACGACCGTGGCCAGCAGGATCGAACCGATCACCGCGAGCGGCACGTTGCGGCCCGGATTGCGCGCTTCGCCGGCGAGGTTCACCGGGCTCTGGAAACCGTTGAAGCTGAAGACGATGCCCGAGATGGCGACGGCGGTGAGGATCGACGAGATGTCGATCGCGTGCGTGCCGCCGTGCGCGCCGATGTCGAAGTTGCCGGGGTTGTAGCTGGTAGCGATCAACGCGACACCGGTGGCCGCCGGGACGACGAGCTTGAAGACGGTGATCGCCGTGTTGCTCTTGGCGAACAGCTTCACGCTCCAGAAATTGAGGAAGAAGTAGACCAGCACGAGCACGACCGCGATGGCGAGGCCGGGTGGCGTGAGCTCGCCATGACCGTTGGTGACCACGTACAGGTCCTTGGTCCACGCGGCCCATTCCCACGGCCACGAAGCCATGTACTGCACCGAGGCCTCGGCCTCCACGGGGATCACCGAGACGATGGCGATCCAGTTCGCCCAGCCGGCGATGAAGCCGACCAGCGACCCGTGCGAATAGTGGCCGTAGCGGACCATGCCGCCGGATTCCGGGAACATCGCGCCCAGTTCCGCGTAGGTGATCGCGATGAAGAGGATGATGACGGCGCCGATGATCCAGGCGTAGACGGCACCGGGGCCGGCAAGCTGGGCGGCGTGCCAGGCACCGAACAACCAGCCTGAGCCGATGATCGAGCCCAGGCCGGTAAGCATGAGGGCAAAGGCGCCGACGTCGCGGCGAATAGCGCTATGAGACATGGTGACTCCGGTCGGACGGGACGGGTGGACCCCGGCCCAGGGCGGCACAAGGGCCGGATGATGACAGCCCGGGACCTCCCTGTCAGCCAGTGATGGCCGTACCCCAACCGGCACCGCGTCGATATACACTGGCCGACGCGGTAGGGATCAAGGGGTTCGGATGCGTTCGAAGGCGGTCGCCAGCACCATGTTGTTCGTTGCCATGACGGCATGCGGCGTTGCCGCAGCCGCCGAGCAATGGAGCGACAAGGGCCGGCTGATCGATTCGGAGTCCTACGACCGCACCGCCAAGGGTTTTTACTTCACTTTGTATCCCGGCGAAGACCCCGTGGAGGCCGTGCGGCGGTGCGCCATCGCGATGCGTGAACTAGGCCACCTGGCATCGGTTTCATGCTTCGCGTACACGAGCAAGCAGCGCTTCGACACCCGCCGGGGGAAGCTGCGCATCTGCTATACGGCGGTGGCCAACTGGTGGGGCGAAGACCAGCCGGTACGGGTCGAGACGGTCGACCGGCTGCCGAGGCTGTGCCCGTCGCGCTGAGGTTCACCGCAATCGCGGACAGGCTCGGTCAGCACTCGATGACGTTCACCGCCAGGCCGCCTCGCGAGGTTTCCTTGTATTTGTCCTTCATGTCGCGACCGGTGTCGCGCATGGTGGCGATCACCTTGTCGAGCGACACATGGTGCTTGCCGTCCGCCTTCAGCGCCATGCGGCTGGCGTTGATCGCCTTCACCGCTCCCATCGCGTTGCGCTCGATGCAGGGAATCTGCACCAGGCCGCCGATGGGGTCGCAGGTGAGGCCGAGGTTGTGCTCCATGCCGATCTCGGCGGCGTTCTCCACCTGGGTCACGGTCCCGCCCAACGCCGCGGTGAGGCCACCGGCGGCCATCGAGCAAGCGACGCCGACCTCGCCCTGGCAGCCCACTTCGGCACCGGAGATGGAGGCGTTTTCCTTGTAGAGGATGCCGATGGCGCCCGCGGTGAGCAGGAACTCGACCACGCCGTCTTCGTTGGCCCCCGGGCAGAACCGCCGGTAGTAGTGCAGCACGGCGGGGACGATGCCCGCGGCGCCGTTGGTCGGCGCGGTGACCACGCTGCCGCCGGCGGCGTTTTCCTCATTCACCGCGAGCGCGTAGAGGTTGACCCAGTCGAGGATGGTGAGTGGGTCGCGCAGCGCGGCTTCCGGCTGCGCGCGCAACTCCGCGGCCATCGTCGGGGCGCGGCGGTTGACCTTCAGCCCACCCGGCAGGACACCGGGGGAGCGAAGGCCACGCTCCACGCAGTCCTGCATCGCTTTCCATATCCTGAGCAGGCCGGCGCGGGTCTCCGTTTCGGGACGCCAGATGCTTTCGTTGCGCATCATCAGTTGCGCGATCGTGAGGCCGTGTTCCTTGCACAGCGCCAGCAACTGGTCGCCGGAAGAGAACGGGAACGGCTGCTCGCTGGTATCGGCCACGATGCGGTCTTCCGCCGCTTCGTCCGGATTCACCACGAAACCGCCACCGACGGAGTAGTAGTCGCGCGTGGCCAGTTCATTGCCTTCGGCATCGTAGGCGGAGAACCGCATGCCGTTGGTGTGGAACGGGAGCTTCTGCCGCTTGTTGAAGACGAGGTCGGCTTTCTCGTCGAAGGCGATCTCGTGGCGGCCGAGGATGCGGATGCGCTTGCCACTGCGGATGCGCTCGAGTGTCGCCGGGATCGTGTCCGGATCGACGCGGTCGGGCCATTCGCCCTCCAGGCCCAGCAAGACGGCCTTGTCGGTGCCGTGGCCGCGGCCGGTCATCGCCAGTGAGCCGAACAGCTCGCAGCGGACGCGGGCCACGCGATCCAGCACGCCTTTTTCCTCCAGCCAATGCTCTACGAAACGCGCGCCGGCGCGCATCGGGCCCACGGTGTGGGACGAAGATGGGCCGATACCGATCTTGAAGAGGTCGAAGACGCTGACTGCCATGGCTGCGGGAGGATTGGCTATGGGGAGCCCACTATTCTACGCTGCGAGGCCCGACGACCCCATACACCGGCGCATGTCCCACTTCACCCTGTTCCAGCGCGACGACTGCCATCTCTGCGACCAGGCCCTGGCGGTGCTGGCGGAGGCTCGGTTTCCGGATTTCGTTTCCGTGTGGATCGATGACGACGACGGGCTGGAGGCGCGTTATGGGGCGCGGGTGCCGGTGCTGCGGCGGGGCGATGGGGTGGAGTTGGAGTGGCCGTTCGATGTGGGGGCGGTGCGGGCCTTCGCGGCGTGAATCGCCGGCAAGCCGGCTCCCACAAAGTCAGGGCGATGCCTACTTGCGCAGCCTCCGCAGGATTTCCTCGCGCGCTTCGCGCAGGATCGAATCCCGGTCGAGGCTGGCGACGATCTCGGCCACGGCGCGCTTGGCACCGTGTTCGCCCCAGGACTTCCCGGTGACGAGATAGTGTTCGGCCGCGCGGCCGATCAGCACCGTGGCGTACCAGCCCAGTGCGCCCTGGGCGGCCGCGGTGACCACCACGGATAATCCCCCGCTCAAGCCCTTCAACGCCGACGACACCAGCTGGACGCCCCATACCGCGCCCATCAGCGCGGCCAGTTGGGTGGTGATGACGACGACCAGCCGCCCCGATTCGCTTCGGGTCAGGGGCAGCCCATAGACGCGCCCGAGTTGCACGACCATAGCCGCATCCAACCCGCCGGCGAGCAACAAGTCGGCCACCGGCACGGGATTCAACGCCACGGCGACGGCCTTGGCGATGCAGTACTGGCGGATGACACCGGAGGCGACGTCGCGGCGGGTCGCGGCGATACGCTCGCTGACCTGGTCGGTCAGCCGGCCGGCGAACAGGCCCGCGTTGATCGCCGACAACGTCTTGCCTTCGCGTTCGGCGATGGCGAGCAGGCGCGCCTTCAACGCCGCCACGTCGGCGGCGCGAGGCTCGCTGAGATGGCGCTCCTGGCCCGTGGCATCCACTTCCACGATATCGCGTGGGGCCGGCCGTGCCGCCACGGCGATGACATCCTCTCGCCGGACCAGGTTCGCGGCATGCTGGCGAAGCCGTTCGAGCAGGCCTTCGCGTTCCTCGTCGCTGTAGCGGTCGGCCTTGTTGAGCGCGACCAGCAGTGGGCGGCGCGTGGAGGCCAGCGTACGCAGCGCGTCACGCTCCTCGCGGGTGAGGTCGCCGTCGGCGACGAAGACGATCAGGTCGCTCACCTCGGCAACCTCGAAAGCGAGTTTCTCGCGTGCCTCACCGCCGAGTTCGTTGATTCCCGGCGTATCGATCAGCACCAGGCCCGCGCTGGCCGCCTCGTCCAGGCGCGCCGCATCGGCCTCGGTGGTGGTGCCGTGGAGCACGCCCACCTCGAAGGCGTCACGGCCGAGCAAGGCGTTGCCCAGCGCCGATTTGCCGGCGGATACGCGACCGAAGACGGCCACGTGCAACTCCTCGTTCTCCAGGCGGTCGAGCATGCGCTCGACGCGCTGGAAGTCGGCGGCCATCGCCTCGCGGACGTTGGACGGTATCGAGGGGTCATTGAGCAGGCCGCGAAGGCTGGCGGCCACCGCGCCGCCCCGTTCGTCCGCGGCAGGCGCCGCCGTGACGCCGCTCCTGCGGAAGCGGCCGGCGATGTCCCGCAGGCGTTCGCGCCAGCCCGTCATGGGCCGCTTACTTCGGCAGCAGGTTCAGCGAGCCGTTGACCAGCACCTCGTTGGCGATGGTCGTCGTGTCTTTGTAGTCGCCGCTGCCGACACCGAAGTCGAGGCGGTTCACCGTGCCCGTGACCGACAGCCGCGCGCCGCCGGCGTTCGGCGAAAAAGCGACCTTCAGCGCCACCGGCTTGGTGACGCCGTGCAAGGTGAGGTTGCCGTTGGCGACGACGTTGCCCTTGGCATCCTTGCTGAAGCCCGTGGTGACGTAGTGCGCCTTCGGGAATTTCGATGCATCGAAGAAGTCGCTGCCGGGCAATGCGCCGTCGCGGTCGTTATCGCCGGTCTTGGCGGTGGCGACGTCGACGTTCACGTCGAACTTCGACGCGGCGAGGTTCGCCGGGTCGTAACTGATCGCGGCGTCGAACTTGCCGAAGCTGCCGTCGAACTGCTGGCCCTGGAACTTGCCACTGAAGCCGAGCGTGCTGCCGGGGCCGACCTTGTAGTCCGCGGCGGAAGCGGCGAAAGGCAGGGCCAGGGCGAGGCCGAGCGTGGACAGGCGGCGGATCGTCGGGTTCATGGGGCATCTCCGGGAAGGGTGGGGGTGTTCCGCTTCGCGCGGCCGAACGGCAACATGCGGCGGAGGGTGTCGTCGCGGTCGACGAAGTGGTGCTTGAGCGCGCCACCGACGTGGGCGACGAGCACGATGAGCAGGAACCAGAACAGGTATTCGTGCACCGCGCCGAGGGCGTTGGACAGTGCTTCGTTCTTCTCCAGCAAGGCCGGCAGGTTGAACTGCTTGAAGTACTGCAGCGGATAACCGTGCGCCGAATTGTACGCCCAGCCGGTCAGGGGAATCGCGACGATCAGGAGGTACAGGAAACCGTGCACCGTGTGCGCGGCGACCTTCTGCCAGGCGGGGGCGGGCTCGTCGTGCGGACGGCGGTCGACCGCGCGCCAGAGCACGCGCAGCAGGAACAGCGCGAGCACCGTCAAGCCGATCGACTTGTGCAGCGCGAACATGTTGATCTTGTGCAGCGATGGCTTGAGGCCATCCATCCAGAAGGCGAACGCGCCGTTGCCCAGGATCAGCAAGGCCATCGTCCAGTGGAAGGTCTTGGCGACGGGGCTCCAGCGGGCATGATCACTGCGCAGCGGCATGGTTCGTCTCCTTGTTCTGGTCGGCGGATTCACCGCCGCGGATGCCCTCGATCTCCAGCCATACCGATACGCCGGTACCGATCGAGTTGCGGTTGGAGGTCATGCCGTAGGCGGTGCGGTCGAGAATGACCTGGGCCGAGAAACCGGCCACGGTGTGCAGCCCGTAGATCGTCTTGCCGATGCGGTTCACGCGGAACGGAATGTCCAGCGGCAAGGTCGTGCCGCGCAGGGTGAGCTTGCCATGCACGACGCCTTCGTCGTCGTTTCGTTTCTCCACCGATTCGCTGGTGTAGCGCGCGGTGGCGGCGCGATCGGCGTCGAGCAGGCTGGAGCCGCGTACCGCCTTGTCCCAGTCCTTGTCGCCCATGTCCACGGAGGTCAGGTCGATGGTTGCGTCGACGGAGGATTTCGACCAGTCGTCGCGGTCGAAAACGATCGTGCCGCTCGTGATGCGCAACCGGCCGAACGATCGTGAAAAGCCGTTGTGGTCGACATTGAAGACGACCTGGCTGTGCACCGGATCGATGCGATACGTGACGGCTTCCGCGTCGGCCGCGAGCGGTGCGGCGGCCAGCGCGAAAGGCAGGATGAAACGGGCGAGACGCATGCGGGGTAGCCTGCTGCCATGGGGCCGCCGGGCGGCCGATGGAAGGAGTGTGGCCGAGCCGTGCGGCCTTGTCAGCCCGGTTGCGGCGAACGGATCGTTCACTCAGCGATCCCGCAAGACTTCGCCGGTCAGTTCGGCGAGGCGGCGCAGGCGTGACGTCCCGGCGTCCGCGAGCAGTTCGCGCATCCGCTCGCTCGCATCGGCCTGGTCCAGCGTGCGCCGCTCGGCGAGCGTCGCCGCCAGGGCGCGTCCGAAGCTGTCGAAAATGAGCGCATAGGCGAAAGCGTGCAAGACACCGCCGCCAAGCGTGCCCAGGCCCGGGAAAGCCTTCATCGCGTTACCCGCCACGGCGAGCACCACCGAGGTCCCGGTGCGCAAGGTCATGCGAACCTGGCGCAGGAGATTGTCGATCTCGACGTCGGTCACGCGGACACCGTGGAGGTCGGCCAGGGCGCGAACCATGCCCGTGGCCAGGATGCCCTGGATGACCAGGTCGCTTCCCGGCGCGACCGCGGCCATCGCGCCGACGATGGCGCGCCGCGCGTAACGGTGGACGATGCGCTCCGACTCCACGGCGCGGTGCGCGGCTTCCTGTTCCGCCGTCCGTTCGTGCAGGCCGGCGAGTACCGCGTTTTCGCGCAGCGCCTCCAGCGCGGCCGCACCCGGTGCCAGGAGACGGCGCAGCGCATCGAGCAGTGGCTGCACATCGGCGGCGCGTCTCCGGGTGACGTCCTCGGTACCGCCATCGGACAGGCGCCGTGTGAAGCGTTCCTCTCCACCGGCACTGATCGCGACCACGGCATCCGGTATGCCGGCGGCCTGTTCGCGAACGCGGGCCAGGATGCGCTCGCGCTCGGCAGGCACCCATTGGTCGGCCTTGTTCACCGCGAGCAGCAATGGCTTGCCGAAGTCGCCCAGCCAGCGCAATTCGTCCGCCTGGGTGCGGGTGAGGTCGCCGGCGCAGACGTAGACCACGGCGTGCGCGCGCAGCGCTTCGTGCCGGGCGAGGCGTTCGCGCGATTCACCGTCCGCCTCGGCGGAACCGGGCACATCGGCGATCGTCCAGCGCTCGCCCGCCGGTGTGTCGCCCTCGTAATGCGCGATCTCCCTCGTGGTGCCGCCGAGCACGTCGCTGGACGGCGAAGCGCCCGGTATCAACGCGGCGATCAGGGTCGACTTGCCCGTGGATATCTCGCCGAACACCGCGACATAGACGTGCGCGCTCTCGCGGCGACGGTCGAGTTCATCCAGCTCACTACGAAGTTCCTCAACGTCGGCGGCGGTGTCGCGCAGCCGGGCGATCCGCGTCTCGAGTGACGCCCGGTCCGGCGCGAGGACGGGAGCGCGTGGCTTGCGAGGGCGCAGCCACCATGCGGCGAGGCCCGCGCCAAGGACCGCCAGGACGACCAGAAGACCGCCCACCACCCAGCGCAAACCCTCGGGCAACCCCATGAAACGCTGGGCCAGCGCGAGGGCGCGGTCGAGTGCCGCCAGCAGTAGCCAGACAACGGCGGCGAAGCCGATGGTTGCGACGAGGAGGCGGAGTCGGCGGGACATATCCCCATTCTACGGGCAGCGAGTAGGCGAGCACCTACGTCCCCGGCCCGGGTCCGCCCATTCTGCCGCCGCCACCGGCATGCCATCATCGGGCTCGTACCGGGAACCTGCGTAATGCATCACACGCTCATCACGAGATGGATCCTCGTGGCCGCGATCCTCATGATCGCGGCCCCTCTCACCACCGACGCGGCCACCATGCCGCCGGTCCCCACACCACAGTTCCGTAGCTACGGATTGCACGAAGGCCTGCCCAGCAGCAAGGTCCAGGCCGTGGCCCAGGACGCCCGTGGTTTCGTCTGGGTGGGCACGTCGGTGGGCCTCTCCCGTTTCGATGGCGTCGAATTCACCACCCCAGGCATCGGCCCGGACTTCAGCCACCCGTTGCCCACCGGTGGCGTCGTGGCCCTGCTGGTGGATTCCACCGACCGACTCTGGATCGGCGGACCCGAAATGGGCCTCGGGCGCTACGACCCCGCGAACGGGGGTTTCGTGCAGTGGCACGACAGCCTGGCCGACAACGACGTTCGCGCCATCGCGCAGGCGCGCGACGGTTCGATCTGGATCGGAACCGGTGGTGGCCTGGCCCATATGCGGGCCGACGGCAGCGCCTTCGAGCATCGCGACGCGGGTGCCGGCGGACCATCGTCGGCATCGATTCGTGCCGTCCATGCGTCGGACGACGGTCGTGTGTGGATCGGCTCGGATGGTGGCGTGGATGTCGTCGACGCGTCCGGCCGGATCGACCGGGTGCCCTTCGAAGACGGAAGCCATCCGCGCGTGCTTCGGATCGACGGCCATGCGGCCGAGTTGCGCTTCGCGACCGAACGCGGGCTCTATCGCCTGGCCCACGACGGCCAGCTGCGCCGCGACCGGCGCCTCCCGGTATCGACGGCCTATGCCTCCCTTGTCGACAGCCACGGCAGCTTGTGGCTCGCCGGCGTGGATGGGTTGTCGATGCTCGATCGCTACGGGCGACTGCACACCGTTCCAGGCTCCTGGACCGCATCCGGTGGACTACCCGGGCGCACCGTGCGCGGCATGCTGGAGGACCGTGAGCATGGCCTGTGGTTCGCGCTGAGCGATGGTGGGCTGGCCTACCTCGGGCCGGCGTGGGAAGACTTCACCCGCTTCGCCCATGTCGCCACCGACCGCTTCAGTTTCCCCGGGCGTGCGGTCACGGCCGTCGCTGCGCACGGAAACACGGAACTGTGGGTCGGCGGCCTGCGCGGGTGGATCCGTCGCTTCAATCCCGCCACGGGGCGTACCGATGAAGGATTCGATATCGAGCCGGTACGCGTGCAATCGTTGCTCGAGGTACCGCGCGGCCTTCTGATCGGGACGGTGGACGGCCTGTCGCTCGCACGGCGAGGACGCGCGCAGCCACTGTTGCGGGGAAGCGTCGACCGGCCCGTGACGGCGATCGTCGCGGGTAACGACGGAACCGTCTATGTCGCCTCGCTGGGCCAGGGCCTCTTCGCGCTCGATACGAAGTTCACCCAGGCCACCACGGTTCCCTTCGCCGAGTCGCGGCGCGGTGCGGCGGACACGCGCCAGATCGAGATCGTCGGTGGTGAGCTCTGGCAGTCCAGCCTGGCCGGTCTCGCCCGGCTCGACCGCGGTTCGGGCGAGATGCGCTTCATCGAAGGTGTCGCGCCCGGCCGGATCAATGCCTTCGAACCCGAGGAAGACGGCTTCTGGGTCGTACGCCCGGATGCACTGGAACACTACCGCTGGGACGGCCGGCGAGCACGACGCGATCGCCACGTCGGTGGCGCGGATGGATTCCCCTCGTCGGATATCCTCAACGTGCGTCGCGACGTCGTTGGCCGCATCTGGCTGTACGGGCACACAGGGGTCTGGCGTTTCGATCCGGCCGGCGGCAACTTTCGTCCGTTCGGGCTTGCCGACGGGTTGGCCAGTGGCGAGTTCACCAACGCGACGACGGTGCTACTCGACGACGGCACGATGTACGGCGCCACCCTCGGCGGCCTCGTGGGATTCCGGCCCGATCGTCAGCGCGACCACGTACGGGCGCCCGCCATCGCCGTGCTCGGCGCCACGGTATCTCGTGGCGGCATTCGCCAGGTCGTGCCGGTCGACGATGGATCATTGCGCCTCGCCTGGAACGATCGCGAACTGATCGTGCGGGCGCGTGCGCTTTCCTACGTCAATCCGGATCGTAACCACCTTGTTTTCACGCTCGAGCACGATGGCGGTACGACGGTGCTGCGCACGGGCAAGGATGGCGAGCGCAACTTCGGCCCGCTCCGCGCGGGCGTCTATCGACTGGTGATCTCCGGCTCGGGGCGTGACGACGTGAAGGGATCGCTTCCCGAACCGCTGACGGTCACGGTCGACGCGCCGCCCTGGTTTCGCTGGTGGGCATGGCTCGCCTATGCGGTCGCCCTGGGTGGCGTCGCCTTCGCCATCGTCGTCAGCACGCGCCGGCGCGTTCGCCAGGCCATGCGGCTCAAGCTTGCCGAACAGCAGAAGCGCCTTGCCGAAGAAGCGAACGCGGCAAAGACCGATTTCATGGCGACGCTCGGCCATGAGATCCGTACGCCGATGACCGGTGTGCTCGGGATGGCCGAACTGATGGCGAGGACCCCGCTCGACGATACCCAGCGAAGCTATGTCGAGGCGGTCCGCCGATCGGGAGCCACCTTGTTGCGGCTGGTCAACGATGCGCTGGACATCACCCGGATCGAATCGCGCCGCCTGGTTCTCGAGTCGGATTGTGTCTCGCTACGCGCCATCGGCGACGAGGTGGTCGCCTTGGCTACCGGCGGCGCGGGGGAGAAGGGCCTGGTCCTCTCATCGGCGATCGACGCCGGCGTGCCGGAGGCCATCCGCGGCGATGCGATCCGCCTTCGCCAGATCCTTCAGAATCTCGTGAACAACGCGGTGAAATTCACCGAGCGCGGTGGAGTGTCCTTGCACATGGCGCGCGATGGCGGAACCCTCGTCATGACGGTGAACGACACCGGCCCGGGCATGTCGGCGGCATTGTGCTCACGAGTGTTTTCCCGGTTCGAGCAGGGTGGGTCACCGCAGCGCGCCCAGGGATGCGGGTTGGGCCTTGCGATCTGCCACGAGCTCTGCCTCCTGATGGGCGGCAGCATCCGCGTGAGCAGCGAGCCAGGGCGGGGCAGCTCCTTCGTCGTGCAACTGCCGTTCGAAGCGTGTACGTGTGAGGGTCATGCCGGCAGCCCCGTCCCCTCGTTCGCCCTCACCGGGAAACGGCTGCTCCTGGTCGAGGACGACGCCCTCGTCAGCGAGGTGATCGCCGGCTTGCTAGGCAGGCGCGGCCATGTGGTCACGGCGGTCGCCGACGGGCTTGCCGCCATGACGGAACTCTCGCGCGGCAGCTTCGACGCGATGCTGCTCGACCTGGACCTGCCGGTGGTCGATGGCTTCCAGGTGGCGCGCCTCGTCCGCCGCATGGAACATCTGGATGGCTTGCCGATCATCGCTGTCACGGCGCGCTCCGCCGGCGACGAACTGGCGGCGATCCGCGAGGCCGGCATGGACGCCTTGTTGCGCAAACCCATGACGGGCGACGACCTGGATAGTGTGCTCGAAAGGGCGCTGGAGAACACATCCGATCCAGCGCCGGTCACGTAAGACGCAGTCAGGTCACGAATGCCCGGATCGTGCCTTCGTTCTGCAGGGCCCCCTCATTATACGAGAGCATGCGTCCCGCCTTTGGCTGGTACACGAACTCCGGAGAGGCGGCGACGATGCTGCCGAGATCGAGAAAATCGATGAATCCTTCGGTGCCGAAGTCAAGATCGATGTCTCCCGACGATAAGGTCCGTCCGACGACTCCCCACCAGACATCCTCAATCGTCGACATTCGCCTGCCTCCGAAGAGGATTCGGCCTTCACTATCTTGGGCAAGATAGGAGAACTCCATGTTGCCCGAATCTTTTTTCACGATCTTGAACCCACCGGTTCCGAAAGCCGGCGACGGATGGCCGTCTGCGTCGGTCGACACGAGTAATCCGTACTTGTCGGTGAAGACATCGGCAAGAGCGTCAATCCACTTTCCGGCAAACCACAAGTGACCCCGGTTGTCGATGCTCATGGCTTCGATATACGTAAGGGACTTCGGATTCTCATCGGGATAAACGAGTTCGGCCGAACCGTCGACGCCGAACGAAAGATCGGCCTCGCCATCGTCGAATCGGTAGCGGCGGACCCGGGTGCCTGTCTCGGGACATACCACGATGTAGTCGCCTTGCCGAGCAGCTAGCAGGCGCCTGCCCATGGTGGTTCCTTGATAGTCTTCGTTCAACCACCGGATGCCGGAGCCATTGAACGTCGTGTCGCGCGAGCCATCGGGTTTCAGTCGGATAATCGCGGCACCAAAGAATCCATCCCCTAACGTGCCAGCCGTGAGCAGGATGTGGGAGTCGTCCGCCGACACGATGTCCAATCCCAGAAAACGGGGAAGCTCATCATCCTTGATGAAGGATACCGTGCCATGGTCCCCAAAGGCCTCATCCGGTGTGCCATCGTCATTGATGGCGAAGATGGCAAACCCATCATCGACCGTACTGTTGTTGATTCTTGCGCAGAGAAGGGTCGATCGTCCGATTCGTTGGAAGACTTGTCGACCGGATACCTTGTCGTTGTTCTCCGGCAAGATGTAGCCTCCCTCGCCCCCAAAGCCTGGGAGCGGAGTGCCGTCGTTCGCGAGGTTCACGAATCCGGCCTTCAATGCGGTGGAGGTGATGGAGAAGGCCCCGAAAATGCGCTCGTCGGAGCCAAGTGTCAGTCGAAATGTCGCGATAGAGATATCCTCGGGGATCGCCGCGGCGGGTTTCCCATTGAGGTCCATCGAGACGCCCGTTGTCACCGCCAGCACGGCCTTGCCGTCCACTCCGAAAGATGTATCGACGTCACCTGCCCGGGCAGGTTTACTGCTTCCCTTCATGGCGATCTCCTTGGCGCTCCTGATGAGGCACATGGATATTTAAGGCCACAGGGTCCGGCGGCGTCCATAAGCCATCGGGTGTAGGCGCTATCCTGCGTTGCCTTCGCCGACCCGGATCGTAGCTAGCCGAAGCGCCTGAAGTACGCGAGCGCCCCCACGACCAGCAAGGTGGTCGGAAGAAGATTCGCCAGCAGCGGTGGCATGCCGTACACGGTGCCGAAGTTGACCATGGCGCCTTGCAGGAAGTACCAGCCGATCGCGAGGATGATGCCGATGAAGAGGCGTTTGCCCAGGCCGCCCGAACGGAGCGAGCCGAAGGCGAACGGCATGGCGCACAGGACCAGCACGAGCGTGTTCACCGCGAACAGGGCGCGTCCCCAGAAGGCCACGGCGTAGGCGCCGGGATTCTGCCCATTGGCCTCGAGATAGCGCATGTTGCGGCGCAGGTCGGCCATCGAGAGGTATTCGGGGTGGATCACCGATTGTTCGAGTACGTGCGGGTTCAGGCGCGAAGCCCAGGTTTGCGTGTCCTCGTGCGAGGAATGCGTGCCTTGGGCGTCGAGCGTGGTGGTGCGCACGTTGGTCATCACCCAGCGGTTGCCATCGTGGATGGCGCTGTCACCGTGCGAGAACACACTCACCTGGCCGTCCGGCGTGAAAGTGTAGACGCGGACGTCGACCAGCTTCACCGTGGTGCGGTCGCCGTCCTGCGTGGCGATGGCCGACTTGGCGTTGATGATCTTGCCGGCGTCGCGCGCCCACAGGCCGCTGCTGGTGGAACCCAGGTTGCTTGAGCGCATGCGCACCTGGATCGCCTGGGCATGCTGGTCGCCGTAGGGGCCGGCGGTTTCGCCCATGATGACGACGCCGATGGTGAGCACGGCGATCACGCCCGCCGCCGAGGCGGCGATGCGCAGCTTCGACATCCCCGCCGCGCGCAAGGCGGTCAGTTCTCCCGTGGCGGCGAGGCCACCCAGGCCAAGAAGGCCACCGATCAACGCGGCGTTGCTGAACATCTGGTACAGGCGCCGCGGCACCGTGAGCATGATGTACGCGATGGCGTCGTACAGCGTGAAGCCGTTCTTGCCGATATTTCCCAGCTGGCGCACGAACTGCGTGAGCGCGTCGAAACCGGTCAGCACCAGCCAGACGAGGAGCAGGGTGCCGAGGACGCTGGCGCCGATCAGCCGGTCGGCGCGCTTGACGGTCAGCGTGGCCATCAGTGGGCTCCCTTGACGCGCCGGGCGCTGTTCTGTCGCCAGAAATACCAGGCCGCCACGCCGAACACGATGGCGTGCAACACCCAGATGGGCGCCGAGGTGTGCAGGTGGCCCTTGATGATCTGCGCGCGTGCGATCAACTGCCAGACCACGTAGAGGAAGTACGCCAGCACGGCGATCAGCAGGCGCCCGTAGCGGGCGTCGCGGGGTGCCTGCCGCGACATCGGCAACACCATCATCATCAACACCAGGGTGCTGACCGGCGCGGCGAAGCGGGAGACGAGTTCGCCGAGGTTCTCCGGCGTGATGTCCTTGAACAGGTCGGTCGTCGCCGATTCGTGGGCCGGATCGGTGTCGCTGTCATCGTCGGAAATGGACGACAGCGAAGCGTCGTTGCGTTCGTATTTCATCCGCCGCCAGTTGTCGGCGGCCAGGGGGATCTCGAACTGCCAGCCATCGTAGAGGGCGAGGAAGCGGTTCTGGCCATCGCTTTCCTGGTACATGCGCCCATGCTTCGCACTGATCACGCGGACCTGTGGACGGCCCTCGCTGTCCGTGCGGTCGGTGGCCAGGAAGGTCTTGCCCAGCACGGTGCCATCGCGGCTCAAGGTGTCGACGAAGATGATGCCGCCCTTGCCGGGCAATTCGGTGAAACGGCCGGCATCGAGCCCGGCGGCGATCACCGACTTGTTCGCCGCGGCGATGACCTGGTCGGCCGTGCGTGCCGACATCGGGCCCAGCCAGAGCGAGACCAGGCCCACCACGATGGTGGAGAGCACGGCCAGCAGGGTGACCGGACGGAGCATGCCACGCGGGCCCATGCCCGAGGAGGCCAGCACGTGCATCTCGCTCTCGCGGTACATGCGGCCCAGGGCGATCAGGGTGCCGAGGAAGGCCGACATGGGCAGCAGGGTGGAAAGCAGGTCGACCATCTGCAAGCCCAGCACCTCGAACATCACGCTGGGCTGGATGCTGCCGTTGGCCACCTTCTGCAACACGGTCGCGAACGCGCCGCCGGCGAAGATCACCAGCAGCACGATGGCCGTCGCGAGCACCCCATAGGCAAGTTCGCGCAGGAAATAACGGTCGAGGATGCTGAGCATTTGATAGAATTGGCGGTTCGTGCCGCGTCAGTCCCGGCCGGCAAACCATAAGTCTAGCCTGTCCGGACCCCCGGCGGGCTTTCGCAGGACAGTAAGCTATGACGGTTCAGTTCAGCCTCGGTTCCAACGCTCCGGAGTCGACCGCTACCCCGGTGGCGGTGGTCGGCGTCTACGAGAATGGTGTCCTGACCAGCGCCGCGGCGCGGATCGACACCGCCGCGAACGGGGCCATCAAGCGCCTGCTCGAGGCCGGCGACGTCACCGGGAAGGTCGGCAACGTCGTCACCCTGTTGCAGCCGGCGGGCGTGGCCGCCGCCCGTGTGCTCATCCTGGGCCTGGGCGCGCAGAAGTCCTTCGATGCCGCCCGCTACCAGCGGGTCACCCAGGAAGCCGCCCGCGCGATCGGCCGCCTGCCGGTCACGGAAGCCGTCAGCTGGCTGCCCGAGGTCGACGTGCCCGGCCGCGATGCCGCCTGGCGCCTGCGCGTCGCCGCCCTGGTCACCGACCATGCCGCCTATCGCTACACCGCCACGCTGAAGCCGCGCGACAAGGCACAGCCGGAACTGGCCTCGGTCACCCTGGTCGGTCCCGCCGAGGGCGAAACCGGGCTCGCCGAGGCCCGCGCCATCGCCGAGGGCGTGCGCTACGCCCGCGAACTGGGCAACCTGCCGCCGAACATCTGCAACCCCGACTACATCGCCGACCAGGCGCGCGCCTTCGCCGACGCCCACGAGGGCGTCAGCTTCGAGGCGCTCGACCGCGCCGACATGGAGCGCGAGGGCTTCGGCTCCCTGCTCGCCGTGGCGCGTGGCTCGGCGAACGCGCCGCGCCTCGTCATCCTGCAGTGGAACGGCGGCAAGGAGGGCGAAAAGCCCTATGCCTTCGTCGGCAAGGGCATCACCTTCGACACCGGTGGCGTCAGCCTCAAGCCCGGCCCGGGCATGGAAGAGATGAAGTTCGACATGTGCGGCGCGGCCGGCGTGCTCGGCGCCTTCGTCGCCGCGGTGAAGCTCAAGCTGCCGGTGAACCTCGTCTGCGTGGTCCCGGCGGTGGAAAACATGCCGGACGGCGCCGCTTATCGGCCGGGCGATGTGCTGACCAGCCTGTCGGGAATCACCATCGAGGTGCTCAATACCGATGCCGAGGGCCGGCTGATCCTCTGCGACGCGCTCACCTATACCGGCAAGCGGTTCGATCCGCACACCATCATCGACGCCGCGACCCTGACCGGCGCCTGCGTCGTCGCCCTGGGCAAGCACGCCAGCGGCCTGATGACCAAGGACGAGGCGCTTTCCGCCGAACTGCTCGCCGCGGGCGAGGCCACGCTCGATCGCGCGTGGCGCCTGCCGCTGTGGGACGACTACCAGAGCCAGCTCGAGTCCGGTTTCGCCGACGTGGCCAATATCGGCGGCAAGTACGCCGGTGCGATCACGGCCGGCTGCTTCCTCGCCCGATTCACCGAAGGGCGTCGCTGGGCGCACCTGGACATCGCCGGCACCGCGTGGGACGAGGGTCGCAAGGGCATGGCCACGGGCCGCCCCGTGCCGCTCCTGACCCAGTGGTTGCTCGACCGCGTCGCCGCCGGTTGATTCCGCTCCGATGCCGCGTGCCGATTTCTACCTGATCGACAAGCCGCGGTTCCGCGAGGACCCGCTGTTGCTGGTCTGCGAGCTCGCCAAGCGCGCGTTCGCGGCCCAGCAGTCGACCCTGATCCTCACCCGCGATTTCGAGCAGGCCGAGGCGGTCGACGAATACCTGTGGTCGTTCGACGAGGACAGCTACATTCCGCACCAGCTCGCGGGCGACGATGACGACGCGAACACGGCGGTGCTGATCGTGCCGCCGGGCGTGGAAACCGCCGACCGGCCGATGGTGATCAACCTGCGCGATACCTGCGCGCAGGGCCGCTTCGACCGGGTGCTGGAAGTGGTCGCGGCCGATCCGGCCGAACGCGAGGGATCGCGTGTGCGCTGGACGGAGTACAAGAAGGCGGGATTCGAGGTGAACAAGCACGATATGTGAGCTGAAGTCGGCTCCCACCCTGTTGTTGCGACCTGGCCCGCTGCCGCGGGATCGCCGACAAAGTCGGCTCCCACAAGGTTTATCCCTAACCGGACTCCCACAAGGTTTAGTCCTGACCGGTCTACCCGATGCTGTGTGGGAGCCGCTTCAGCGGCGATGCTTTGCCGGCGATACCCTCAATACCCTCAGCCCAGCTTCCGCGCCTGCTCACGCATCGCATCGGCCTGACGGGTCCAGTCGGCGATGCGCTGGCGCTCCTGCTCGACGACTTCCACCGGGGCATTGGCGACGAAGTTGGCGTTGCCCAGCTTGGCTTCGCACTTCTTGATCTCGCTTTCCACGCGGGCGATTTCCTTGGCGAGACGCGTCTTCTCCGCGCCCACGTCGATCAATCCTTCCAGCGGGATCAGCACCCGCATGCCGCCGACCACGGCGACCGCCGCGGCGGGCTCTTCGCCATCCACCCAGGCCGGTGACTCCACCCGCCCCAGGAAGGCGACCTGCGCCGCGAACTTCGCCGCGCGCTCGCGATCCGTCGCATCGCCGTCGGCGAAGAGCAGCGGGATGGTCTTGCCCGGGGCGATGTTCATTTCCGCACGGATGCGGCGGACGCCGGTGAGCACGTCCTTGACCCATTCGATCTCGGCGGTGGCCGTATCGTCGCCTTCCACGTCCGAGGCTTCCGGATAGGGCCGAAGCATGATCGTCTCGCCCTCGATGGCGAGCAACGGGCGCACGTGCTGCCAGATTTCCTCGGTGACGAAGGGAATCAGCGGATGCAGCGCGCGCAGCAGCGTCTCGAGCACGTGCACGAGCGTGTATCGCGTGGACGCCACGGCGGCGGCATCGCCACTGTTGAGGGCGGGCTTGGACAGTTCCAGGAACCAGTCGCAGAACTCGTTCCAGGTGAACTCGTACAAGGCCTGCGCGGCGAGGTCGAAACGATAGAGCGCGAGTTGTTCCTTCACCGTCGCCAGCGTGTCGCGCAGGCGGGTGAGGATCCAGCGCTCGGCTTCGGTCGACGGCTTCGTCGGCGAGATCGCTTCATCGCCGAGGTTCATCAGCACGAAGCGCGACGCGTTCCACAGCTTGTTGACGAAGGCCTTGTAGCCACCGCAACGTTCCAGGTCGAACTTGATGTCGCGGCCGTGCGTGGCGAGCGAGGCGAAGGTGAAGCGCAGCGCGTCGGCACCGAAGGCGGGGATGCCCTCGGCGAACTCCTTGCGCGTGGACTTCTCGATCTTCTCGGCCATCTTCGGCTGCATCAGCCCACGCGTGCGCTTGGCGAGCAGTTCGTCGAGGGTGATGCCGTCGATGAGATCGAGCGGGTCGAGCACGTTGCCCTTCGACTTGGACATCTTCTGGCCGTCCTTGTCGCGGATGAGGCCCGTGACGTAGACGTCCTTGAACGGGACCTCGCCCGTGAAGTGGTCGGTGAGCATGATCATGCGCGCGACCCAGAAGAAGATGATGTCGAAGCCGGTCACCAGCACGCTCGACGGCAGGTAGCGGTCGAAGCCCAACTCGGCCTGGCGCTGCGGGTTCGGCCAGCCGAGCGTGGAGTGGCTCCACAAGCCAGACGAGAACCATGTTTCGAGCACGTCGTCGTCGCGGCGCAGCGCGCCGGTATAACCCTGTGCGGCGGCCCTGGCGGCAGCCTCTTCTTCGTTCCGAGCGACGATCACGCCGCCGTTGTCGGTGTACCACGCCGGGATGCGATGGCCCCAGGTCAGCTGGCGGCTGATGCACCAGTCCTGGATGTTGGCCAGCCAGTGGCGGTAGGTGCTGATCCAGTTCTCGGGCACGAACTTCACGTGGCCTTGTTCGACCAGTTCCAGTCCGCGCGCGGCGAGCGTGTCCATTTTCACGAACCACTGCCAGGTGAGGTACGGCTCGATCACCTGGCCGCTGCGATCGCCACGCGGCACCTGCAGCTTGTGCTTCTTCGTCTCCACCAGGAGGTCTTCGGCCTCCAGGTCGGCGAGCACGGCCTTGCGCGCGACGTAGCGATCCATGCCGCGGTATTTTTCCGGCGCGGCGTCGTTGATCCTCGCATCGTCGGTGAGGATGTTGATCATCGGCAGGTTGTGGCGCTGGCCGATGGCATAGTCGTTGAAGTCGTGCGCGGGCGTGATCTTCACGCAGCCGGTACCGAAGTCCTTCTCGACGTAATCGTCGGCGATGATCGGGATCTGCCGGTTCGACAGCGGCAGCGCGAGCATGCGCCCGACCAGGTGCGCATAGCGTTCGTCTTCCGGATGCACGGCCACGGCGACGTCGCCCAGCATGGTTTCCGGGCGCGTGGTGGCGACGACGAGTTCGCCCGAGCCGTCGGCGAGCGGGTAGCGGATCGACCAGAGCGAACCGTCTTCTTCTTCGCTGACCACTTCGAGGTCGGAGATCGCCGTCTTCAGCACCGGGTCCCAGTTGACCAGCTTCTGCCCGCGATAGATCAGGCCTTCCTCGGAAAGCCGCACGAAGGTCTCGATCACCGCCTCGGACATGCCCTCGTCCATGGTGAAGCGCTCGCGCGTCCAGTCGCCCGACACGCCCAGGCGGCGCATCTGGCGGCCGATCGTGTCGCCGGACTCGGCCTTCCACTCCCAGACGCGGGCGATGAACGATTCACGGTCGAAATCCGAGCGCTGCTTACCCTCCGCGTTGAGCTGGCGGGTGACCACCATCTCGGTGGCGATGCCCGCGTGGTCGGTGCCGAGCTGCCACAGCGTGTCGTAGCCGCGCATGCGGTGGTAGCGCACCAGGGTGTCCATGATCGTGTGCTGGAACGCGTGGCCCATATGGAGCGTGCCCGTGACATTGGGCGGCGGCAGCATGATCGTGTAGGGCGTACCCTTGCCGGACGGCTTGAAATAGCCGTTCGCCTCCCACTGGGCGTACCACTTCGACTCGATCTGGCTGGGCTCGAAACTCTTGTCCATGCGTGGGCTCTCGGACGACGAAAAAGACTGCCATTGTAGGCGATACTTGGCGGATGACTGAACTCGAAGTGGCCGCGATCCTCGGCGCGGAGGGCCCTTTCGCCCGTGAAGTACCGGGTTTCGCGCCGCGCGAGGCCCAGCAGCGCATGGCCTCGGCGGTTGCCGGGGCCATCGCCGAGCGCGACGTCCTGATCGCCGAGGCGGGCACCGGCACCGGCAAGACCTTCGCCTACCTGGTTCCTGCCCTGATGTCGGGGCGCAAGGTCATCGTTTCCACCGGCACCAAGGCCTTGCAGGACCAGCTGTTCTTCCGCGACCTGCCTCGCGTGCACGCGGTGCTGGGTAGCCGGGCCAGGGTGAGCCTGCTCAAGGGGCGGGCCAACTACCTGTGCCTTTACCGCCTGGACCAGGCGGTGCGCGAGGGGAATCCCGACCGTCAGCTGGTCTCCCAGTTGTCCGCCATCCGCGCCTGGTCGGCCCGCACGCGGCGGGGCGATCGCATGGAAATGGTGGATATCCCGGAAGACTCGGCCGTCTGGCCGCGGGTGACGTCCACGCCGGAAAACTGCCTCGGCTCCGAATGCCCGTTCTTCGAGGATTGCCACGTCGTGAAGGCGCGCCGCGAGGCCATGGAGGCGGACGTGGTGGTGGTGAACCACCATCTGCTGATGGCCGACCTCGCGCTCAAGCAGGAAGGCTTCGGTGAGATCCTGCCGGGTGCCGATGCCTTCATCCTCGACGAGGCGCACCAGATTCCGGAGCTTGCCGGCCAGTTCTTTTCGCAGAGCGTCAGTGCGCGGCAACTCGTCGATCTTGGACAGGACGCGCTGGCGGAAGCGCAGGGCGTCACCGGCGCCACCAGCCAGTTGCTGGAGCCGGTCGAGGCCATCCAGGACCTCGTGAAGCGCCTTCGCCTGGCGATGGATGCGTTGCCGCCCCGCGGGCCCTTCGGCGCGCTCGACCGTGACCCCGCCGTGCACGGAACGCTGCTGGAACTGCGTGACGTGATGGCGGCCATGGCCGACTTGCTCGCTGCACTCGGCGAGCGCTCGCGCGGACTGGCTAATGTGCACGAACGGGCGCAGATGCTGAGCCTGCGCCTCGACCGCATCGCGGAGGAGCACTCCGCCAGCGACGTGCGCTGGTACGAGACCTGGCCCCGCGGATTCGCATTGCATGCCACGCCGCTGGACCTGGCCGCGCCGCTGCGTGCGATGCGCATGTCCACGGATGCTGCGTGGATCCATACCTCGGCGACCTTGTCGATCGCGGGTGATTTCGGTCACTTCGCCCGCCAGTTGGGGCTGGAAGATCCACGTACGCTGCATGTGGAAAGCCCCTTCGATTATCAGCGCCAGGCGCTGGCGTATTTGCCGGCGAACCTTCCCGATCCTGCCGCTCGCGACTACACCGACCGGGTGGTGGATGCCATCCGGCCCGTCCTCGATGCCTCGGATGGACGGGCCTTCCTGCTGTTCACCTCGCATCGCGCGCTGCGCCGCGCGGCGGAGTTGCTGGAAGGCCGCGTGCCGTGGCCGCTGTTCGTGCAGGGCAGCGCCCCGCGGCACCGCCTGCTGGAGGAATTCAGGGCGAGCGGACGCGGCGTATTGCTCGGCGCGGCGAGTTTCTGGGAAGGCGTCGACGTGGCGGGCGAGGCGTTGAGCGTGGTGGTGATCGACAAGCTGCCTTTCGCGATGCCCGACGATCCGGTGTTGCAGGCGCGGCTGGAGGCGTTGGAGGAAGCGGGGATCAATCCCTTCATGGGATGGCAGGTACCCACGGCGGTGATCGCGTTGAAGCAGGGCGTCGGCCGCCTGATTCGCGACGTGCACGACCGTGGGGTGCTGGTGCTGTGCGATCCGCGCCTGAGCACGAAGGGTTATGGACGGTTGTTCCTGGCCAGCCTGCCGCCGATGCCGCGGACGCGGGAGTTGGCGGATGTGGTGGGATTCTTCGCATCGGACGCCGCGGCGGATTGAATCGCGGACAGGGTCCGCTCCCACAAAGCGAAGGTATCGCGGACCCTGTCCGCGAGCTCTTCAAGCCCCCGAAGCGGCCGCCCGATCTCCGCCGGCATCCGCATAGAACACCACCACCGTCGCTCCCCGCGGCCCGGCCGTTCCACCCCGCATGACATCGGCACCGCCCTTGATCGGGTCACCCGGCCGTATCACGCGCGCCGCTCCTTCCCGTGTTTCCAGGTGCAGTTCTCCTTCGAGCAGGTAACCCGCCTCCGGCACGGTATGCCTGTGCCATGGCAGGGAGGCGCCAGGCTCGATCGAGATGCGCAGCGTGCGTATTTTCGGTTGTCCGTCCGCCCATGCCTGCGTGGCCGCGGGCGGGGTTTCGCTTCGGGAGGGGCCGGTCGTGGCGGCGATGGCGGCTCCGACGAGGAGGGCCAGGGGCATCGCTAGCTGGACGGGAAGCATCGTGCGGTCCTTGCATGGGTGATCGGCCGATCCTGCACGCCGGAGAGGCCGCTTGTCATGAGAACACTCTCATTCGACCTGGCGCGTGACCACCATTCCCACCCCGTGGCCGCATTTCGCCTTTGTTCGCCACGTACGGGACAGAAACCGACCTTTCCCGGCGCCGTTCGCCGTTCAATGATCGTCCCACCACCGACGATGGAGAGGCCCATGTTCCGCTGGATGCAATCGATCACCGCCAAGGTGCTGGGCATCGCCATGCTCGCGCTCATCATGCTCATACCGCTGTCCCAGGCCGATGGCCTCGTGCGCGAACGGCAGGCCATGCGCGATGCCGCGTCCACGCGCGTCGCCGAAGGATGGGGTGGGCCGCAGACACTCGGCGGCCTGGTCCTGGCCGTGCCGACCCGGTACGAGACGCAAGGCAGCGACGGCAAGGTGGTGAGCGTCCGCGACGGCACGGAGATCGTGCTGGCCGACGAGCAGACCACCGTCGCCGACCTGGCCGTGGACCGGCGGCGCGTCGGCATGTACGAAGTCCCCGTCTATACCGGCGACGTGACCATCCGGGGCCGGGTCCTGCCCGAGGACCTGCGTCGCTTCGCCACCGACACCGGGGCGGCCTGGTACCCCGACAAGGCGGAACTGCGCCTGCTGATCGCCGACACGCGCGGTTTGCAGGGCATCACCTCGATCACGGTGGATGGCCGCGCCGCGCGGTTATCTTCGTCTGCCGCGCGGATGGGGCCATACACGGTGCTGTCCACGCCGGTACGGATCGATCCGGCGAGGAACACGCCGCTGGATTTCGCGCTCACCCTGCGCATCGCCGGAACCGAATCGTTCTCCGCCTTGCCGCTGGCGCGCACGAACGCGTTGCGCATCCGCTCGCCGTGGCCCGATCCCAGCTTCACCGGGGCCTTGCTGCCCGGCAAGCGGAGCGTCGGCGCACAAGGATTCGACGCGACGTGGCAGGTGCTCGATCTCAATCGTGCGTATGGTCAGCATTGGGACGTGGCCAACACCGACGTGGCGGCGCGTCTGGAACCGTCCGCCGTCGGCGTGAAGCTTTACCAGCCGGGTGGCGTGTACCAGCAGAACGACCGCGCCGGCAAATATGGCTTGCTCTTCATCGCGCTCACCTTCGTCGCCTTCTTCCTGTTCGAGGTGCTGAAGGGACTGCGCCTGCATCCCGTGCAGTACCTGCTCGTGGGCGCGGCGATGACCAGCTTCTATGTCCTCCTGTTGGCCTTGTCCGAACAGATCGGCTTCGGCCCCGCGTACGCCGTGGCGGCTGCGGCGGTGGTGCTGATCGTGGGTGGCTACGCCATGGCGGCCCTGCGCGCCCGCGCCGCCGGCCTCGCCCTGGGCGGCGTGCTTACCCTGGTTTACGCCATACTGTACGGCCTGATCGGAGCGGAACAGTACGCGCTGCTGATCGGTTCGGTCGTGCTCGTCGCGGTGATCGCGCTGCTGATGTACCTGACCCGCCGGATCGACTGGTACGCCTACTCGGCGCCGCTCCCTCCCTCGCTGGATACGCCATGAACTTCCTCGCCATCGAAACCTCAACGGAAGCCTGTTCGGTCGCCCTCGTCCACGGCGACGAGGTGATCGAACGCAGCGAGATCGCGCCCCGCCGCCACGCCGAACTGGTGCTGCCCATGGCCGATGGATTGCTCGCCGAGGCAGGGTTGAAACGCGAAGCGTTGCAGGGCATCGCCGTGGGCCGTGGGCCGGGCGCGTTCACCGGCGTGCGCCTTGGCGTGTCGCTGGCGCAGGGCATGGCGATGGCGTTGGACGTGCCGGTCGTCACCGTGTCCTCGCTGCAGGCACTGGCCCTCGAGGCCCCCGAGGACGATGCCGCGATCCTTTCCGTCATCGACGCGCGGATGGGCGAGATCTATGTCGCCGCGTGGCGGCGCGAGGACGACGGTAGCGTCACCCTGATCGATCGCGAGCGTGTCGACACGGCCGCGGCGCTGGTGTTGCCGGAGGCATCGGCGTGGCATGTCGTGGGTTCGGGTTGGGCCACGTACGAGGCGATCCTGCGTGAGCGCATCCGGGCGCCCATCCGCTCGGCGGATGGTGCGCGCTATCCGCAGGCCAGGCATGTGGCGGAAGTGGCGGCGCGGTGCTTCCGCGATGGTGAGGCGGTGGCGCCGGAACTGGCGCTGCCTGTGTATTTGCGGGACAAGGTGGCGCTTACACTGGTGGAGCAGGGGCGCGCCTGAGGCGCGCTATCGCCGCTTGAGCGGCGATGCCTCAGCGCGAAGCGATCACCGCTTCGATCACCGCGCACACATGTTCGAACGCCGCATCGTCCAGCCATGGGCTGTTCGTGATGGTCAGCGTGCGCGCCGCGAAGTCGCGGGCGTGGGGAACGTCTTCGCCGCCCGGCATGATTCCCAGGTACCGATAGTCCGGCAGCGCATGCACGAACATGCGCGATACGCCGTGCCGTGATGGCCATAGCCGCTTCAGCACCGCGTCGCGGGTTGCCTGGTCGGGCAGGCGCAGCATCAGGTAGGGCCAGGTGCCGCCTTCGTCCGTAAAGACATGCACGCCGGGAATGAGGGCCAGCCGCGGCAGGCGCGATCGCGCTTGCCGCGATGTCGCCTCGATGAAGGCGGGCAGGCGATGGAAGGCTCGTGCGCCGACCGCACGACGCCAGCGTCCGACCGGATGCAATGGAAAATCGGCGGCGAAGTGTTCGCCCGCCGCGCCCAGCAGATCGCCACGCCGCAATGCGCGTCGCAGCGGGCGTCCATACGCCCAACCCAATCCGTGGGGCCGATAGAGCAACGCGTACGCCGCCAGTTCGAGCGACCTGCGCAATTCCCAGCCGGGGTGCCAGTGCGAGATGCGCGTCGCCGCCCGCCGGAAGCGCGGATGCCAGGTTTCGTCGCGGCTCACCAACAGGCCGCCTTCGAAGATCGACAGGCCCTTGCCGGCTGCCAGGCTGTAGAAGCCGACGTCACCGCGCGTGCCGGCGAAGCCGCCTTCGCAGCGCGCACCCAGCGCTTGCGCCGCGTCCTCGATGGTGACGGCGCCGACGCGATGGGCGATGGCGTTCGCGGCCGCCACGTCGGCGACGCGGCCACCGAGATGGGTCGGCACCACGGCCAGCGTGGCCGGGCCGCAGGCGTCGGTAAGGCGCTGGGGGTCCATATCGAAGTGGCCCGGCGTGAGGTCGACCAGGCGGGGTACCAACCCCGCGCGACGTATCGCGAGCGGGACCAGTGGGCAGGTGAACGCGGGGATCGCCACTTCGCGTCGCGTGGGCGCGTCTTCGGCCAAGGCCGTCAAGGCCACCGTGAGCGCGGCCGTGCCCGAGCATTCCAGTTGCACTTCCTCGACGCCGAGCCACACGGCGGCCAGCGCGGTCAGCGGTGCGGGATCGGGACCGCCGAAGTCGGCCAGGCCCAACGGCATGCCTGCCGTCGGTGGTGCCTCGTACTCAGGCCGGAACGGCATCGGCAGCCGCCTCCTCACCGCTTTCGGCAAAGGCGAGGCACACGATGCCGGCGACGATCGCCAGCGCGCCGGCGACCTGCGTCACCGTCACCGGCTCGGAGAACATCCACCAGGACAGCAGCATCACGCTCACCACCTCCAGGTGCGACGCGGCGAAGGCGGGGCCGATCGGCGCGTGCTTCAGCAGGCTCATCCACGTGACGAAGGCGCCGATGTAACCGACGACCGCGCCGTAGATCCACGGATGCGAGAACACCCGCAGCAGCCACGCGACATCCATCGCCACCGGCAACGCTTGTGTGCCGGCCAGCTTGAAGCAGATCAGGTTCAGCGTGTCGAACGCCAGCAGCAGCGCGAAGCCGATGACGTAGAAGCGCTTCATGCGCCCGCTCCGACGATGGCGACGCCGGCGGCCACCAGCAGGATGCCGGTCACGCGCAAGGGACTCAGGCGTTCGCCGAACAGGAAGCGGCCGGCGATCATGATCGCGACGATGTTGATCGATCCTAGCAGGACGCCTTCGGACAACGGCACCAGCGAGAGGAACGCGATCCAGACGACGAACTCGGCCACGTAGCAACCGATGCCGGCCCATATCCAGGGACGCGCGAACATGTAGCGCCAACGGGCGAGGCCATCGCCCGCGCGGTCGTCGCCGGCGGCGGTCTTGAAGGCCAGCTGGCCGCCGGTATCGAGCAGCACGTTGGCCAGCCACAGAGCGAGGACGAGGCCGTGCACGATCAGGCCGCCATGCGCACGGGGCGCGCGTCGCGCGCGATGCGGCCGAAGAAATCGGCGGTGCGTTCGATCAACGTGCGCCGTTCGCGGTCGATCGTGATCATGTGGTAACTGTCCGCGAGCAGCAGCATCTCGATCGGCCCGCGTACGCGCCGGGCCACCAGATCGGCGTTGGCGACACTGGCGACGTCGTCGTCCGCCGCGTGGGCGATGAAGCAAGGTGCCACCACGTCGGGGAGGCGCCGGCGCACTTCGCGCGAAAGCTTCACCATTTCGGCGAGGGCGTGCCAGGGGTTGCCCGGCAAGCCCGCGGCCTCGCTGTCGCCGGAGAACATCGCCGCACTCACCTGGGCGCGCAGGCGCTCGTCGCGGATGCCATAGGGTGGCTGCTCGATGAAGCTGCGTTCGCGGCCGATGCCGAGGCGCTTGAAGATCGGCAGCAGGAACGACAACCGGCCCGTCCAGCCGATCGACCACCCGTCGTAACGGAAGGTCGCGCCGTACACGCCCACGCCGTCGATCCAGCCCGGACGCACCGCGGCAAGGCGCAAGGCAAGCAGCGCCCCCATCGACAATCCGGCCACGAACACGCGGTCGACCCGGCCGCGCAGTTCTTCGGCGGCGGCCTCGACGCTGGCGTACCAGTCTTCCCACGTGGTGGCGAGCAGGTCGTCCTCGCTGCCGCAGTGGCCTGCCAGGCGCACGCCCACGACGGTGAAACCGGCGCGGTTGAGGCCCTTGCCGACCATGCGCATCTCGGTGGGCGTACCGGTCAGCCCGTGGATCAGCAATACGCCGTCACGTCCGCCTTCGAACTGGAATTCCGCGGAATGGTTCACCCGACGCCTCGCGTCCTGCCTACGATGGGTGAATGGTCTCAGGAGGTGGTTTCAGCGGGCTTTCCGGAAGCGACCGCAGGAAAATGCAGTTCCACGCGCAAACCCCCCGATGCCGCGTGGAGGAACACCACGCGCGCCGCGTGCCGTTCGGCGATGCTCTCGACGATGGCGAGGCCCAGGCCGGTACCGTCCTCGTCCACGCCCGGCACGCGGAAGAAACGCTCGCCCAGCTGGTCGAGGAAGGCGTCGTCCACGCCCGGGCCATCGTCTTCGACGGCCAGGACCACCTCGCCTTCGTGAGGGTGCAGCGACACCGTGACGGCGTGACCGCGCCCGGCGTAGTGGAAGGCATTGTCCACGAGGTTGTCGATCACCTCCTGCACCTGAAGCGCATCGGCGCGCACCAGGCAGGCCGTATCGGCGCCTTCATAGCCAAGATCGACACCCGATGCGAGCGCCTGGTGCACGCGCATGGCCACCGCCTCGGGCACCACGGCGGCAAGGTCGACGATATCCATGCCGTCGTGGTCGGGCAGGTCCGGGGACTGGGTGCGGGTGAGCGCGAGCAACTGCGCCGAGGTACGCGCTGCGCGTGCGGCGAGACGATGCACGTGGCCGAGCGCATCCGCGCGCTGTGCCGTGTTACCGGTCGCCTCCAGCCGTTCCACATGCAACTGGATGCCGGCCAGCGGCGTACGCAGCTGGTGCGCGGCATCGGCGATGAAACGCTCCTGCAGGCCGAGCATGTTGCGCATGCGGGCGAACAGGTCGTCGATGGTGCGCGTGAGCGGCAGGATCTCCACCGGCACGTCTTCCTCGCCGATGGGCCCCAGGTCGTGGCCTCGCCGGCTCAACCGCGCCGTGAGCGGTTCCAGCACGCCCAGGCCGTGGCTCACGCCGAACCAGACCAGGGATAGCACGGCGACGATCAGCAGCGCCTGCATCGGCAGGGTGAGGAAAAGGATTTCGCGGGCGCGGGTGTGACGATCGCGCAGGTTCTCCGCCACGGTGATGGTGAGGACGTCACCCGGGTCCTGGTGGTTCGGTACGCGCATGATCGCCGCGCGCAAGGGACGATGACCGAGCGCCGTGTCGTACAGTTTCGGCGCCGCGTCGGTGACCACGGCGGCGCCTGGCCCCTCCAGTTCCGCGTTGCCGATCATCCGGCCGTGTCGATCGCTGACCACGGCATAGTAGTTGCGCCCGTCCGGATCGTATTCGAGCAGGAAGCGCGCCTGCGCGGTCAGTTCGCCGCGCAGGGCGTCGCTGCCGATCATTTCCGACAGGGTGAGGGCGGAGTCGGAGAGGTCGGCGTCGTGCACGCGGTTGGAGTACGCCAGCGCCACGAAATAACCGATGACGGCGTCGAGCACGAGCACGCCGAGCACGGGGACGAGCAGGAAGGTCAGCAGGCGCCGGCGCAGGCTGGGACGCGCGGGGCGACGCGCCGCGGAGCGGCGTTCAGGCATCCGCGGCTTCTTCGAGCAGGTAGCCGAGGCCGCGGATCGTGCGCACGTTGGTACCCGAACCCTGGAGCTTCTTGCGCAAGCGGTGCAAGGCGATGTCCAGGCCGTTGTCGGTCAGGTCTTCGTCCCAGTTGCACAGGGCCTCGACGAGTTGCGCGCGGCTGGTGACCTTGTCAGCGCGCGCCGCGAGGGCTTCGATGAGGCCGAATTCACGGGCGGTGAGGTCCAGCGCGGATTCGCCGATCCACGCGCGGTGCCCGGGAATGTCGAGGCGCAGCCGGCCGATACGGAACTCCGGCGTGCCGTTGCTGGTGCGCCGGCGGAGCAGGGCACGTACGCGGGCGTCGAATTCGGCCAGCGCGAACGGCTTCACCAGGTAATCGTCGGCGCCGAGGTCGAGCACGCGGACGCGCTCCTTCAAACCCTCGCGCGCGGTCACCACCAGCACCGGCAGGCTCGCACCGCGCTTGCGCGCACGTGCCAGCACGTCGCTGCCGTCGAGCAGGGGAAGCCCGAGGTCGAGCACGAGCAGGTCGTAGTCGTGGTCACGAAGCGCGTGGTCCGCGCTGGACCCGTCGGTGACGTGGTCCACGGCATGACCGCCCTGTTCGAGGGAGGCACGTACGGCCGCGCCGATGGCGGCGTCGTCTTCGGCTAGGAGGATGCGCATGAGGGGCAAGGATACGCTCCGGGAAGGGCTGCGCGCATGCTGTCGCGGCAGGCTTTCGCGGCGCTTTCCCGGTCTTTCATACCTATGGTTTAAAGCGTCCAATTGCGAACGATTCCCATTGTGGTTTACCATGGTTGCCTTCGAGATCCATGCCAGGGGCGTTCCAGCACATGCGCGACACCGTCGACCGGAAACGCCGCGCGTTCTGGCTGAAGCACCTGCACCGGTGGCACTGGATCAGTTCCGCGGTTTCGCTGGTCGTCTTGCTGTTGTTCTCGATCACCGGGTTCACGTTGAACCATGCCGCGCGGATCGAAGCTTCGCCGCACGTCGAGCGACACACGGCGACCCTGCCGGACGCCTTGCTGAAACAATTGGCAGGCACGGGCGCGAAATCGGCGCCTTTGCCGGCCCCGGTGGCGGCGTTCGTCGTCGCCAACACCGGCGCGCCGGTCTCCGGCCGCGCGGGTGACTGGAGCGACGACGAGGTCTACGTGTCGCTGCCGCGTCCTGGCGGCGACGGCTGGGTCGGCATCGACCGCGAAACGGGCGACGTGCAGTACGAAACGACCGACCGCGGCTGGCTCGCTTACCTCAACGACCTGCACAAAGGCCGCAACACGGGGCCGGTGTGGAGCGGGTTCATCGACGTGTTCGCGCTTGCCTGCATCGTCTTCGCGCTCACGGGTCTGCTCTTGCTCAAGATGCACGCGGGACAACGCGGCATGACCTGGCCGATGGTCGCGCTCGGCTTCGTGTTGCCGGTCGTCCTCGCCCTCCTATTCATCCACTGACGGAAACCGCCATGCGACGCATCCTGCCGTTCGCCTCGTGTCTTGCGTTCGCCACGCCGGCCCTGGCCGCCGACATGAACCTCACCGTGGAGATACCAACGCTGAAAGTGGCCGAATACCACCGGCCCTACGTGGCCGTGTGGATCGAACGCGAGGACCACAGTGTCGCCGCGAATCTCGCCGTCTGGTACGACGTGAAGAAGGCCGATGGCGAAGGCACGAAATGGCTGAAGGACATGCGCCAGTGGTGGCGCCGTAGCGGCCGCGAACAAACCATGCCGATCGACGGCGTATCCGGCGCCACGCGCCCGGCCGGCCAGCACCAGTTGCGCTTCAGCGATGGCAAGCCGCCGCTGGGCTCGCTTGCGCCGGGACATTACGAACTCGTGGTGGAGGCGGCGCGCGAGGTGGGCGGGCGTGAAGCACAACGGATTCCCTTCGATTGGCCCGCGAAAGCCCCCGTGCACCTGTCGGCGAGCGGCACGGAAGAACTCGGCCAGATCAGCCTCGACCTCAATCCCTAGAAACGGAGCCACCCGATGAAACATGCATTCGTTCGCGCCGCGCTTGGCGTCGCCCTGGCCCTGCCGTTGGCCGCGCAGGCGCACAAGATGTGGATGGTACCGTCGGCCACCGTGATCTCCGGCGACGACGCCTGGGTGACGGTCGACGCGGCGATCTCCAACGACCTGTACTACCCGGACCATTTCCCCGCGCAACTCGACCAGCTGGTGGTCACCGCGCCGGACGGTTCCATGGTGAAGCCCGAAAACCCGTCGATGGGCAAGTACCGCAGCACGTTCGACCTTCCCGTCCCGCAGAAGGGAACCTATCGCCTCGCGCTGGTCAACCAGGGCTTGTTCGCGAACTATGAAGTGGACGGCCAGAAAAAGCGCTGGCGCGGCAAGCCGGAGGACGTCAAGAGGGCCATCCCGGCCAACGCGAAGAACGTGCAGCTGAGTGAGATGGCCTCGCGCGTGGAGACCTTCGTGACCCAGGGATCGCCGAGCGATGGCGCGCTCAAGCCCACGAACAAGGGACTCGAACTGGTGCCGGTCACCCAGCCGAACGACCTCGTGGCGGGTGAGAAGGCGACCTTCCAGCTGATCGTCGACGGCAAGCCCGCGGCGAACCTGAAGGTCGTCGCCATCAACGGTGCCACCCGCTACCGCAACGGGCAGGACGAGATCGACACGACCACCGACAAGGATGGCAAGTTCTCCTTCACCTGGCCCTCGGCGGGCATGTACTGGGTGAACGCCTCCACGGAAGACACGAAGACCTCGGTAAAGGAAGCCAAGCAGCGCCGCCTGGCCTACACGGCAACGCTGGAAGTGCTCCCGCAATAACCCGTGCCGACCCATCCCTCGCCCTGGTTGCAGTCCCTCCGTCAACCGTTGGCCCCACCCTTGTGGGAGCCGCTTCAGCGGCGGTTTCCCTCACCCTGGTGGGAGCCGCTTCAGCGGCGATCCCGCGGCAGCGGGCCAGTCTGCCGCAAGCACCCATCGCCGCTGAAGCGGCTCCCACAAGGTGTCCGGGGGATAGCGGCGTTGATCTTCACCTTCGCGATGTCGGCGGCTTCCGTGGCTTCCGCGGCCTCCACCAACGACGTGCGCCGCTTCGAAGGCGAGACGATGGGCACGGCCTGGTCGGTCAATGCCGTATTGCCGGAGGGTGTGGACGGTCGCGCCATCGAGCGCGGCATCCAGTCCGAAGTGGACCGCGTCGTCGCCCAGATGAGCACCTACGAACCGGAATCCGACCTCAGCCGCTTCAACCGTGCGCCGGCCGGCACGTGGCAGACACTGCCGCCGGAGTTCTTCACCGTGCTCCGTTACGCACTGTCGCTGGCGAAGGAGTCGAACGGTGCCTACGACCCCACGGTGGGACCATTGGTCAACCTCTGGGGCTTCGGTCCGGACAAGCATCCCCACGAGGCACCGGACGCCGCCGCGATCGCCGCGGCGCGTTCGCGCGTGGGTTGGTCGAAGATCGAGCTGGACGAGGCGAACCGGCGCGCCTTCCAACCCGGCGGCATCTATGTGGATCTCTCCTCGGTGGCGAAGGGCTTCGGCGTCGACCAGGTCGCCCGGTTTCTCGATCGCTCGGGGATTCGGGATTACCTGGTGGAAGTGGGCGGGGAGTTGCGCGCCCATGGTCGCAAGCCAGATGGCTCGCCCTGGCACGTGGGTATCGAACGTCCCGGTGCGGCGGCGGGTGCCGTCGACAATCCGGACGAAGTGCAACGCGTCGTTTCATTGACCGGCAAGGCCATCGCCACCTCCGGCGACTACCGGCACTTCTTCGCGAGTGGCGGGAAGTTCTTCTCGCACCATATCGATCCCCGTACGGGGTACCCCGTGGCGCATCGCGTGGCATCGGTAAGCATCATCGCCGACGATTGCATGCACGCGGACCCGCTGGGTACCACGATGACGGTGCTGGGTCCCGAGGAGGGCATGGCCTATGCGAAGCGCCATGGCATCGCCGTGCTCTTCATCGTGTACGGCGAGGACGGTCGATTCGAGGAACGGATGTCGCCGGCCTTCAGGGAAATGTCGAAACCGTGAACGCCATGGCGGCCGCCGCGCTGGTGCTCGCGTGGGTGGTGTTCACCGTGGTCATCCTTCGTCGCCGTCCGGTCGCCGGAGAGATCCATGAGAGCGGTGGCATCCTGATCGTCCACGCCTCGCAAACCGGCTTCGCCACCGAACTGGCCTCGCGCACGGCGGATATGGTCCACGCGGGTGGCCTCGCTGTCGACCTGCGCGCCATGGACGCCTTGACGCCGGCCATGCTGGAGCGAGCCTCGCGGGTGTTGTTCATCGTCAGCACGACGGGCGAAGGCGATGCGCCCGACATGGCCAGCGTGTTCCGCGAGCGCAGCATGCGAGCGCCGCTCGCGTTGCATGGCGTGAGCTACGGGATACTGGCCCTCGGCGATCGCGACTACGACGATTTCTGCGCCTTCGGCCGCGATCTCGACCAATGGCTTCACGCCAGTGGTGCCACGCCGCTGTTCGACCGCGTGGAGGTGGACAACGGTGATGAAGGTGCCTTGCGTCATTGGCAACATCAGGTGGCGCATATGTCGGGAACGACGGCTGTGACCGATTGGTCGCGCCCGGCGTACCGGCGCTGGCGGCTGGCCGAACGCCGCCTGCTCAATCCGGGGAGCGTGGGTGGGCGGTGTTATCACGTCGCGCTGGTACCGGAAGATGACGCCGACCTCACGTGGGAAGCGGGCGACATCGCCGAGATCGGGCCACGCCGCGCGCGAGGTGACGAGTCCATCATGCCGCACCGCGAATACTCGATCGCCTCGTTACCGGCGGATGGAGCGCTCCATCTCGTCGTACGACAGATGCATGCGGAGGACGGCACGCCGGGACTCGGGTCCGGCTGGTTGACCGCGCATGCGGCGGTGGGCGATCCGATCGACGCGCGTATACGCCGGAACGCGGGATTCCATGCGCCCGCCGACGACCGGCCGTTGTTGCTGATCGGCAACGGCACGGGTATCGCCGGCTTGCGCGCCTTGCTCAAGGCGCGCCTGGCAAAGGGTCATCTGCGTAACTGGGTGATCTATGGGGAACGCCACGCACGCGCGGACCGTCTTCACGTCGGCGACCTGGAGCGTTGGCACGACGCAGGTGGCATCGAACGAATCGACCTGGTCTGGTCGCGCGAGGCCCGCGGCGCCCGATATGTGCAGGACCGGCTGCGCATCGCCGCGGACGGGTTGCGACGTTTCGTGGACGAAGGCGCCAGCATCTACGTATGTGGCAGCCTCGCCGGGATGGCGCCCGGCGTGGACGGGGTGTTGCGTGACGTCCTGGGCGACGCGGCGGTGAGCGAACTGGCCGCTGCCGGCCGCTACCGCCGCGACGTGTACTGACCCGTATCAGGTCACGACCAGGCGCACCTTGCCCTCGTGCATGCCGTCGAAGCGCAGCGCCGCGAGGTCGGTCACCCATTCGACGTTTTCCGGGATCTCGCCGGGATGATCGCCCGCGATCGCGATCACCCGTGCGCCGGCGGCGAGGCCTGCGTCGATGCCCGCCTTCGCGTCCTCGAACACGAGGCAATCCTTCGGGTCCGCCCCCATGCGCGTCGCGCCCAGCAGGTAACCCTCGGGATCGGGCTTGCCGTGGGTGACGATCTCCCCGGTGACCATGAGCGGCGGGGGTACGATTCCCGCGGCACCGAGACGGGCCTTCGCCAGCACGGTATCGGCCGAGGTGACGATCGTCCAGGCTTCGGGCGGCAGGGACGCCAGCAATTCAGGAGCGCCAGCGATGGGCACGATGCCATCCACGTCCTCGACTTCTTCGCGATACAGCCGCTCGTAGACCGCGTCGACGTCCATGCCCGGTTTCACGAACATGCGCACGGAGTCCAGCATGCGTACCCCGTGCAGGCGCGGCAGCACGTAGTGCCAGTCGATGCCGTTCTCGTCGCACCAGCGTTTCCAGATCTTCTCGACCACGACACGCGAATCGATCAGCGTTCCATCCATGTCGAACAGCAGGGCGCTGGCTTCGATGAGCGTGCCCGTTTCAAGTCGCATGATGCCTCCGGCAGGTGAAAACCCCTCACCATACCGGAGCATCGTCGTCGCGTCAGCGCGCCGCCTTGGCCGCGTGGTTGCGAATGGCTTCGGCGAGGATGGCATCCACTTCCTTGCTCGCCTTCCGTGACGCCTCGGCCTGCCGGCGGCCCCATTCGGCCTGGATACGGCCCTGTTCCGCGCGGACCCGGCCGATGTCGGCCATCTTCTGCGCGATGGCCGCCTGCTCCTTGCCGATGGCGGCATGGCCGGCCGCATAGGCGGCGCGATCGGTCGGTACCCTCGGATCGCTTTCCTGTACCGCCAGCTCGGCTTGCCGCTGCGCGAGCTTGGCCATCTGTTCGTTGAGCACGGCCTGTTCGCCGTCGAGTTTGGCCTGCTTGTCGGCGCTCATCGCGGCACCGTCGGCCTGCTGTGCGCTGCGGGCGAAGGCCTCGCGGATGCGCTTCACATAGGCGGGGTCCTTCAGCACCCAGGCCTGCTTGCCTTCGCGATACCAGACGAAGTCGTCGGCGCCGTCGCGTGCGGCTTCGGCCCGGCGGAAGTCGCTGCCGCTGCCGTTCATCACATGGATGTCGTCGCTGAAGAAGATGAACGACCGGTCGGGGTTGTCGCCTCGCACGGTGATGGTTTCCATCGACGGCATGGGTGCGGCGGGAGCCACGGGAGCCACTGGCGGTACGGGCGCGATGTTTGTCATGGGGGCCGGCGCGGCTGGCGCGGCCGGTGCCGCCGGAGGTGGTCCGGGCGGTGTGGGCGGTGTGGGCGGGGTCGGCGCTGCCGGACGGTAATAATCTTGCGTGGCCGTACCGCTGTCGGCCGCGACGACGCGCCAGGGAACCACGCCCACGACCGCGATGGCGGCGACGAGGCACCAGGTAAGCGCGCGCGGGGGCGCGTCGGTGGCTTGACCGAGCATGTCGAGTCTCCTTTTCAGTGTGCGGAACGTGGGGGACGCGCCCGGCAGGGCGTGGTGCGGATGCGGGGCGACGCCGAGACGGAGCAACAGACGTCCATACGTCCGCGGCGCCTGCCGGCCACGCGACAGCACCAGCGCATCACAGGCCGCCTCGCGGCAGAGGGCGTATTCGCGGGTGGCCAGATGGACCAGCGGATGGAAGAAGAACAACGTGCGCGCGAGGGCCGGCACGCAGCCCATGACAAGATCGCCGCGGCGCACGTGGGCGAGCTCGTGCATCAAGGCCATCTCCAGTTCCTCGTCATTGAGCCGGTCGTCGAGGGGCAGCAGGATGGTGGGCCGCCACAAGCCCACGACCTGCGGCGAATCCACTTCCGCGGATACCGCCAGGCGAGGCGAGCGGCGCAGGCCGAGTTCGCGGGCGCGGCGGGCGCAGAGCGTCTCCACGCGTACATCCTCGTGCGCCATGGCCCGCCGCAACACTGCGGACAGCCTTGCCCAGCGTACGGCGGCGACGATCAGTTGCAGCACCACGGCGAGGCCCCATGCACCGAGCAACACCACACTCCAGGAGAGAGCTCCCGAAGACGGCGCCATGTCGGCGGACATCGTCACGTCGCCGATCGCGGTGGGCGCGGTCAGCAGCACGTCGCGCGCCGGGGCGGTCGAAGGAAGCAGGGGAAGGGCGAACGGGGCGGGGCAGGCGACGCCGATGAGCAACTGCGCACCGAGCAGCCACCAGAGCGTGCTGCGTGCCGCCGCGGAAAGGGCGGGTAAGAAACGGCACGCGGCGTAGACCACCCCTGCGAGCAGCAAGGCCTGCACCGAGGCGAACGCCAGGCGCGAAAGCAGGATATCGAGGAATGTATCCATGTCAGCGCCCCTTGCGCCGCGATTGCAGCGTACCGACGAGGGCTTCGAGTTCCGCCAGTTCGGCATCGCTGACTTGCCCGCGCTCGGACATCCAGGCGACGAAGGGCGAGACCGAACCCTGCAAGGTTCTTTCGACGAAGCGGCCGACGGCGCCGGTCATCACTTCGCCCGCGCCGTTGGTCGCGCTGTAGCGGAAGCTGTTGTCGACCTTGCGACGGGTGAGGTAACCCTTCGCGCGTAGCCGTTCCATCATGGTCAGCACGGTGGAACGTGCCAGGCCGCGCACCTCGCCGAAGCCCGCGCAGACCTCGGCCACGGAACTCTTCGGTGCTTCCTCGATGTACTGCAGGAGGGCGAGCTCCTGGTCACCGATGGTCTTCTTGCTCATGCCGCCGCTCCTGACTACAGATGTAGGCAGCGTGCGCCTGACGACAGTTGTAGTCAAGCATGACTTGCGGCAGGGGGGGCAAAAAAAAGCCCCCGCGATGAGCGGGGGCTTTTCGGTTACCTGGTCGGACGCGGTGGACGAGCCACCGCGTGGAATCAGGCGGCCGCGTCCTTGAGCTTCTTCAGCGGACGGACCTTGACCTTGACCGAAGCGGGCTTGGCGGCGAACCAGCGCTCTTCACCCGTGAACGGGTCCTTGCCCTTGCGCTTCGGCTTCGCCGCGACGGCAACCGAGGTGATCTTCAGCAGGCCGGGCAGCGTGAACGTGCCAGCGCCCTTCTTGTGGACGGACGCGGAGATCGCGCCTTCCAGCGAGGCCAGAACGGCCTTCACGCTCTTGCTGTCGACGCCACTCTGCTCGACGATGTGCGAGACGAGCGACGACTTCGACAGCGGATCCTTGATCGGCTTGAGGGCGGCCGGCGCCTTCGCAGCCTTGGCGGGAGCCTTGGCAGCGGCCTTCTTCGCCGCCGTTTTGGTGGTCTTGGCCATGGTTATCCTTGTCACTTTGATCGAATGAGGCGGCCGTTCCGGCCGGTGCCCAGCGGGCGACTCACTCTAGCGTTGCTTTCGTCCGCTGAAAATAGGGTCCGCGAAGTTTTTTTGCATTTCGAGCCCTTTTTTTCAGGGGCCGGTTGACGCAATGCGGAAAAGACCTCGCTTCAGATGCCCGCATACCACTCGTAACCGTTGTCTTCCCAGTACCCGCCGTTGCCTTCGCCGATGTCCGCGAAGGAGGAGACCAGTTCGATCCGGCGCAGGTACTTGGCATGCTTGTAACCGAGCTGCCGTTCCACGCGCAGGCGCAATGGCGCGCCATTGGCCACGGGCAGGCCGCCGCCGTTGAGGCCATAGGCCAGCAAGGTCTGCGGGTGACGTGCCTCGTCCAGGTCGATGCTCTCGTAGTAGGGCGTGTCTTCCTCGTAGTTGTCGAAGCAATGGAAGACGACGTAACGGGCGCCTGGCTTCGCGCCGACATGGTCGAGCACGGAAGCCAGGGGCGTGCCGGTCCATTTGCCGATAACGCTCCAACCCTCGACGCAGTCGTGGCGGGTGATCTGCGTGCGCGTGCCGAGGGCTTTCAGATCCTCGATGGAGAGGCGCGAAGGGCGGTCGACCATGCCATCCACTTCGAGGCGATAGTCGGCGAAGCCGTTGCGCAGGAGCGCCTGGTACGCCGGCGTGTCGGGCAGGATGCTTCCGTTCGGCTTGAATACCGGCGAGATATCGGCCTCCGCATATTCCTTGGCCAGGGCACGCGAGGGCGAAAGAAAACGCTGCACGCGGCGGGTCACCGCTTCGGCGGACTCCAGCACCTTCGCGCCGGTATCGCTTTCCGAAACGCGGTCGCAACCGGTCAGCACGGCGCCCCCCAGGGCGAGCACGGTGTTGCGCAGGAATGCCCGGCGATCAGTCATGATGGGTCTCCCGTCGTTCCTCGCGAATCCGGTACCAACCGGTGATCATCCCGCGCAACTGGTTCAGCGGGCCGCTCACCAGCACTTCGAAGACGTGCACCAACACGAAGGCGACGAAGGCCGTGGCGATGATGAAATGGATCGTCCGTGCGGACTGCCGCCCACCCACGGCATCGACCAGCCAGTGCAACACCGCATCCATGCGTGGCGACATGGCGATGCCCATCAGCACGATGCCCCCGCCGAAGACGAAGATCGCCACCAGGTAGGCCAGCCGCTGGAGCACGTTGTATCGGATGGCTTCCTCGCCTTGCGGATGGCGGAAGCGCAGATGGTCCACGATCGAACGGCCGATGCCACGCCAGTCGGCCCGCGTGGGCACGAGGTCGCGGGTGAGGTGCCGGCTGGCCAGCGACCAGCCGACGTAGGCGATGCCGTTGGCGACGAACAGCCAGGCGAAGAAGAAGTGCCAACGCCGGCCCATCGCGAGCCACGCCGGTCCGGGAATGGTCGCCCAGGCGGGGAAGCCGCGCGCGGTCCATTCGCCATCGACCTTCGATGCGCCGAGGACACCCGTGGTATCGAAGGCATGCGTGCCGATGCGCGTGGTTCCGCGCGGGTTTCCCTGCGCATCCTGGCCGCCTTCGAGTGCGAGCACGGCCTTGCCGGGATCGGAACGGTTGCCCCAGTAAAGCGCGGGATGGGCGTTGAATATCTGCAGGCCGCTGCCGAGCAGCACGCAGAGGCAGACCACGTTGATCCAGTGCATCACGCGCACCGGCCATCGGTGGCGGTAGACGAGGCGGGTGGCGGTCATGGTGGGCTCCCCGGACGGGTGGTCTGGAGTATGACCGGGGAACGGTCCGATTTCTTGCAACCGCTACGCGAGTTTGTTCCGCGGGTCGTCCAGCAGCCCGGCGGCCATGGCCCGGGTCACGTCCGCTTCGTCGTCGAGGTCTTCGCCAAGCTCGTCGGCGCGGACGGCCCGCGGTGGAACCTTTGCCCATAGACGCCGGAACCCCGTGTCGCCATCGAGCGCCGTCGCGCGCGCCAGGGTCGAGGCACGTAGGACGGCCGGGACACCCAGCGCGTCGCCATAGGCGCTGACGGTATCGCGGCCATCGTCGTGCGCCGCGAGCAGCGCGGCGAAGTGCGACGCCATCAGGGAAGGCTGGTCGACGACCGTCAGCAGGACCGGCCGGCCGCGGCCGTGCAGCGCGCGCGCCGCCAGTTGAAGAGACGATGCCATGCCGGTCGTCCAGGCGGTATTGGCGACGATTTCCACGTCGCACGGGGCCAGGGCCGCGGCGACGTCGTCCTCGTAGGCACCGACGATCACCAGTGTTCGCGATGGCCGCGTACCCAGGGCGAGCCGCGCCACGCGAGCGACGAGCGGCTCGCCATCCACGGTCAGCAGTTGCTTGGGGCGGCCAAGGCGGCGGCTACCACCCGCGGCCAGGATCACGGCGTCGTGCGCGATCGTCACGCCTGGCGGGCGCGGTCGCGCTGGCAGACCTGGGCGATGATCGAGAACGCGATGCCATGCGGCGTCTGCGCGCCGATGGGCAGTCCCGCAGGCAGGTTCAGGCGGCGCAGGTCGTGCTCGCCCACGCCATCGTCCTTCAGCCGCTGGACACGCGAGACGATCTTGTTCCGGCTGCCCAGCACGCCTGCCGCGAAGGCCGGGGAGCGCAGTGCATGGAGTGCCACCGCATGGTCCACCTCGGCATCGTGGCTGAGCGAATAGATGGCGGTGCGCTCGTCCACGGCCAGTTCGGCAAGCGCCACCGGCAGCGAGCGGGCGTCATAGCCGGCGAGGGCGACGCCTTCTGGCGGGTGAGGCGGGCCATGCGGGCGAAGGAGCACGACCTCGATGCCGACGAAGGGTGCGAGCGTCGCCACCGCCAGCGTGACCGGATCGCCACCGACGGCGACCAGCCGCAGCGGTGGCCGGTGCACGGTCGCATAGGTGCCGGCATCGCCGGCGTGCACACCGTCTTCGATGCGCCAGGCGCCGTCGGACGCATCGCTCAGGACGGTGACCGTCCGGCGCGCGCGGCGGGCCAACGCAAGCGAATTAACGTACGCGGCGGGGTCGCGCAGTTCACGAACGAAGATGCCGATGCGGCCGCCACAGCTCAGCTGGATGTCGATGACCGGGCTGCCGACGCCGTAATCGAGCAGGCGGGGGCGGCCGTCCGCCAGGACCATGGCGGCTTCGGCGGCCACGGCGGCTTCCACGCAGCCGCCGGACACGTACCCGGCCACGCGGCCATCCGCCGCGATCGCCATTTCGCTGCCCAAGGGGCGCGGCGACGGGCCGTCGATGCTTACCAGGGTGGCGAGGACGACCCGCCCGGCACGCGCGAACTCGCGCAGGGGCGGTAGAAGGTCCTCGACGAGGGCGTAGTCGGGCCATTCGGGCCATGCGGCTGCGACGAAGGGATGCAAGGCGCTCATGGGCGAAGTCTGGCACGATTGGGTACGAAGGTCGCGACCGGGCCGGAACACCCGTCTCACGACCACTATGCTTTGCTAAGGCGACCATGTCCCCACTCATCGACCGCCACGGACGTACCAAGCGCAAGCTGCGGATATCCTTGACCGACCGCTGCAACTTCCGCTGCACGTACTGCATGCCGGAACATCCGGACTGGCTGCCACGCGCCAGCCTGCTCGAACGCGGCGAGATCGTGCGCCTGGCCGGCTTGTTCGTGGACCACGGCATCGACCAGATCCGCCTGACCGGTGGCGAACCGTTGCTGCGCCGCGACCTCTCCGAGTGCGTGCGGGAGATAAGCGCGCTCCGCGAGCGTGGGCTCTCGCGCCTGTCGATGACCACCAATGCGTCGCGCATCGCACCCAAGGCACGCGAACTGGTGCAAGCCGGTATCGACGATTTCAACGTGAGCCTCGATGCGATCGACCCGGACACGTTTCGCCGCCTGACCCGGCGCGAGGTCGCGCCGGTGCTGGACGGCATCGACGCACTGGTGGATGCGGGGGCGAAGGTGAAGCTCAACGCCGTGGTGATTCGCGGTGACAACGAGAAAGACGTGGTACCCCTGCTCGAGTGGGCGATGGCGCGAGGCTTGCCGTTGCGCTTCATCGAGTACATGCCGCTGGACGCGCCGGGACACTGGAAGCGCGACGCCGTCGTTTCCGAGGCCGAGATGCTCGCGGCCATCGGTGAACGGCACCATGTGGAAAGCGTGCCGCGCGGCCACGATCCGGCCACGCCCTATCTCGTCGACGGACGGTATCCGCTCGGCATCATTTCCACGGTATCCAATCCGTTCTGTTCCACCTGCGACCGGCTGCGCATCACCGCCACCGGCGAGCTGTTCACCTGCCTGTTCTCGCCCATCGGCACCCCTTTGGGCGCACGCCTGCGTGAAGGCGTGGATGACGAGACGCTGGCCGCGCAGGTCGCCCGCGCCGTATGGCTGAAGGATGCGGGCTATGCCTCGCGGCCCGGGCCGGTCGACCGCCCACTGACCATGCATGCCATGGGCGGGTGAACTTCCGTATTCCAGGGATATCCATGAAACCGATCGTCTTCGAACTTTTCGCCAACCTCGAACGGCTGGCCGGGGCCGCCGAATGCCGCGTCGACGCCGGCGAGGAGACCGTCACCGTGGCCGACGCCCTGGCCGTGCTGGCCAGACAGCGTCCGGAGCTCGCCCGTTCGCTCGAGCGTTGCGCCTGTGTCTCGGGCGACACCATCGTCCGCCGCGCCGATCCCCTTCCGGCCGACCGCCGGATCGCCCTGTTGCCGCCCGTGGCTGGAGGTTGAACATGTCTCACGAGGTCCTTTCGCACACCCCGGTCGCCGTCGAGCCCCTGCTGGAACTGGATGCCCATCCGGAATGCGGCGGGCTGGCGCTCTTCGTCGGCACGGTGCGCGACCACCATGAAGGACGGCAGGTGCGTCACCTGAAATACACGGCGCACGAGCCGCTGGCCGCGAAGGTGATTCGCGACGTCGAGCACGCAACGCGCGAGCGCTACGGGGTACCGTATGTGCGAATCGTCCATCGGCTGGGCGATCTTTCCATCGGCGATGTCGCGATCGCCTGCGTGGTCCGCGCACCGCATCGCGCCGAAGCCTTCGACGCCTGCCGTTACGCGGTGGATGCGGTGAAGCACGGCGCGCCGATCTGGAAGGAAGAGTTCTACGCCGACGGAAGCAGCGCCTTCGTGGAGGGTTGCTGCATCCGCGACGACCTCGACGCACCGGCCGCCACGTCGCACCGCCACCATTCGCACACGAGCCACGGATGAAAGACGTCAGCCAGAAGCCGGACTCCCTCCGCGTCGCACGCGCCACCGCCACCCTCCATGCCCCCGCCGCCTGCATCGACCTGTTGCGTAGTGGCGAGACCGAGAAGGGCGATCCACTGAAGACGGCGCGTGTCGCGGGTATTCTCGCCGCCAAGCGCACCGATGAACTCATTCCGCTGTGCCACCCGTTGCCGATCCATCGGGCGGACGTGCACTACGAACTGGCCGATACCTTCGTGCGCGTGATCGCCGAGGTGCAGACCATCGGCCCCACCGGGGTCGAGATGGAAGCGCTCACGGCGGCCAGCCTCGCGGCGCTCACGATCTACGACATGCTCAAGCCGTATGCCGAGCCCGACGAGCTGCACATCGAGGATTGCCGTCTCGAGCGCAAGACCGGCGGCAAGTCCCACTACAGGCGCGCGTTGGATACGCCACGCAGTGCCGCGGTGGTCGTGTTGTCCGATACCGTGGCCAGCGGTGCCAAGCCGGATACGGCGGGAGCCTATGTGCGCGACGCGTTGATCGAGGCGAACTTCGCGCCGGTCGAATACGCGGTGATCGCCGATGACGCGGACGTGCTTGCCGACCTCTTGCGTTCGCTGGTGGACGGCGGCGTGGCGCTCGTCGTCACCGTCGGCGGGACGGGCCTCGGCCCCCGCGATATCACCGTCGACACGGTGCGGCCCATGCTCGACGTGGAAATCCCCGGCATCATGGAAGCCGCGCGGGCCTTCGGCCAGAAGCGCATGCCGTTCGCCATGCTTTCGCGTGGTGTCGCCGGATACGTGCGCGATACGTTGATCGTCACCTTCCCGGGGAGCCGCGGGGGTGCGAGCGAGTCGTTGGCGGCGACCTTGCCCGGCCTGGTCCACCTGCTGCAAACCGGGCGTGCGGGTGGCAAGCATTCCGGCGGCTACGGCGAAGTCCACTGACATGGCGTTGTTGCCGATCGAACAGGCGCTCGACCATTACCGCGCCGCCGTGCGCGCCTTGCCGACGCACCGGGTTCCCCTGGAGCTGGCGCTCGGCGCCGTATTGGCCGAATCACCGACGGCGCGTATCGCGCTGCCGCGCTTCACCCAGAGCGCCGTGGATGGTTATGCGGTGCGAGCCGATGACGGCATCGAGCCCCTGACGCTCGTTGGCACGGCCGCGGCCGGCGATCCCGCGAAAGTGTCCGTCGGCCCGGGGCAGGCCGTGCGCATCCTTACCGGAGGCATGCTGCCCGACGGCGCGAATGCCGTGGCCCGGCAGGAAATCGTCGAGCGCACGGGCGAGGGCATCGTGCTGCGCGAACCTGTGCGTGTGGGCGAAGCCATCCGCCATGAGGGCGAGGAACTTCGCGCCGGCGCCATCATCGCCAGGGCCGGACAACGCGTCACCGCCGGGTTGCTCGCGGCCCTCGCCATGGCGGGCATCGATTCTCTCGACGTGTATCGGAGGCCGCGCGTGGCGGTGCTGGTCACCGGCGACGAAGTGGTGCGCGTGGGCGAACCGCTCGGTCCCGGACAGGTCTACGACGCCAACGGGCCGTTGTTGCGCGCATGGTTCGTCGAACACGGTTACGGCGAGCCCGTGGTGGCCTATGTCCGCGATGACGAGAGCGCGCTCGAAGAGGCCATGAGTGCCGCCCTCGACAGCGCGGACCTCGTCGTCACCAGCGGTGGCGTCTCCGTCGGCGATCGCGATTTCATTCCCGCCGTCGCCGACCGGCTCGGCGTGCGCAAGGTTTTCTGGAAGGTGGCGCAAAAGCCCGGCAAGCCGCTTTGGTTCGGCATGCGCGAAGGCAAGGCGCTGCTCGGCATGCCGGGCAACCCGGCAGCGGTGCTGGTCTGCCTGGCGGTGCATGCGCGTGCCGTGCTGGGCCACCTCGAAGGTGAGGAAGCCGCGCAACCGGCATGGCGCAGCGGCGTGCTCAAGACGGATGTCGAGGCGGACGCCGAGCGTGACAGGCTGTTACGCATGCGCCTGGACATGGTCGACGGCGTCGCCACGCTGGAACTGCTGCCGCGCCAGGACTCGCATATGCTGAGCAACCTGGCATCGGCGCACGCCCTGGTCTGGCTGCCATCGCGAACGATCCCGTTCGCGATGGGTGAACGCGTGGCCTGGCTGTCCATCTAGCGCCGTCGTGGTGGGAGCCGACCCTGTCGGCGATGGGTGCTTGCCCCAGGCTCCCACCAGGGTCAGCCTTTGTCTTACCAGGCCTTCACGTCCGACACGACCACGGTGTAATCCTGCATGTCGGGCGAATAGCGAAACAGGCGGCCCAGGTCGAAGTCGACGCTCTTGCCCGGCTCGATGTTGGAGGTGCCGGCCGGCCAACCCTGCTTGCTGGCGACGACCTTGCCGGACGCGTCCTTCGCATCGATGCGGATCTGCGCGGCGGCGGCTTCGCCGCACTTGTTGACGAGGTTGCCCTTCATGCTGAAACGCGGCTGGCCGGAGCCCTGCTGCAGCTTGACGGCGAAACCGTCGATGGTGAAATCCTTCGCGGCGCAGGCGGCGTGGGCGGACAACGGCGCGGCGACGAACAGTGCGATGGCGATGGCGATCTTCTTCATGGGTGGTACCTGTCGATAGGGGATAGGTGCACACCCTCGGGAGAGGGCGTTAGCCCTCGTATCGGCAGGTTCCAGTCCGACTTTAGGATTTTTCCGAGGAGGCCGGCGTGGCTCAGGCCGGCTCGAAGAGATCGCCGCTGACCTCGGCCAGCTCCGGATACCAGCGCTTCACCGGCGCGAAGCTGCGCCTGTGCACTTCGCAGGGACCGAGCCTGTCCAGGGCATCCAGGTGCTCGGGCACGGCATAGCCCTTGTGCCTGGAGAAGCCGTAACCCGGATGCAACGCGTCCAGCGCGTGCATGTGCCGGTCGCGGCTCACCTTGGCGAGGATCGAGGCGGCGCTGATCGCCGGTTCCGTGGCGTCGCCGCCGATCACGGCGCGGCCCTCGCATGGCAGCGAGCGCGGCAGGCGGTTGCCATCGACCAGGGCCAGGTGCGGATTGAGCGAGAGGCCCATGAGCGCTCGGGTCATGCCCACCATCGTCGCCTGGAAGATATTGATCCGGTCGATTTCCTGGTGGTCGACGAAGACCACGCAGTAGGCGAGGGCACGCTCGACGATCCGGCCGTAGAGCTTCTCGCGCACGTCCTCGGTCAATTGCTTGGAGTCGTTGAGGCCTCGGATCGGCCGGGCGGGATCGAGGATCACCGCGGCGACCACCACGGGCCCGGCAAGCGGCCCGCGCCCGGCCTCGTCCACGCCGGCGACGATGAGGTCGCGGGCGAGCTGGGAGGTGACGTTGCGCTTGCGTGGCATGGACCGAAGCCTAGTGCCCGGCGGCCGCGACGGGCAAGCCGGGCGGCGCGACCAGGTCGGCCACGGCGTCCGCGGCGTGGTCGGCCGCGCGGCCTTCGAGGCCTCCACGCAGTTCCTGGTGCAGGTATTCGAAGGCCGCCACGATGGCGCCGCGGCGCTCGCTGTCGCCGAGCAGGTCCAGCGTGGCCTGGGCGAGGTTTTCCGCCGTGCAGTCGTCCTGCATGAACTCCGGGACGAGCAGGCCACGGCCCAGGCCGCAGGCACGGGCGAGGATGTTGGGCAGGCTGTACACGTCGGTCTTCAGCATGCGCAGCATGCGCGCGATGCGATAGCTGGTCGGCGACACACGGTAGCCGACCACCATCGGCCGCTTGGCCAGCATGGCTTCCAGCGTGGCGGTGCCAGAGGCCAGCAGTACCGCGTCGGCGGCGACCATGGCGTCGTGGGCATGACCGTCCGTCAGCAGGGGCGGCGTACCGGGAAAATCGCGTAGCAGTTCGGTGAGCCGCGCATGTACGCGCTCGTTGGCCGCCGGAACGACGATGCGCAGCGCCGGCATGGCCGATGCGATGCGCCGCGCGGCTTCGATGAAGATGGCACCCACGCGTTCGATCTCGCTGGGACGGCTGCCAGGCAGGACGGCGAGCAGGGGCGCATCGTGGGGAAGCCCGAGCGCATCGCGCGCGCCGTCACGGTCGGCCACCATCGGAAAGCGGTCGGCGAGGGGATGGCCGACGAAGCGCGCGTCGACGCCGTGTTTCGCGTAGATCGGGGGCTCCATCGGGAACAGGCAGAGCACCCGCTCCGCCGACTGGCCGATCTTTTCGGCGCGCTTTTCGCGCCAGGCCCAGACGGAGGGGCTGACATAGTGGGCCGTGACCAGGCCGGCGGCCTTGAGCTTGCGCTCCACGCCGAGGGTGAAGTCGGGTGCGTCGATACCGATGGTGAGGGCGGGTTTCGCGGCGAAGAGCTTGGCCAGCAGTTCCCGGCGCAAGCGGAGCAGACGCGGCAGGTGCTTCACGACTTCGGCGAAACCCATCACCGACAGTTCGCGGATGTCGTACCAGGATTCGAAACCGCTCGCGAGCATGCGCGGTCCGCCGATACCGACGAAGCGCGCGCCCGGAAAGCGCGCCCGCAATGCATCGATGAGATCGGCGCCGAGCTGGTCGCCGGAATCCTCGCCGGCGATGAGGGCGATCAGCGGTGCTTCGGCCGGAGTCGTGCTCTGCTGCATGGTGATGTGCCTGCCGCTGCGGAAATCAGCGGGCGAGCGAGCGCTCGCTGCGGTCGATGAACTCGAGCATCTGGCGCACGTCCTCACTGGTCTCGGCCTGGGCGAGCAACTGCTCGCGGGCCTCGGCCAGCGGCAGGCCGGCCATGTACAGCGTGCGGTAGGCGCGCTTGATCGCCGCGATGCGCGTGGTGTCGAAGCCGCGGCGCTTCAGCCCTTCACTGTTGATGCCGCGCGGCCGACCGCGGGTCTCGTTGGCCATCATCACGAAGGGCGGTACGTCCGATCCCACCAGGCAGCCCATGCCGATGAACGCGTGCGCGCCCACCTTGCAGAACTGGTGCACGCCCGAATAGCCGGAAAGGATCGTCCAGTCGCCGATCTCCGCATGCCCGGCCAGCGCCGAATAGTTGGAAAACACCACGTGGTTGCCCACCTGGCAATCGTGCGCGATGTGCACGTAGGCCAGCAGCCAGTTGTCGTTGCCGATCCGGGTGATGCCGCCACCGTCGCCGGTGCCCCGGTTGATCGTGACGAACTCGCGGATGAGGTTGCGGTCGCCGATGACCACCTCGGTACGCTCGCCCTGCCACTTCTTGTCCTGCGGCGGGCCGCCGATGGAGGCGAACTGCGAGATGCGGTTGTCGCGGCCGATGACGGTCGGACCTTCGATCACCACGTGCGGACCGACGGTCGTGCCCTCGCCGATGACCACATCCGCGCCGACGATGCTGTACGCACCGATGGCGACGTTGTCCGCGATGCGGGCGGACGGATCGATCTGCGCGGTGGGATGGATCATTTGTCGCTCCTTGCGGCGCACATCAGTTCGCAGCAGGCGACCACCTTGCCGTCGACCAGGGCCTTGGCTTCGAACAGGCCCATGCCACGGATGAGGCGCTTGAGCGAGACTTCCATGCGCAGCTGGTCGCCGGGCGCCACGACCGCGGAGAAGCGGGCGTTGTCGACCTTGACCAGGTAGAACAGCGGGCTGCCGGCGTTACCGTCGATCTGGCTGGTGATCTGGGTCAGCAGGCCGGCGGTCTGGGCCATGGCCTCGACGATCAAGACGCCCGGCATCACCGGATGACCGGGGAAGTGGCCCTGGAAGAACGGCTCGTTGATGGTGACGTTCTTGATCGCGGTGATGGACTTGCCGGGTTCGATCTCGATCACCCTGTCCACCAGCAGGAACGGGTAGCGGTGCGGCAGGAGCCGCTGGATCTGCTCGACGTCGACAGGGAGCGTCACGGCAGCTTTCAATTCGGTCATTGCCCTTTATCCTTTTCCAGCGCCGCCAGGCGGCGCGCGTACTCGTCGAGATGTTTCATGCGCGCCGCGTTGCGCCGCCACAGGCGGTTTTCCTGCAGCGGGGAGCCGGACGAATATTCGCCGGGTTCCCTGATCGATGCCGTCACGAGGCTTTTCGCCGTGATGGTAACCCGGTCGGCCAGTTCGAGGTGGCCGAGGACGCCCGCGTTGCCGCCGATGAGACAGTAGCGGCCGATCTTCGCGCTGCCCGCCACCGCCGAGCACCCGGCCATGGCGGTATGCGCGCCGATATGCACGTTGTGGGCGATCTGGATCTGGTTGTCCAGGCGCACGTCTTCCTCGAGCACCGTGTCTTCCAGCGCGCCGCGGTCGATGGTGGTGTTGGCGCCGATTTCGCAGTCGTTGCCGATGCGCACGCCGCCAAGCTGCGGCAGCTTCACCCAGTGGTCGCGATCGAAGGCGATACCGAAGCCGTCGGAGCCGATCACGGCGCCGGGATGGACCAGCACGCGCTCACCCAGGGTCACGCGGATCACCAGGGTGACACGGGCGACCAGGCGGCTGCCGGCGCCGACGACGCAGCCGGGGCCGATCGTGCAATGCGGGCCCAGGACCACGCCTTCCTCGATCACCGCGCCTTCCTCGATCACGCAGCAGGGGCCGACGCTGGCGGTGGGGTGGATGCGCGCCGAGGGCGAGACCACCGCGCTGACGTGGATGCCGTGCGGTGCCGCCGCATGCTTCTCGAACAGCGCGGCGATCTTCGCATAGGCGACGTAGGGGTCTTTCGCCACTAGCGCGGCACCCTTGCGCAGGGGCAGGGCGTCGGCGCCGAGCACCACGATGCCCGCCTGCGATTCGGCCAGCTGCGAGGTGTACTTGGGATTCGACAGGAAGGTGAACTGGGTCGGGGTCGCCGCCGACAAGGTGCCGACGCCGTCCACGACGGTGGACGGATCGCCATGCGCTTCGAGGTCGAAGCGGGCGGCCAGTTCGGCCAGGGTGAATTGCGGATTCCCGCTCACGGAACGCTCCCAAAAGAAAGGGGTGGCGCTTGGCCACCCCCATGATTCTACAGGGTCTTCGCTGGAGACCGCGGTTAGAACGTATTGCCGAAGGTGAACTGGATGCGCTCGACGAAGCGGCTGTCGGCATCCTTCTTACGGAACGGCACGGCGAAGTTGATGATCAGCGGGCCGATCGGCGCCTGCCACTGCAGCGAGAGGCCCGTGGAGGCACGCAGTTCGCTGGCGTCGAAGGAGCCGTAGTCCTTGTAGACGTTACCGACGTCGACGAACCAGGAGACGCGGGCCGTGTTCACGTCCTTCAGGAAGGGCAGGGGCAGGAAGACCTGCGCCGTGCCCAGCACCTTGAACGCGCCACCGACCGGCTGGCCGTAGCTGTAGTAGCCGCCCTCGCACTGGCCCTTCTTGTTCGGTGCCGAGGAGGTGCTGCCACCGTCGCACAGGCGCGGTCCGAGGGTGTTGTCCTGGAAACCGCGTACGTCGCGCACGCCGCCGGCGTAGTAGTTCTCCCAGAACGGGAACTCCACCTTGTCGCCCTTCTTGTAGAGGAGGGTGGCATTGCCCGCCGCGTCATACGTGTAGCCGTTCGAATCGTAGGTCTGACCATAGGTCTTGCCGTAGCCGACCTGACCATCGAGGTAAAGCACGAAACCCTTGCCGATCGGCCAGTAATGATTGGCTTCGCCGAACAGCTTGTAGTACTGCACGGTCGAACCCGGCAGCGCACCCGAGACCGAGGCCGTCAGCTGGCCGCCACGGGTCGGTGCCCAGTAGCTGTTACGGGTGTCGTGGGTGTAGCCCAGGCTCGACGTCCACGAATGGATCGTCTTGTTGCCCAGCGCGTTCTGGTACGCCACCAGCTGCTGCGGCGTGTAGAACGACGTGTTGATCAGGTTCGAGCTGACACCGAGGCTCGTCGACACCGAATCGAAGTCGGTGATGGGGATCGACAGCGTGGTTTCGAACGACTTCGTGCTGTAGGTGTAGTTCGCCAGATCGGTGTCGCCGTAATCCAGCTTGCTGTAGCCCAGGTTGTAGCCGATCTGCACGCCGGAGTCGGTCAGGTACGGATTGGTGTAGCTGGCGTTGACGCGCTTGTAGTACGTGCTGGTTTCCGCGCCGATCGAGAAGCGGTCGCCGGTACCCAGGAAGTTGTTCTGGGAGACCGAGGCCGACAGGATGATGCCGGAGTACTGCGAGTAGCCGACGCCGAACATCAGCGAGCCGGCGGACTGCTCTTCGACCTTCGCGGTGAGGTCGACCTGGTCGACGGTGCCGGGCACCAGCGCCTTGTCGATGTCGACGGTCTTGAAGTAACCCAGGCGCTGCAGGCGGGTCTTCGAACGGTCGATCGCGCCCTGCGAATACCAGGCGCCTTCGAGCTGGCGCATTTCGCGACGCAGCACTTCGTCTTCCGTACGGGTATTGCCCTGGAAGACCACGCGGCGGACATACACGCGCTTGCCCGGCTCGATGAAGAGCGTGAGGTCGGCCGTGCGCTTGTCCTTGTCGAGCTTCGGAATCGGCGTGACCTTGGCGAAGGCGTAGCCGATGTTGGCGAGGATGCCCTTGATCGCGTCGGTGCTGGCCTCGATGGCGCCACGGTTGAAGGTGTCGCCCTTATGGATGAAGACCAGCTTGCGCAGGGTGTCTTCCGGCAGGATGAGTTCGCCGAGCAGCTTGACGTCGGAGACGGTATAGACCTCGCCTTCCTTGACGCTGGCGTCCACGTACATGGCGCGCTTGTCCGGGCTGATGGCCACCTGCGTGGAATCGATGCCGAAGTCGGCGTAGCCGCGGTTCATGTAGTAGTTGCTGAGCTTTTCCAGGTCGCCCGACAGCTTCTCGCGCGAGTACTGGTCGTCCTTCGAATACCAGGACAACCAGTTCGTGGTGTTGGACTCGAAGCCCTTGCGGATGTCCTTGTCGGCGAAGGCCTTGTTACCGACGACGTTGATCTCCTTGATCTTCGCCGCCTTGCCTTCGCGGATCTCGATGTCGATCGCCACGCGGTTGCGGTCGAGGCGGGTGACGTGCGGATCGACCGAGACGTTGTACTTGCCGCGGTTGTAGTACTGGCGGATCAGTTCCTGCTGCACGCGGTCGAGCGACAGGCGGTCGAAGGTCTCGCCTTCGGCCAGGCCGATTTCCTTCAGGCCCTTGCGCAGGTCGTCTTCCTTGATGTCCTTGTTGCCGCGCAGCGTGAGCTTGGCGATGGCCGGACGCTCGACGACCTTGATCACCAGGATGTCGCCCTGGCGGTCGAGCTCGACGTCGCTGAAGAACTTGGTTTGGTAGAGGGCGCGAATGGCGGCTTGCGCCTTGTCGTCGCTCAGGGTTTCACCCTTCTCGATCGGAAGGTAGCTCAGCACCGTGCCTTGCGCGATGCGCGTGAGGCCGTCGATGCGGATGTCGGAAACGACGAACGGCTCGAAGGCAAGCGCATTGGCGGACAGGGAGGCAAGCAAGATCAGGGCGGCGATACGCTTCATCGTCGATTCCGTTGGGTTAATTCCAGCCGACGGCGGACGAGGCCGGCGACCGAAGAGGAGCACGCGCAGGACTCATGCCCTGCGTCGTTCGGCGCAGGACGCGCGAGCGCCCCTAGCCTGGGGTGATACGGTGAGTGGGTTCCGCGCAACGCGTGGATCCCCGTCACGAGACGAGCATTCGCTGGATGTCGTTGAAGAACGCCAGCCCCATCAACGTGAACAAGAGGACGATACCCACGTACTGGCCGGCGATCATGGTGCGTTCGCTGACCGGGCTGCCTTTGATCAACTCGATAAGGTAATACAGCAGGTGTCCACCGTCCAAGACCGGGATGGGCAGGAGGTTCAAGATCGCGAGGCTCAGGGACACCAGGGCGAGGAAGTTCAGGAACCAGCCGAGGCCGCGATTGGCGGAATCGTTGGCGACCTGGGCGATGCCGATGACACCGGAGAGGTTCTTGGTGGAGGCCTCGCCGGACAGCATCTTGCCGATCAGGTTGAAGGTGGACGCGGTACCCGTCCAGGTGGCGCGCAGCGACTCGCTGAAGGCGCGCACGGGGCCGTAGCGCAGCGTGGCCTCCTCCATGGGACGGGGCGCCACGCCGATCAGCCAGCGGGTGGGCTGGCCTTGCTCGGACTTCATCCGGGCGGTGATCTCGAACGTCCTGGGCTGCCCGTCGCGCTGCACGGTGACGGCGATCTTCGGGGCCAGGGCGGCCTGTTCCGGCACCAGCTTGGTGAACTCGCCGAAGTCGGACACGGGCTTGCCGTTGACGGCGAGGATGCGGTCGCCGACGCGCATGCCGGCGAGGGAGGCGGGATCGCCAGGGACCACCTGGCCGACGATGGCGGGCAATTGCAGCCCCAGGCCGAGCTGGGTGAAGCGCTTGCCGATGTCGCCGTTGGCGTCGAGGTTCTGCAAGGGCAGCACGACGTCGCGCTGGGCGCCATCGGTGCCGGTGACCCGCACCGGGAGGGGATCGTTGCCGAGCAGGCCATTGGCCAGCACTTCGGTGGCCTCGCTCCAGTTGCCCACGGGATCGCCGTTCATGGCGACGATGCGGTCGCCCGGGCGGATGCCGGCCACGGCGGCGACACTGCCGGGTTGGGCGGAGATCACGGGGGCCACGTCCGGCTTGCCGACCATGTACATCGCCCAGAACGCGGCGATGGTGAAAATGAGATTGAAGGCCGGACCGGCCGCCACGATGGCGATGCGCTTCCAGACCGACTTGCCGGTGAATTCCTCGTCGCGCTGGGCAGGCGAGACATCGCCCTCGCGGGCGTCCAGCATCTTGACGTAGCCGCCGAGCGGAATCGCGGCGATCTGGTATTCCGTGCCGTCCTTCGCCACGCGGCGCCACAGCGGGCGGCCGAAACCGACCGAAAAGCGCAGCACGCGCACGCCACAGCGGCGCGCGACCCAGTAGTGGCCGAATTCGTGGAAGGTTACCAGCACGCCGAGCGTAACCAGCAGCCAGAACACGGAACCTAGGACAGGACTCATCGGAGAGGGAAGGTCTCGAATAAAAAAACGTTTGGGTGGAGCGAGTTTAGCAGTAAGCGCGGTGAAGCACGTCCCGGGCCACCCTGCGTGCTTCCGCGTCTCGTTCCACGAGGGACTGGACATCGACCACGGGTTCGGCCGGCAGTTCCTCAAGAACCCGTTCGACGAGCTCGGCGATGCCGAGGAAGGGGAGGGTTCCGGCCAGGAAGGCCTCCACGGCCACCTCGTTGGCGGCGTTGAGGATGGCGGTGGCGTCGCCGCCCGAGCGCAAGGCGGCGAAGGCCAGGGCGAGGCAGCGGAAGGTTTCGGTATCGGGCTGCTCGAAGTCGAGGCGGGCGTGGGCGGCGAGATCCAGCGGGGCTACCCCCGCCTCGATCCGCTCCGGCCAGGCCAGCGCGCAGGCGATGGCCGTGCGCATGTCGGGGTTGCCCAGCTGGGCCAGCATCGAGCCGTCGACGTAGTCGACCATCGAGTGGACCAGGCTCTGCGGATGCACCACCACTTCGATCGAGTCCACCGGTGCGGCGAACAGGTGGTGGGCCTCGATCACCTCCAGGCCCTTGTTCATCAGCGTGGCCGAGTCGACCGAGATCTTCCGGCCCATGGACCACTTGGGATGGGCGCAGGCCTCGTCCGGCGTGATCGCGCCCAGGTCGGCGCGCGTGCGGCCGCGGAACGGACCGCCCGAGGCGGTGAGGACGAGCCGGCGGACGCCCGAGCGACGCAGGTCGGGCCGACCGCCCGGCAGGCACTGGAAGATGGCGTTGTGCTCGGAATCGATGGGAATGAGCTCGCCGCCGCCCTGGCGCAATGCCTCGAGCAGCAGGGCCCCGCCCATCACGATGGATTCCTTGTTGGCCAGGAGCAGGCGCTTGCCCGCGCGTGCGGCGGCGAGGGTCGAGTCGAGTCCCGCCGCGCCGACGATGGCGGCCACGACGGTGTCGCACAGGGGCCCCGCGGCGGCCCGGGTGACGGCCTCGTGCCCCGAGGCGACTTCGCAACGCACCCCGGCCGCGGCCAGGCGGCGGGCCAGATCCGCTTCCATCGAGGGATCGGCCACGATGGCGAGGTCGGGCCGGAAGCGCTCGCACAGTTTGGCCAGCGAGGCGGTGTCGCGGTTGGCCGCCAGCACGGTGGCGCGGAAGCGCTCCGGATGGCGGGCGATGACGTCGAGCGTGCTGCCGCCGATGGAACCGGTGGCGCCGAGGACGGCGACCTGGCGGATGGCCATGGCTCAGAGCCCCAGCAGCAGCTTGCCGGCGGCGAACACCGGCAGCGCGGCGAAGACGCTGTCGAGGCGATCCAGGAGTCCGCCGTGGCCCGGGAACAGATCGCCCGAATCCTTTACCTCGGCGTGGCGCTTCATGAGGCTTTCGAAGAGGTCGCCGACCACCGCGATGGCCACGGTGACCACGCCCAGCACGGCCAGGCCGACCAGCTGCCAGCCTTCGCGCACGCCGAGCAGGAAGCCGCCGAGCAGGGTGACGAGGCCGCCGGCCACGATGGCGCCGTAGACGCCGGCCCAGGTCTTTCCCGGGCTGATCCGTGGGGCGAGCTTGCGCCGGCCGAAATAACGGCCGCTGAAATAGGCGCCGGTGTCGGCGAACCAGACGATCACGAGGGAAAGCAGGGTCCACCAGTTGCCGCGCTCGCCGCTGTGCATGAGGATCGCGGCGGCCAGCGTCGGCACGATCACGAAGGCGCCCACGCCCAGCTTGAGCATGCGGTTCTCGGCGTTCGGCGCGGCGGCGAAGGTGAAGTGGCGCAGCCAGAAGCAGCAGCCGATCCACCAGGCCACGCCTGCCAGCGTCACCACGGTGAGCAGGCCCGGCGTGCGCACGATCAACAGGGCGACGAACATCGCGGCGGCGACACCGACGACGATGCCGCGGCCGACCGGGGTGCGGCAGCCGGCCAGCAGGCTCCATTCCCACGCGGCGCCGAGGAAGACGATGGCGACCAGCGCGGCGAAGAAGCCGGTGGGCGGCAGCAGGATCAGGGCCAGGACCAACGGGATGAGGATCGCGGCGGTGGTGATGCGTTGTTTCAGCATGGGGTTCCGGCGTCAGCCTTTGGCGACCTGTTCGCCGGTGCGTCCGTAACGGCGCTCGCGGCGGGCATAGTCGTCGAGGGCCTCGTCGAGGCTGGCCTGGTCGACGTCGGGCCACAGGGTGTCGGTGAAATAAAGCTCGGCATAGGCGATCTGCCAGAGCAGGAAGTTGCTTACCCGGCGCTCGCCGCCGGTGCGGATGAAGAGATCGACCGGCGGTTGGTCGGCGAGGCAGGTGTAGCCGTGCAGGCGTGTTTCGTCGATGTCCTCCACGCCGAACTCGCCACGGGCGACGGCTTCGGCCGCGAGCCGGGCCGCTCGTGCGATGTCCCAGCGCCCGCCATAGTTCACCGCCACGTTCATGTCGAGCGCCGTGTTGGCGGCGGTCCGCTCCATCGCGGCGTGCATGCGTGCGCTCAATTCGGGCGCGAAGGCGTCCAGATCGCCCACGAAGCGGATGCGCACGCCGTTGCCGTGGAGTTCGTCCACTTCCTTGTCGAGCGCCTTCAGGAAGAGCTCCATCAAGGCCGAGACCTCGGTGGGCGGTCGCCGCCAGTTCTCGCTGGAGAAGGCGAACAGGGTCAGCGAGGCGATGCCGCGACGGAGGCAGAACTCCACCGCTTCCCTCACCGCCTTCTGGCCGGCGTGGTGACCGAACGTGCGGGGGCGCAGGCGCTGCTTGGCCCAGCGGCCGTTGCCGTCCATCACGATGGCGAGGTGGCGTGGCACCCCGGCTTCGGGCCTCGCTGCCATGGGCAATATCCGATGGCGCGTCAGAGCGCCATCAGCTCCTTTTCCTTTTCCTTCACCACGTCGTCCACTTCCTTGACGAACTTGTCGGTGAGCTTCTGGATGTCGTCGTCCGCGCGCTTCTGGTCGTCCTCGGTGATTTCCTTGTCCTTGAGCAGCTTGGCCACGTGCTGCACGGCGTCGCGACGCACGTTGCGGATGGCGATCTTGGCGGCTTCTCCTTCCTTGGCCACGCTCTTGGCGAGTTCCTTGCGGCGCTCCTCGGTCGGCGGCGGGAAGTTCAGGCGGATGTCCATGCCCATGGTGGTCGGGGTGATGCCGAGATCGGAAGCCATGATGGCCTTCTCGATCGGGCCGACCATGCTCTTGTCGAACGGCTTGACCGACAGCGAGCGTGCGTCAGGCGTGGTCACGTTGGCGACCTGGGACAGCGGGGTGGGCGTGCCGTAGTAGGGCACGACGATGTTGTCGAGGATCGAAGGGTTGGCGCGACCCGTGCGGATGGTCTTCAGGTCGTGCTTGAGCGATTCGATACTCTTGCCCATGCGGGCCTGGGCATCGTTCTTGATGTCGTTGATCATGGACGTAATTCCGATGGAACAGGTCAGCAAGCGAGTATAGCAGCGCGGGCGGCGCGGCCGTGCCGCACCGCGCCAAGGAGGGGTCGAAGGCGGCCGGGCGTCAGCCCGCGTCGACCAGGGTGCCGACCGGCTCGCCGTGCATGATCCTCATGAGGTTGCCCGGCTGGGTCATGTCGTAGATGCGCAGCGGCAGCTTGTTCTCGCGGCACAGGGCGATGGCGGCGGTATCCATCACCTCCAGGCGGCGCTCGATCACCTGGTTATAGGTGAGGTGGTCGTAGCGCTGGGCGGTGGGATCGCGCTTGGGATCGGCCGAATAGATGCCATCGACCTTGGTCGCCTTCAGCAGCAGGTCGGCGCCGACTTCCACGGCGCGCAGCGCGGCGGCGGAATCGGTGGTGAAGAAGGGGTTGCCGATGCCGGCGGCGAACAGGGCCACGCGGCCCTTCTCGAGGTGGCGGATCGCGCGGCGGCGGATGAAGTCCTCGCACACCTCGTTGATCTTGATCGCACTCATGGTGCGGGCTTCGCCGCCGAGTTTCTCGATGGCGTCCTGCATGGCCAGCGCGTTCATGACGGTGGCGAGCATGCCCATGTGGTCGCCGGTGACACGGTCCATGCCCGAGGCGGCCAGGCCGGCGCCACGGAAGATGTTGCCGCCGCCGATGACGACGCCGACCTGGACGCCGGCGTCGCGTACTTCGAGGATTTCCTTCGCGAGCCGGCCGATCACCTTGGGATCGATCCCGTAATCCTCGCTACCCATCAGGGCTTCACCGGAGAGCTTGAGCAGGATACGGCGGTGGTTCAGCGGATTGCTCATGGGGATCTCCAGATTGTGTGGGGCAAAACGCTGGCAGTTTAGCGCGCCGGGAGTCATGACAGGAATGTGAAAAACTGTCGCGCATCGCGTTTTTCAAAACACCGCCCCTCGGGAGCCGACCTTAAGGGAGTCCGCTTGGTGGGAGCCGACCTTGTCGGCGATCCCGCGGCAGCGGGCCAGGTCGAGGCGAGCACCCATCGCCGCTGAAGCGGCTCCCACAACAGCATCGGGTAGGCCGGGCCGCCAAGTCATGCATCGGGACCGCGGAGGTCCGATCAGGCCCACAAAAAAGGCCGCGATCGCTCGCGGCCTTTTTCTTTCACCAGGTGGAGAGGCTTACGCCAGGCCAGCCTGCTTCATCACTTCGGCCGCGAAGTCGTCGACGACCTTCTCGATGCCTTCGCCAACGGCCAGGCGCTGCACCGTGACGATCTCGGCGCCGGCCTTCTTCAGGGCCTCGGCGACGGTGACATCGCCGTCCAGCACGTACGGCTGGCCGACCAGGGTGGCTTCGGCGAGGATCTTGTTGATCTTGCCGGTCACGATCTTGTCGAGGATGTCGGCCGGCTTGGCCTTTTCCTTGTCCGACATCTGGCTCAGCGCGATTTCCTTTTCCTTCTCGATGTAGTCGGCCGGGACGTCTTCCACCTTGACGAACTTGGGGTTCATCGCGGCGACGTGCATGGCGATGCCCTTGGCCAGCTCTTCCGAGCCACCCTTGAGGGCGACCAGCACGCCGATCCGGCCGCTGTGCGAGTACGCGCCGATCGGGCCGTCGTTCTCGACCTTGGCCATGCGGCGGACTTCGAACTTCTCGCCGATGGTGAGGGTGAGGGCCTTGGCGCCTTCCTCGACCGTGGCGTCGCCGAGCTTGGCGGCCTTCAGCGCTTCGATGTCGGCCGCGCCGGACTCGAGGGCGACGTTGGCGACGTCCTTGGTGAACTGGATGAACTGCTCGTTGCGCGAGGAGAAGTCGGTTTCGCTGTTGACTTCGACCAGGACGGCCTTGCCGGCCTTCTGGGCGACGGCGATCAGGCCTTCGGCGGCGACGCGATCGGCCTTCTTGTCCGCCTTGGCGAGGCCGTTCTTGCGCAGCCATTCCATCGCCGCTTCGATGTCGCCGTTGTTTTCGACGAGTGCCTTCTTGCACTCCATCATGCCTACGCCGGAACGCTCACGCAGTTCCTTGACGAGGCCCGCGGTGATCTCAGCCATGGTAATTCCTCAATGATTTGATGGGCGCCGCGGCGGTGGTGCCGCGGCGCCGGATGAAACGGAAGAGCGTGCTACGGGACGGGGCGCTTACGCGCGGCCACGACCACCGTCACGGCCGCCTTCGCGGCGCGGCGCACCCTTCTTGGCCGCCGGGGCGCCACGACGCTCGCCACGCGGGGCTTCGTCCTTGGCCACCGGATTGCCTTCCTCGTCCAGCTCGACGAACTCGTTCGCGTCGCCACGGGCGGCGTTCGGCGAAGCGGCCTTGCCTTCCAGGATGGAGTCGGCGGCGGCACGGGCGTACAGCTGGATGGCTCGGATGGCGTCGTCGTTACCCGGGATGGCGTAGTCGACGAGGGCCGGGTCGTAGTTGGTATCGACGACGGCGACGACCGGGATGCCGAGCTTGCGGGCTTCCTGGACGGCGATGTCTTCGTGGCCGATGTCCACGATGAAGAGGGCGTCCGGCAGGCGGTTCATGTCCTTGATGCCGCCCAGCGAGTTCTGCAGCTTGTCGCGCTCGCGACGGCGGGCCAGCACTTCGTGCTTGACCAGGCGCTCGAACGAACCGTCGGTTTCAGCGGCCTCGAGTTCCTTCAGGCGGGCGACCGACTGCTTGACCGTGCGGAAGTTGGTCAGCATGCCGCCGAGCCAGCGGGCGGTGACGAACGGCTGGCCGGCGCGCGCGGCTTCCTCGGCGAGGGCCTCGCGGGCCGAACGCTTGGTGCCGACGAACAGGATGGTGCCGCCCTTCTGGGCCAGGCCCGAGAGGAAGTTCATCGCGTCGGTGAAGAGCGGGAGCGTCTTCTCGAGGTTGATGATGTGGATCTTGCCGCGGGCGCCGAAGATGTACGGAGCCATCTTGGGGTTCCAGTAGCGGGTCTGGTGGCCGAAATGGACGCCGGCTTCCAGCATCTCGCGCATGGTGACTTGTGCCATGGAATTACTCCTGGGCGAACCGCTCGAGCGGTTCTATGGGGGTTGGGACCTCCACGCATCCCCGGCTTCGACCCGGCCTGACCGCGGCGCCTTTCGCGACGACGGCAGGACGGGCACCCCGAAGGCGGTGCCGATGCGTGTGTGGCGTTAAAAGCGAATGCCTCGCGCCGGGCCAAGGATGGCTTCGTGCGGTTACAATCGCGCTTCGATTCGCCGCCGCGGTCACTTGAGAGTGACTTCGCCGGACAGCAAAACTCGCTAATTGTAGCCCCTGGACCCACCCGGCCGCAAGCCAAGGGTGGATTTCCGGCAGGGTCGCCGCCACCTCGGGTGGCAGGCCCAATACCCTGAGGGCAAAGGAAAAAGAGAACCCATCATGGCAGTCGTACCGAAGACCCCCGAAGAGATCCAGGCCATGCGCGAGGCCGGCCGCCTGGCCGCCGAGGTGCTGGCCATGCTCGTGCCGCACGTGAAGCCGGGCGTCACCACGGAATACCTGGACCAGCTCGCCCACGACCACATCGTGAACGTACAGAAGGCGATCCCCGCCAACGTCGGCTACCGGGGCTACCCGAAAACCACCTGCACGTCGGTCAACCACGTGATCTGCCACGGGATTCCCAGCCCGAGCAAGGTCCTGAAGGACGGTGACATCGTCAATATCGACGTCACCGTGATCAAGGACGGTTGGCACGGCGATACCAGCCGCATGTATTTCGTGGGCACGCCCAGCGTGCTGGCGAAGCGCCTGGTCGATACCACCTTCGAGGCGATGATGAAGGGTATCGAGGCGGTCAAGCCGGGCGCGACGCTGGGCGACGTCGGCGCCGCGATCCAGAAGCACGCCGAGGCGGCGGGCTTCTCGGTGGTCCGCGAGTACTGCGGCCACGGCATCGGCAAGGTCTACCACGACGAGCCCCAGGTGCTGCACTACGGGCGTGCCGGCACGGGCCTGGAGCTGAAGCCGGGCATGACCTTCACCATCGAGCCGATGGTCAATGCGGGTAAGCCGCAGACCAAGTCGCTGCCGGACGGCTGGACCGTGGTCACCAAGGACCATTCGCTCTCGGCGCAATGGGAGCACACCATCGCGGTCACCGAGGATGGTTTCGAGATCCTCACCCCCTGGCCGGACGCCGCCTGATGCACTTTCGACGAGGACGCGCCTAGCCCTCGTCCGTTTCACCCCCACCACCATCGAGGGCTCCCGACGTGACGCTGCCATCGCTTCCACGCCTGCCCGCCGTGGTGCCCCGCTCGGGCGTGTCGCCCGAAGCGCGGCGTTCGCTCAGGCAGTTGCTGGGCGACGTCGATCGTGCGCTCACCGTCGCCTTCCACGACGGCGAGGATGCGTCCGCGCTGGCCCAGCGCCGGGGAGAGATCGTCGAGCGCATCGTCGTCCACACCTGGGGCGCCTGCCTGGGCGACATGGCGGCCGCGGCGCTGTTCGCGGTGGGTGGCTTCGGTCGCGGCATGCTTTTCCCCCGGTCGGACGTGGACCTGCTCGCGCTGGTAGGGGAAAGCTCGCCGGCGCTGTACCGTGCGCTGGAAAACTTCTTCGCCTGCCTGTGGGACATCGGCCTGAAGCCCGGGCACGCCGTGCGCACCACGGAACAATGCCGTGACCTGGCGGCGCGGGACCTCAGCGTCTTCACCAGCCTGCTCGATGCCCGGCGACTGGTCGGCTGGCCCATCCTGGGCAACGAACTCCGCGGCATCCTCGACGATCCCGAGGTGTGGCCGCCACGGGCCTATCTCGCCGCGCGCCTGGCCGAACGCGATGCGCGGCACGCGCGTTACGACGATACCGCGCAGAACCTGGAGCCCAACCTGAAGGACGGCCCGGGCGGACTGCGCACGCTCGATGCCATCCGCTGGCTGGGACGGCGCCTGGCCGACGCGCCGGATTTCGACGCGATGGTGGCCGAAGGATTGTTGGAGCCGGTGGAAGTGGCGCGGCTGACCCGAGCGGAAGAGACCCTTCGTCGTTACCGTTATGCCTTGCACCTGGAGGCGGGACGCGCCGAGGAGCGACTGCTGTTCGATTACCAGCGGGCGCTGGCCGCGCGGCTCGGTTTCGAGGACGAGCACGCGAAGAACCTGGGCGTCGAGCAGTTCATGCAGGGCTACTACCGCGCCGCCACGCAGATCGAGCGCTCGGGCACGCAACTGGTCGAGCGTTTCGAGGAGATGCTCGACCCGGCGACGGAGCCTATGCCGGTAGGCAATGACTACGTGCGCTACGGCGCGCGTATCGCCTTGCGCAATCCGCACCTGTTCATACGCCGCCCTTCGGCGCTCGTGGAAATTTTCATCGCCCGCCTCGACGAACCGGGCATCGCCGGCTTCACCGCCGAGACGATGCGGCGCATCCAGCATGCGGTGTCGGCACACGGCGAGTCGCTCGCCGACGATCCGCAGGTGCTGAGCGCCTTCCTCACGCTGCTTCGCCGTGGCGCGCCCGCCGTGGAAGCCTTGTGGCGGATGAACCGGCATGGTTTGCTCGCGGCGGTGCTGCCCGCCTTCGGCAAGGTCGTGGGGCGCATGCAATACGACCTGTTCCACGTCTACACCGTCGACGAACATACGTTGCGGGTACTGCGCAACGTCGCCCGTTTCGCCGAGCCTGCCGCCCGGCGCGATTTTCCCATCGCATGCGAGATCTGGCCGCATGTCGAAAAGCCCGAACTGTTGCTGTTGGCCGCGCTGTTCCACGACATCGCCAAGGGCCGCGGCGGCGATCATTCCATGTTGGGCGAAGAAGACGCTCGCGCCTTCTGCACACGGCTGGGCCTTCCGGATGAGCAAGTGGAACTGGTCGCCTGGCTGGTCCGCCATCACCTGCTGATGAGCACGACGGCGCAGCGCCAGGACATCACCGATCCCGACGTCGTGCATCGCTTCGGCGCCGTGGTGGAGGACTGGGAGCACCTGGACCATCTCTACCTGCTCACCATCGCCGACATCATCGGCACGAGCCCCAAGCTGTGGAACGCATGGAAGGATCGCTTGCTCGCGGATCTCTATACGGCCACGCGCTTCGCCCTGCGCAGCGACCTCACGCCGCCTGGTCACTCGGGGATGCGCGTGCGCGAGTGCCGCGACCGCGCCCTCGACATGCTGGTGGCCGAACACGTCGCCGCCGACGATATCGCCAGGGTGTGGGCTGAATTTCCCGATACGAGCTTCCTGCGCCACCGGCCGGAGCAGATCGCCTGGCAGACCGCCGCCATCCTGCGTGCGCATGGCGCCACGCCGCTGGTCGAAGTGCATCCCTTCTCGGTGCGGGGCAGCACGGAACTCTTCATCTACACCCCCGACCGCGACGGCTTGTTCGCCACGGTGACGGCGGTGCTCGACCGCCTGCGCTTCTCGGTGGTGGAAGCGCGCGTCCTCGTTTCCAGCACGGGCAAGGCGCTCGATACCTTCCTCTTGCTGGAATCGGACTCGCAGGCCCCCGCGTCGCTGCAACGGTCCGAGGAATTGCGCATGCGCATGCTGCGCGCGCTCGACCAGCCGGCGGGGCAGGGGCCGCCCAAGCGCAGCCTGTCGCGCCACCTGCGTCACTTCCAGATGGCACCGCGCATCGAGTTCGTCGACGCGGGCGAACGCACGCAGCTCGCGCTGGTGTGCACCGACCGCCCCGGCCTGCTCGCGGCCGTGGCCCAGGCGCTGGCCGAGGCCGAAGTGCGCGTGCATGATGCGCGCATCGCCACGTTCGGCGAACGCGTCGAAGATTTCTTCCAACTTACCGATCGCAGCAATGCGCCGTTGTCGCCCGAACGCCGGGAGATCCTGCGGGATTGCCTGCTGCGCCACATCGGTTCCGAACATCCCAGGACTCCCCACCATGCAGATGCAAACGCTTGAATCCTTGATCGACAGCGCCTTCGAACGCCGCGCCGAACTGACCCAGAACGAGATCGAAGGCGACCTGCGCGAGGCCGTCGAGCAAGTGCTCAACCTGCTCGAGTCCGGCGAGCGCCGCGTGGCCGAACCCGATGGCAACGGTGGGTGGAAGGTCAACCAGTGGCTCAAGAAGGCCGTCCTTCTCTATTTCCGCATGAACGGCAACCAGGTCGTCGATGGTGGCCCGTCGAGCGCGTTCGACAAGGTGCCGCTGCGCTTCACCGGCGGCGATGCCACTGAATACGCCGCGCTCGGCGCGCGCGTGGTGCCGGGTGCGCTGGTGCGGCGTGGCGCGCATATCGCCAAGGACGTCGTGCTGATGCCGAGCTACACGAACATCGGTGCCCATGTCGGTGCGGGCACGATGGTCGATACCTGGGCCACGGTCGGCTCCTGTGCGCAGATCGGCGCCAACGTGCACCTGTCCGGCGGCGTCGGCATCGGCGGCGTGCTCGAACCGCTGCAGGCCAATCCGACCATCATCGAGGACAACTGCTTCATCGGCGCGCGTTCCGAGGTGGTCGAGGGCGTGGTGGTGGAGAAGGGCTCGGTGATCGGCATGGGCGTGTTCCTGGGCCAGTCCACTCGCATCTACAACCGCGCCACGGGCGAGGTCAGCTATGGCCGAGTGCCCGCGGGCAGTGTCGTCGTCTCCGGCAGCCTTCCGGCGAAGGACGGCAGCCACAGCCTCTATGCGGCGGTCATCGTGAAGCAGGTGGACGAAAAGACCCGTTCGAAGACCGGCATCAACGAACTCCTGCGCAGCGGCGACTGATCCATGACGATCACGGTGTATGGCTTACCCAACTGCGATACCTGCAAGAAGGCGCGCAACTGGCTCACCCGCTTCGAGGTGGCGCACGAATTCGTCGACTACCGCGCGAACCCGGTGCCTCCCGCCACGCTGAAGGCGTGGGCCGGCAAGCTCGGCGGTTGGGAAAAACTGGTCAACAAGGCCTCGACGACCTGGCGCATCCTGTTGCCACAGCGCAAGGACCCGCGCAGCGATCCGGAGTGGACGCTCTTGCTGAAGGAGTACCCGGCATTGATAAAACGCCCGGTGGTGGTCGAGGGCGACGAGGTGACGGTCGGCTTCAGCGACAACGCGTTCAAGAAGCGCTTCGGGAAATAGCGTTAGCCGATCTTCCCAATTTACAGGCGCATGACCGGCCCGCTGCGCTGCATGGCCATCTGCTGGGACTGCTGCATCTCCTGCTGTTGTTGCTGGACCTGTAGCGCCTGCTGATCCAACTGCCCGGCCTGGGCGAGGGTCTCCTCCTTGGGCGGTGCCGGCGTGTCGATCGACACGGCGACCGGGGCACCGCGGCGCGTGCCGTCGAAGACGATGTGGCGGTCCTCGATGTCCACCGCCGGGAGGCGGTCGGGCCGGTGGATGCCGGCGTGGCGGGCGCGCAGGGCGACCTCGGCGGCCTTGTCGTCGGAGACCTCCATCGGCAGCTGGTTGCGGATCGCGGCGTAAAGCGGGTCGTCGCCCGGTTTCGGCAGGGTCGAGCGAGGCGTGTGTCCGGCCAGCGGGTGCGGGGAATCGATGTGCCGGCCGGGGTCGTCCGGATGCAGCGCCTCGCGGGCGGCGGCGCGTTCCCGGCGAAGGTCGTGCGTCTCTTCCAGCCGCTGCCGTACCGCCGGATCGGTCACGTCGTCCATCTGGTCCAGGCGCACGCCGATCGTCGGCCGCGCATGATGGATTTCCACCCATGCGCCCTGGCGGTCGCGGGCGTAGTAGTGGTCGGTGCGGCCGATGAGGTTCGGTGCGTCGTGCGGGCGCTCGTTGAAAGCGCCCAGATAGGCGGCGCCCATGTCGCGCGCATAGGCGGCGCGTTCGGCCACCGGCATGTCCTGCGCGGCGGCGAGGCTCAGCAAGGTGTCCTTGCCGCGATGCAGGCCGAGGGCGCCGTTGTTGAGCAGGCTCGACCAGGCCTGTTCGACGTGGGCTTCGCGAATGGTTTCGGTGTTCACGACCTCGCCCGGAGCGGCGACTTGTTGCCGTCGGGTGACCTCTACCTCGCCGGCGTGGCGGGCCGCTTCGAGCAGCTTGCGTGGCGTCCAGGCGTCGGCGTCGACACCGATGTTTTCGAAGGACATGTCGTGGGCCGTCTGGACCTGCTTGGCGGGAAGGTTCAACGCAAGATGCGTCTGCCCCTTTTTCATCCACTGGGCGCGGTAGGTCAGGTCCTTCTGGACCAGATCGACACCGAAGTTGTCCCACTCCCGCTCGCTGAGCACCTTGCCGTTGTGCTCGCGGGCGTAGTTCTGCGCGTAGAGGTTCGCCGTCGCCCCGGGCATGTTGTCGTGGCGGACCACGCCCAGGGCCAGGCGGCCGTAGCCGTCGTTGCCCGGCTGCTCGGCGAGGTAGTTCCAGTACAACTCGCGGTTCCTGTGCTCAGCGTAGTACCGAAGCACGTTCATGTCGTTTTCGGTCAAGCCCGGACGCGGGCTCATCGAGCCATCTCCGACTCATGCAACAAGCTGCGGATGCGCGTCTCGATCCGCTGCCAATCGGGCATCACCAGGCGCTGGTAGTGCAAGTTGACCATGGCCTTGTATTCGGGGATGAAGAACTCGTGGCTACAGGTGGCGCGCCGGAATACCCCGTCGATTTCGACCATACGCCCGTTCTGCATACGCACCCCATCGGGGATGGCCTTCGGCGAACATTTCAGCACCGTGCGCGGGAGACCGTCCTCGCCCATGTCGAGGTACCAGTCGTCGTTCATCGAACTCTCCGGCTCGGCGGCGCGCGTACCTGGACCGTACACCTCGACGTAGTAACGTCGCAGCTTGTCGAAGTCCGTGTAGTACGGCGTCAATCCGTGCACAGGCGCGCCCTTGATGCGCAGGTGAAGATTGTCGTTGGGGCGCTTGAGGTCTTCCGGGTCCGACGGGTTGTACGGCTCGATGGAGCGCCGTGGAAGCACCCGATACTGTTCGTCGCTCAGCCGGTCCAGGTACGACACGTTGATGCGCAGGGATGCAAGGAACCGATCGTTGTCCTTGTACATGTCGAAGCCATACGGCAGCGGCTCCAGCGTCGGCCAGTCGAGGACGAAGCCGAGTTCCATGTGATCGCCCGACGGCTGAAGATACGCATTGAACAGCTTCGATAGCAACCGGAACCGGTGCGGCCCGAGACACACCACTTCGCTCCCCTCGGGATCCTGGGGGAAAGTGGCGGTGCCGCAATCGCCTTCGGGCACCGCCACATAACCTAGCTCTTTCTGCGCCGGCGCGGAGCACCCGGCGACCAACGAGGCCAGCAGCACGGCCAGGGGTTTCGGAAACGGCATGGGTTCTCCTTGAGCGGGAACGGGTAGCGGTGGCGCGATGTCCCGTGTCGCCACGACCCGGCAACGCATGGCATGCGACATGGATGTGGCGAACACGGCTTGCTCGCCCGCGCGTAACGCCAGTAAGGCATCGGTGTCCGCGCTCGGATAGAACGGATAGGACGGGCCCCGCCGGGAAGCCGCATGCTTGCCGATGGCTGACGCCTCGCGCGCGGCCAGCGCACGATCGCATGGCGCCTGCACGGCCAGCACACCGAACCGGTGCATGAGCGCAGCAGCCATGCGCCCATAGGTGTCGTAGAGCGTGGCCATGCTCCTGACCGACGCCAGACAACGAAAGCCATCGACGGGGCCTTGCAGACAGGGCAGCGGCGGCCACAGGTCCAGGCCGTGGATGACGATCAGCGCACGCTCGTCATGCATTGCGTCCCGCCATTGCGCGACGAGGGCTTCGATCAGCGGCACCGCGTCGCCTCGTCGGGCGTAGGGCACGTCGAGGTAGGCGGTGGTGCTCGCCACCGCGGACAACGGCAGCCGGGCACCGCGCGTGCCTGCATCGAGGTCCACGCCCGCGAAGGTTTCCAGCGGCGCACGCAGCCGCGTACCGATGCTGCGCAGGGCGTCGTCGTCCAGCGCCGCCGCCTCGCGCAAGGCATCCCGTGTCGCCGGGCGCAACGCCGGGTGGCGTGCGAGGGTGGCGAGGACGCGGCGATCCAGCGATCCCCCGCCGACGGCGAGCAGTCGCCACAGGTCGCCCGGGGCGGGCGGAACGTTTTCGCCGGCCGCACGCATCACCTCGTCGAGAGCGGTCACCAAGGTGCGGAACATGCCGCGCACATGGCTGGCGCGCGCGCGGTCGGTGCGATCCCGCTCCGGGTACCAGCAGGCCGCCAGCGCATCCAGCGCCGACCGGTCCAGACCCCAATCGGTCCAGGCGATCGCCAGCGGATTCCACGGACGGCCACCGCCGAACGGGGCCAGGCGGTGTACGTCACCAAACGCCGCGCGCCAACCGGCCGTGGCGCCGTGCATCGCGCCGTCGAGGTCGATGACCAGTAGCGGTCCGCGGTTATCGCGCACGGCACCTTTCAGCACCGCATGGGTGGCGCCATAGGTCGGTGCGGCCAGCAGCAGCGATTCGCCCGGGGGCAGGCGATAACGGCGTAGCCGGTGCGTGGTCAGGACCGGTTGTCCCGGCGAGCCCGTACCGCCGTGCGGCCAGTCCGGAGGCGCGAGGAAATGAGGCCCGTACGGCCGCGGGTGCCGTGCGCGCGACCACCGCAAGAGACGTGCGAACCCGTACCCCCAGGCAGCCGGTGCCAGCGCCAGCCCGAGACCAGCGGCCCAACGGATGCGTGTGGCGTACGCCGCGAAGGCGGGCAGATCCAGTGCCTGCCAGTACGCGTAGGCCAGGCCGAACCGCAGCGAGGTAAGTGGCAGGCCGAGCACCGCGAGGATGCACGCGCCCGCCAGGTAAGGAGCGATCACGATCGCGCCCAGGCCTCCCAGGCCTGCTCCAAGGCGCCACACCAAAGGCATCATGCCGGTTCCAACGACGTCCGAAGCGCGGATCCTGCCATGGTCCGTGACGAGGAATCAGGGATGAATCGCGAAACGGCTTAAAACAAGCGGTTTCGACGCCGTCACGGTGTAGGTGCCGTCTTTCATCGGCTCCGGACTTTCGCAAACCGACGACTGGTCGCCGCTGCCTCCGCCCCATGAAGGGGGTACGCTGCCGCCGTCCTCCGGGTAATCTTGACCGCCAACCTCCGCGGTCACGGAACCATGTCCCCCGTACTTGCTCTCACTTCCGACTTGATACGCCGCCGCTCCGTGACGCCAGACGATGCCGGATGCCTGCCACTGATCGCGGATCGCCTCGCCAAACGGGGATTCCGCATCGAGCATTTGCGTTTCGCCGACGTCGACAACCTTTGGGCGACGCACGGTAATGACGGCCCGGTGCTGGCTTTCCTGGGCCATACGGATGTCGTGCCGACGGGACCGGAAAATGCATGGCGCTCACCGCCGTTCGAACCGACGGAACGCGATGGGATGCTTTACGGCCGTGGTGCCGCCGACATGAAGGGTTCGGTGGCGGCGATGGTCGTCGCGCTGGAACGCTTCGTCACGGCCCATCCGGATCATTCCGGTACCGTGGGCCTGTTGCTTACCAGCGATGAAGAGGGCGTGGCCCTGCACGGCGTGCGCGAGGTGGTCGATCACTTCGCGAAGACCGGCCAGCGCATCGACGCCTGTGTCGTCGGGGAGCCCTCCGCGAAGGCGAAGCTCGGTGACCTCATTCGCGTGGGTCGCCGGGGCTCGCTATCCGGCACGCTGACCGTGCGCGGCGTGCAAGGGCATGTCGCCTATCCCGAGAAAGCAAAGAATCCGATCCACGTCGTCGCCCCCGCCCTCGCGGCGCTGGTCGCGGAACGCTGGGACGAAGGCAATGCCGACTTCCCGCCGACCTCGTTCCAGGTGTCGAACATCAACGCGGGCACAGGGGCGAACAACGTCATCCCCGGCGAACTGGTGGCGCTGATCAACTTCCGTTTTTCCACCGCGAGCACGGCCGATTCATTGCGGGAGCGCAGCGAAACGATCCTGCGCGCACACGGTGTCGATTTCTCGATCGACTGGCACCTTTCCGGGCATCCGTTCCTGGCCACGCCTGGCGGGCGCCTTCGCGAAGTGGTGGTGGGTGTATGCCGCGACCTGTGCGGAATCGATCCCGAACAGAGCACGGGCGGTGGAACCTCGGACGGCCGCTTCATCGCCCCCATGGGTGCCGAAGTGATCGAGCTGGGGCCGGTGAACGCCACGATCCACAAGGTGGACGAGTGCGTGTCGGTCGCCGATCTCGAGCGTCTTCCGGATCTCTACGAGGCGATCTGCGAACGCATGCTGCGCTGACCTCGGCCCGCTGTCACTTGCGCTTGGGAAACACCGCGATCATGCCCGCGTAGGGCTTGGTCATGAACGCGGGCGCGCCCACGTAACCGTCGTCGGGCGTGTACGCCTGGGAAATCGTCCCGTCGAGGAAGAGCGCATCGCGGCACCCGATCTCGTCGCGGAACAGGCGGGCGAAGCTGTGGAAATTCACGGGTGCGCGGCTGACCACGAAGACGACGTCGTGCGAGGTCTTCGCACAGACGCCGCTTCGCCATTTCATGCTGTCCGAGCCGTTGTCGAACTGCGTGTTGATCTCGCCGTCTATCACCAGCATGGGACCGGACTGCGTGGCCCAGCGCGGTTTCCGGCCGGCGGCACGGAAGGCCTCGCTCGTGCGCACTTCCGCGCTTCCGTCCTCGTACACGGCGAATACGCCATTGGGCAGCAGCGAGAAGTTTCCCGACCGCGGGTTGCCGTGGACGAGGTTGAGTGGAACGATGGTCTTACCGTCCTCGACATATAGCCCGAGCGGTTTGAATTCGCGGTCGTAGATGCCGGCATTGGTGGCGAACGCCAGGTGGCGCCCCTTGGCGTCGGTCCATGTCTTCAGCGTCTCCAGGGTGCTGAACGGCTGGCCGCTGTCCGGGTTGCGCCAGTGGAGTTCGATATCCTCGTCGCGCGTGTCCACGGTGACCACGAAATAGGACTGGCTGTCGAATACGACGTCACGGCCATCGACGGCATCGGCCGGGTCCGCACAGCCCATGGCCAGCCCGGTGAGGGCGGCGAGGGCGAGGATGCGAAGGCCGACATGGCGGAACATCAGGGAGAAGGAAGGATGGAGCATCCGCCGATGTTCGCCGGGGCGGAGGGGCAGTGCAAGGGCCGAAGGCGCCAGTCCCGTGTGGAGGGCGTAAACTTCGGCGTTTTACCCCGATCCCACCTCCGCCATGCCTTATACGCCTATCGTCGCCACCCTCGGCTATGTACTGTCGCCCGACGGCAAGCGGGTCCTCATGATCCACCGCAACGCCCGGAAAGACGACCATCACCTGGGCAAGTACAACGGCCTTGGTGGAAAGATGGAGCCGGGCGAGGACATCGCCGCGTGCATGCGCCGGGAGATCAGGGAAGAAGCAGGTATCGAATGCCAGGAGATGCGCCTGCGCGGCACCCTGAACTGGCCCGGCTTCGGCAAGCATGGCGAAGACTGGCTGGGCTTCATCTTCGTGGTGACCCGCTTCGAGGGGGCGCCGCTGGAATCGAATCACGAGGGCGCGCTGGAATGGGTGGCGCTGGAAAGCCTGCAGGACCTTCCCATGTGGGAGGGCGACCGTCATTTCCTGCCGCTGGTATTCGACGCCGACCCGCGGCCATTCCATGGCGTGATGCCGTACAAGGACGGGCGGATGGTGTCGTGGGATTTCACCCGGCTGTAGAAGCATCGCCGCTGAAGCGGCTTCCCACCCGGCTACAGCACCCTGGGTGGGTCCATCGATTGCAGCACATCGGTTGGAAAGCTGCAGCACACTGGAATGGAAAGCCGCAGCTCACCGGGTGGGAAGCCGCTTCAGCGGCGATGGCCCCGGCAGGGGCCCGTGCGAGGCCCTACCGAAGCCCAACGCCTCAGCCCGTCGTCTCGATCCGCTCCACGCGCCGCAGACCGCGCGGCAACACACCGCCCCGGGTGGCGCGATTGCCGCCGTACTCGACGAGGTCGGCCCACCGCAGGGTGAGCTTGCGCTGCCCCGCGTACAGGGTGACTTCGCCCTTGCCTTCGGTGACCACGGCGACGCCAACCACGCGCTCTTCGCCCGAGGCCAGCTTGGCCTTCGGAACTTCGATGAGCTTGTTGCCCTTACCCTTGTCCAGCTCCGGCAGCTCGGCCACCGAGAACATCAGCAGATGTCCCTCGCTGGTGACGACGACGATGCGGTCGCGCGAGGGATCGGCGGTGATCGCCGGCGCCAGCACGCGCGCGCCATCGCTGAGCGAAATGATCTGCTTGCCTGCCTTCTGGCGACCCGTGAGCGCCTCGAAGCGGGTGACGAAGCCGTAGCCGAAATCGGTGGACAGGATGACGCGGGTATCGTTGTCCGCGGCGACCACGGCATCGAAGCGCGCGCCCGCCGGCGGACTGAACCGGCCGGTGAGCGGCTCGCCGTTGCCACGCGCCGACGGCAGCGTATGCGCCGGCGTGGCGTAGGCACGGCCGGTGGAGTCGATGAAGGCCACTTGCTGCGTCGTGCGTGCACGCGCCACGCCGAGCAGGCTGTCGCCATCGCGGTAGGAGAGCGCCTCGCCGTCGATGTCGTGGCCCTTGCCCGCGCGCACCCAGCCCTTCTGCGAGAGCACCACGGTGACCGGCTCGGACACGACCAGCGCGCTTTCGTCCAGTGCCTGGGCGGCGCTGCGCTCGATCAGCGGCGAGCGGCGCTCGTCGCCGTACTTCTCGGCGTCGTTGCGCAGTTCGTCCTTGATGAGGCCCTTGAGCTTGGCCGGCGATTTCAGGAACACGTTGATGCGGGCGCGCTCTTCCTCGAGCTTGTCGCGTTCCTCGTTGATCTTGAATTCCTCCAGGCGCGCCAGCTGGCGCAGCTTCGTCTCGAGGATGTAGTCGGCCTGTTCGTCGTCCAGCTTGAAACGCGCCATCAGGATCGGCTTCGGCTCGTCCTCGGTACGGACGATGCGGATCACCTCGTCGATGTTGAGGTAGGCGATGCGCAGCGCTTCCAGCAGGTGGAGGCGCCGTTCCACGCGGCCCAGACGATGATTCAGGCGCCGGGTGACCGTGTCGGTGCGGAAGCGCAGCCATTCGCTGAGGATGACCTTCAGATCCTTCACCTGCGGGCGGCCATCCAGGCCGATCATGTTCAGGTTGACGCGGAAGCTCTTCTCCAGGTCGGTCGTGGCGAAGAGGTGCTGCATCATTTCCTCCACGTCCACGCGGTTCGAACGCGGCACGAGCACGAGGCGGATCGGGTTCTCGTGATCGGACTCGTCGCGGAGGTCTTCGATCATCGGCAGTTTCTTCGCGCGCATCTGCGCGGCGATCTGCTCGAGGATCTTCGAAGGGGAGACCTGGTGCGGCAGGGCGGTGATGACGATATTGCCGTCGTCGCGCTCGTACACGGCGCGGGCGCGGATCGAGCCGGTGCCGTTCTGGTACATCGCCAGGATCTCGCGGCGCGGCGTGATGATCTCGGCCGTGGTCGGGTAGTCCGGCCCGTGCACGTGTTCGCAGAGGTCGGTGATCGTCGCGTCCGGATCGTCGAGCAGGCGGATGCAGGCGCTGGCGACCTCGCGCAGGTTGTGCGGCGGGATGTCCGTGGCCATGCCCACGGCGATGCCCATGGACCCGTTCAGCAGCACGTGCGGTACGCGCGCGGGCAGCCACGATGGCTCTTCGAGCGTGCCGTCGAAGTTCGGGACCCAGTCCGTGGTGCCATGGCCGAGCTCGGACAGAAGCACTTCCGCGATCGGCGTGAGGCGCGACTCGGTGTAGCGCATGGCCGCGAAGCTCTTCGGGTCGTCCGGCGAGCCGAAGTTTCCGTGGCCATCCACCAGCGGGTAGCGGTAGGAGAACGGCTGGGCCATGAGGACCATCGCCTCGTAGCACGCCGAATCGCCATGCGGATGGAACTTGCCGATGACGTCGCCGATGGTGCGCGCCGACTTCTTCGGCTTGGCGGTGGCCGCGAGGCTGAGCTCGCTCATGGCGTAGATGATGCGACGCTGGACCGGCTTCAGTCCGTCGCCCACGAAGGGCAGGGCGCGGTCCAGCACCACGTACATGGAGTAATCGAGGTAGGCCCGCTCGGCGTAGTCCTTGAGCGGGATCTGTTCGTAATTGGCTTGCAAATTCATGGGCTTGAGCATCCGGCTGGCGCGCCACGGCGCGTCGTTAACCGGACGATGGTGCCAGAAAGGCGTCTCAGGAGCGAAGACCGGGCGCGAGCGCCCATCAGTTCAACGGCTTGCCGGCGTCCACGTCCTTCAGGAACTTGACCAGCCCGGCGAAGTACGTCTTCTGGTCGTCGTACATCGCCATGTGCGAGCCCTGCGGGCAAAGCAGGAAGCGGGCGTCGGGCATCTTCTTCGCCATGGCCTCCATGTAGGCCGGGTCCATGGTGTCGTAGCGGGCGCCGATCACCAGGGTGGGTACCTTGATGGTCTTCAAGGCCTGGCTGCGGTCCCAGTGCAGCAGCTTGCCGCTGGCGCCCAGTTCGCTGGGACCCTGCATGGTCACGTAGATCTGCTGGTTGAGCCGCGAGAACGCACGCTCCACCGGGTCGGGCCACTGCGCGGCCGGCATGCGCAGGACGTGCTGCTCGTAGTGCATGGGCATGAGCAGGGCCATGTATTCCGGGTCGGCGGTCTTGTGCCCGGCTTCCAGGCGCTTCACCTCGGCGAGTTTTTTCTGGTCCATCGCCGGCATCAGCACCTTGCTGGCATAGGCGTTGTACGCCGGGATGCTGTCCATCATGTTGGAGATGATCAGCCCCTTGAGGTGCTGCGGATACTTCAACGCGTACTCGATGGCCAACACGCCGCCCCAGGAATGGCCGAGGAGGTAGAAGTTGTCCTTGTCCAGGTGCAGGGCCGTGCGGACCTGCTCCACTTCGTCGACGAAACGGGGAATCTCCCATAGCGACTCGTCCTTGGGATCGTCGCTGAAGGCCGAGCCGAGCTGGTCGTAGTAGTAGTACTCGATGCCCTCACCGGGAAAATAGCTGTCGAAGGCTTCGAAATACTCGTGCGTGGCGCCCGGGCCACCGTGCAACAGGAGCACCTTGATGCGCGGATTGTTGCCGACGCGCTTGGTCCACACCCTGAACTTGCCCTTGGGCGTGTCGATGACGATCGTCTTCACTCCACCCGAGAGGACGTCGTCGCGGCCGGTATTGTCGAAGTAGGAGGAGGTCGTGGCGGTCGGCGCCGTGCCCGCCTGCGCGCCCAGCGCGACAAGGCAGACCATGAGGGTGGCAAGTAGTCGTCGCATTGATTACCCCTTGAAGTGTGATGATCGTCATCGGCATGTGGCGACGGCCTCCCCGGCCCTCACGCCACGCTCACCTTCCCGAAGCGTACCCGAACGAAATATCCTGCGTTCACCCGTGAGCCAAGACCGGCTTGTTCCCATGGTCGTTTTCTAGTGGGAAGGACGATGGTCAAGGACATCTCGGCGGACGGCCTGCGGGGCCTCGCCGCGGCGAACGTATTGTTGTGCCACCTGTTCCTGGCCTTCCTGCCGGGTGGTTTCGCCTATATCTACCCGGATACGACGACGCCTGGGGCCATGCAGGGGGTGGTCGATCATGTCATCGCTTTCCCGCCCTTGTCCGTGCTGTGGAACGGCCAGTTCGCCGTATGCATTTTCTTCGTCCTGAGCGGCTACGTGCTGACCAAGTCGTTCCTCGACACCGGCGACCTGGGGATCTTCCGCCTGCGCGCGTCGCGCCGTTACCTGCGCCTTGGCGTGCCGATCTTCGGCGCCGTGATGTTCGCGTGGCTCGTCATGCGGATGGGCTGGAGCCATGCCGCGGAGGCGGGGCGGCTGTCGGGTTCCACCTGGATCGCCGACTTCTGGAAAGAGCCGCACGATCTCGCCGAGGCGCTGCGGGACGGCACGTACCGGACCATCCTGGGCGGCTGGTCGCATTTCAATCCCACGCTGTGGACGATGAAGATCGAGTTGCTGGGCTCGATGTTCGTCTTCGCCTACCGGTCGCTGAACCTGTCCGGGCGGCGGGGTGGGCTCGGCTTCTTGCTTGCGGTTGCCGGCCTCGCCTGGTTCTTCCCGCACGACTGGCCTTATTACGCCGCTTTCCTGGCAGGCAGCCATGTCGGCGAGGCACGCCTGACGACATCGAGGCCGCTGCTCGCGGCGGCCATGGTGGTGGCGGTGGTTTGTGGAGGATTCGATGTCTCGCCCTGGTACGACTGGACACGCATCCTGCCGCTGGCCGACAACGAACGAAAAGCCTTCTTCAACGTGCTGGGTGGCGTCCTCCTGCTCTACGTGGTGAGGTGCGGCGTGCTCGACCGGGTGCTACAAAGCCGCCCCGCGCAGTTCATGGGGCGCATTTCCTATGCGTTCTATCTCGTGCACCTGCCGATCCTGCTGAGCTTCTCGGCGTGGTTCTTCGTGATCATGAGCGAGCGGTTCGCGCTCGATCCTGTCGCCGCCGCGATGCTCACTGTGCCGGCGACCTTCGCGATGGTGATCGCCGCGGCAGTGGTGTTCGACCGCAGTTTCGACCGCTGGGGCATCCTTCTGGCCCAACGGGTCTTCCCGGCACCGCGCACACGGGTGAAAACCGTTTCGGTGGTGCTCGGGTCCGCGGGAGTCCGCAGGCGCGTGCGCTACCTTCGCCGTCGCCCGGCCGAGCGGCAGGCGCGTCGAAGCGGAGGGTGACGAACGGGCCATGCGCGCGAATCGTCGCCGCTGGATGATCCGGCGACATCCCGATGACGAGAGACGCTCATGTCGCTTTACAGAACGGCCTTGCTGTCCCTCGCATTCCTTCCGCTGGCCGGAACGGCCGCCGCCGCCGAGGGCACGCCCGAGGCCGCGGTAGCCCGCTACGTGAAAGCGGAACACGATTTCGACCTTCCCGCGCTGCGCGCGATCCTGCTACCCAATTTCGTCGAGGTATCGCCGCGCGGGGAAGTGGACGAGCACGATGCCGTGCTCGGTTTCTACGCCCCGGAAAAGAAGGGCGAGATGCCACCGACGTCACTCGACGACGTGAAGGCACGCGTCCACGGCAACAGCGCCTTCGTCACCGGCAGCGTGGTCTTCACGATGAAGGGCATGCAGCGGCGCCTGACCCTCGGCGCCAGCGTCGTCAAGGGCGCCGAGGGCTGGCGCATGGCATCGGCGCAGTACACGCCGGTGCCGCCGAAGGCGCCGCCGTTGCCTCCCGTCGCGCCGCAGCCGCCGGCGGCACCGCAGCCGCCGGTTCCTGGTGGTTGAGCTTTCGCGTCAGAGCGTGAAGTCGGCCTGCACCGGGAAATGATCCGAGGGGTAGCGCCCATCCTTCGATGAGGTGACGGTTTTGACCGACTTCGCCTCGACACCGCGATAGAGAATCCAGTCGATCCGCTTGGTCGCCTTGCCGGTGAAATCGTGGAACGTCTCCGCGGGGCCGTCCTGCTTCGGCGCGGCGTTCCATGCATCCTTCAGCGACGCGGTGAGCGACTTGTGCGTTTCGCTCTCCGGACCGGTGTTGAAGTCGCCCGTGAGGATCACCGGCACGTCGGCCGGCAGCTTCGCGATCCACGCGGCGATCTCCCGCGCGCTGCGCGAACGGGCGTCTTCGTCCTGGTCGCGGTAGGGGAAATGCGTGTCCAGCAGGTAGAAGCGCTTGTGGTCGCTGGTTCGCTCGAACAGCGCCCAGTTCACCATGCGCGGGAAGACGTTGCCCCAGGTAATGCTTGCGATCTTGTCCGGTGTATCCGAGAGCCAGAAGTCGCCGGATTCGACTACCTTCAGGCTGTCCTTCCGGTAGAAGATGCCCATGTGCTCGTCGCCGTGCGCGCCGAAGCGGTCGCGGCCGAACCATGTGTATTCCGGCAGGCGTTCGATGGTGTCGTCGCCCTGCTGCTTGTACAACTCCTGGGTGCCGATGACATCGGGATGCAACTGCCGGATGGTGTCGGCGAACAGGTCGCGGCGCTTGTCCCAGCCATTGGGTCCATCCTTGCCGGTCATCGTGCGGACGTTGAACGTCATCACTTTCAGGTCGGCCGCCGTGGAGGGAAGGACGGCCGCCGCGATGGAAAGGGCGAGGGCGATTCGAGGGAGAAGGGTCATGGCTACCTGCTTCTGCGGGACGATCGCCCGACTATAACGGCGCATCCGCGTCGGTGTCGTGACCTGTGTCGATATCGGGCGGGTGAGGCACAATGACCGGCAGAAGACGATTGGCAGAGGCTTGCATGGCGACGCATGGCGACAAGGCACCCGAGAGCGGACGCAATGGCCGCAAGATCGCATTGATCGTGATCGCCGTGGCGTTCATCGCCTCGGCGACGACGGCGATGCTCGCCTTCACGGCGTCGCATCGCGCGCGCGAGGCCGATGCCAAGGCACTGGAGGCCGACGGCGGCGACCTGCGTGAAATGATTTCCGATTGGCGATCGTTCCGAATCGACGCGGAGAAGGCGGCCCCCGAGGATCGCCAGCCGCGTGTCGATCGCCTCATCACTCGTATCAACGCGCTGTCCGACTGGAAGCCGCGCACTCCGTGTGGTCAGGAGACGCGTGATCGCTTGCGTGGCGTCATGGAAGAACGTGCGCGGCGGTTGATGCGTGATCCGTCAGCGCAGGATGCGACCCATCCGCCTGCCGATGAAATCACCTTGCTCGAATCGATTTGGCATACATGCGCCGTGCAGCCGGGCCTGGACGTGAATATCTGATGGTGTCGGTGTTTGCGGCACTTGGATCATCTGGAGAACGACGATGGTTTGTGCGATCCGCCATGCCGCATTTGCATGGATTATCGGGGCTGCCCTTCCAGTACCGGCGGCGGCGACGAGCCTGGCCGAACTGAGTGGAAATTGGGCCCTCCACATCGACGGCAAGGCGATGATAGTGCTGCGTCTGGAAGGCAGTGCGGCTAAGCCAGCGGGAGAAATGGTTCAACCGAAAGGCATGAGCGTGACGAATGGCCTTTTTTCTGTCGCTGACAACGCTCCCGATAGCCATTCCCTGTCGCGGTTCGTAGATAAGGGGGATTACGCGCTTGTGACGTTCCGTGACGCTACCGGGAAGACGACAGATTTCGAACTGCGGCCTGAATCAGGGAGGGTGGAAGTTGGAATAGCTGGCGTCCCATCCGGCGTCGGGCTCGGACCCTGGATCTTTGATCGCGCGGGCGCCCGAGAGATCGTTGCAAACGATTGGCAGCCCGGTCGTTCGTATGTATTGGGAGACAGCGACGTGCCGAGTGCGGAGATGGCTGGACTTTACCGCGAAGACCAAGAGGCTCGACAGAAGAGTTCCATCGATTGGTCTGCCGTCTCGAGTGGAGATGCGTTGCGTCGAAAGCGCACGCGCGAGCTGATCGTGAATGGGTCGCTACACACCGGTTCCGACTACAAGGAAGCGGCTTTCGTCATGCAGCACGGCACGACATCGGACGACTTTCTACTCGCACACTCGTTGGCGTTGGTTGCGATGGCGAAGGGCGAATCGTCAGCCGCGTGGATCGCGGCTGCGACGCTGGATCGCTTTCTCTGGTCGAAGGGCCTTCCCCAGATCTACGGAACTCAATCGAAGGATGACGGTAAGGGTGGGAAAACGTCCCAACCTTTCAATGACCGCCTTGTCGACGATCACCTCAGACAACAACTCGGCGCGACCAGTACGAACAAGCAATGAGTCCGCGGGCCGCGGCAGGTGTGAAAGTGTCGGGAGGCTTTTGAGGAAATGGTGGCCGAGGACGGAATCGAACCGCCGACACGGGGATTTTCAATCCCCTGCTCTACCAACTGAGCTACTCGGCCACGGGTGCCTGCAACGAGCGTTGCGGCGAGTGGAGCCGCGTATTAAATCCGTTGGGAGCGTCTGCGTCAAGCGTCCCGTTCGGGCGGGACATAGCCGGCCGGCTGGACCACGTCGCCGCCGAAGAAGTATTTCTCCATCTCGCCGCTGAGGAAGCTGCGCGTCTTCGGATCGAGTGGGGAGAGCCGCATCTCGTTGATCAGCATGGTCTGGTGGGCGAGCCACTGGGCCCACGCTTCCTTCGAGACGTTCTCGTAGATGCGCTTGCCGAGATCGCCGGGCCAGGGGGCGAAATCGAGGCCTTCGGCGTCGCGGCCGAGTTTCACGCAGTGGACCAGTCGCGTCATGGGGTTATCTCCGGAAGGTTGTCGAGCAGCGTGCGCACCGGGGCCGGCAGGCCGAGCGCCGCGATCTCGTCGCGGCCGCACCAGCGCCGGTCGGCCCGGTCCGCCATGGCGGCGAGCGGGGCCGCATGGTCGAACAGGATGGGCGATACGTCCAGCTTGTAATGGCTGAACACATGGGTGAAGGCAGGCAACGGGTCCGCATCGCCGACGCGGGCGAAGGCGGATGCCGCGCTGCCGGCCGCATCGGGGTCCGCTGCCTCGGGCAGGCTCCACAGGCCGGACCACACGCCTTGCGGGCCGCGTTTCTCTAGCAGGATGCGGCCGCCCGCGTCGCGCAGGAGCAGCATGGCGACCGAGCGCGTCGGCACCTTCTTGCCGGGCTTTGCGGTAGGCAACACGGCGGTGAGACCGTCGCGGTGGGCAACGCACGAGGCGGCTTGCGGGCACAGCAGGCACAGCGGTTTGCTGCGGACGCAGACCGTGGCGCCGAGATCCATGATGGCCTGGGTGTAGTCGGCCGTCCGTTCTTCCGGCGTGTGCTCGTCGGCATGCCGCCAGAGTTGTTTCTCGACCGCGCTTTCACCGGGAAAACCAGCGACGCCGTGATACCGCGAGAGCACGCGCTTCACGTTGCCGTCGAGGATGGGAAAGCGCAGCCCGTGTGCCTGGGCGAGGATCGCGCCCGCCGTGGAACGGCCGATGCCGGGCAGGGCCATCAACGCGTCGAGGTCGCGCGGCAGTTCGCCGCCATGCCGTTCGACGCACAGCTGCGCCGCCTGATGCAGGAACCGCGCACGACGGTAGTAACCGAGGCCGGACCAAAGGGCGAGCACCGTGTCTTCGTCGGCCTCGGCCAGGGCCGCGAGGGTCGGCAGGCGTTCCACGAAGCGCTGGAAATAACCGATGACCGTGACCACCTGGGTCTGCTGCAGCATGATCTCCGACAACCACACGCGATACGCATCGCGTGGGTGCTGCCAGGGCAGGTCCTTGCGCCCATGGTGGTCGTACCAGCGGAGCAGTTCGCGCGCGAACGTATTCATGGCGACACGCTGGGCCCGGCCGTCGCGCTCGACGCCGCCGGTGCGGGCACGCTGGGCGTCGCACGGATGCGCAACCCTTTCACGTGTACCGGTCCGGCATCGAGGGCCTTCGCATCGACGGTCCCGAGCAAGGGCGGCAGCGTGGGCGAGCCACCGGCGTTGATCCCGCCCCACCATTCGGCGAACGCGATCGGTGGAATGCGCAGGTCGGTGTGGTCGTTGTCGCCATCGAGCTTGATCGCGATATAGAGCGGGTCCTGCTGGTTGGCTGGCGTGACATCGAGCACGATGTCGTACGGCGTGCCCGACGCGCGCGTCATGCGGCCAGCCAGCGAAGCGCCGACGTCCGCACCGCCGCGCCATGTGGCGCTCCCGCGCAAGGTGGTCGAGAAGGTGGGCTTGCTCGCCACCTCGAGTGCGAGGTCATCGAGCGTGAGCACGCCACGTGATAGGCGAGGCGTGGTCTCCAGCTCCAGCGTGTACGGCGAATCGCCCGCCGTGTTGGCGGCGAGCGCGAGGTTGAATGGACGTCCATTCGCCAGCCGGCCGGCATCGATGTCCACGTTGGAGAGGAAGAGCTGGTTGCCGCGGGTGAGCGTGCCGCGGGTGACGCGGAAGCCCGCATCGATGGTGGGCAGGATCGCTCCCGCCGTGGACGGGCGCGAGGGCAGGGTATCGAGATAGGCGGATACCGCATTCAGGTCGATGCGCGCGCCTTCGACCTCCAGCCGGGAGATCCGCGTGCCGCCGCCCGTCAAGGTGCGCCAGGGAAGCACGAGCTTGCCGCGCGAAGCGACGATCATCGGCGTCCCGGCACCTTCGGCGCGCAACGTGAGTCCTTCCAGTTCCAGCGCCGGTTTCGGCCAGAGGGTGGGACTGGCGGGGCTGGCGAGGGTGAGGTCGAGGCCGGCGGCGCTGGCGCGGGATTGCAGCAAGGCGGTAAAACGCTCGGGCTGGAGCACCACGTACGTGGCGATGAAGGCGGCCAGCACGAGCACGACGATCGTTCCGCCGGCCGCGTAGAGTCCGATCCGCAGTCGACGGTTCATCGCCGCGTATCCTGCGCCATCGCCTTCACTCAGCCGCCGAGGCTCGCCGGGAGCAGGCCATCCACGAAGGCCTCCGCATCGAACACGCGCAGGTCGGTGGCCGTTTCACCCAGGCCCACATAGCGGATCGGCAGGCCGAATTCACGGGCGAGCGCGAACATCACGCCGCCCTTGGCCGTGCCGTCGAGCTTGGTCACGACAAGGCCGGTGACACCGGCGGTATCGCGGAACTGGCGCAACTGACTGATCGCGTTCTGCCCGGTAGTGCCGTCGATCACCATCAGCACTTCGTGCGGCGCCTCGGCGTCCAGCTTCTTCATGACGCGGGCGATCTTGCCCAGTTCGTCCATGAGGCCGCCCTGGGTATGCAGGCGGCCGGCGGTATCCGCGATCAACACCTGCGTTCCGCGCGAGCGCGCGGCTTGCAGGGCATCGAAGATCACGCTGGCCGAATCGGCGTCCTGGCCTTGCGAGACCACGGGCACCTTGTTGCGCTCGCCCCAGGTCTTCAGTTGCTCGACGGCGGCGGCACGGAAGGTGTCACCCGCGGCGAGCATCACGCCGCGGCCCTCGTCGGTGTAGCGGCGCGCCAGCTTGCCGATGGTGGTGGTCTTGCCCACGCCGTTGATGCCGACGGTGAGGATCACGAAAGGCGAGGCCGTGGAGACGTCGAGTGGCTTCTCGACGGGCTTCAGCAGGGAGACCAGTTCGTTGCGCAGCGCCTTGAGCAGCTCGCCCGCATCGGCGAACTCGCGTTTGTGCATGCGCTTGCGCAGGTCCTCCACCAGGTTCGTGCTGGCTTCGACGCCGACGTCGGCGGTGATCAGCGAGGTTTCCAGCTCGTCGAGCAGGTCGTCGTCGAGCTTGGGATGACGCACGAAGAGCGAGGAGAGGCTCTTGGCGAAACCGCTTCCGGAGAGGCGCTCGCGCCAGCTGCGCCGTGCCGGTTGCGCCTCGTGCTGTTCGGCTTCGCGCGCGGCCTCGACGACGGCGGTTTCTTCCGCCTCCGGTTCGATCTCGGGAGCCTGGGGCTCCGGCGCGGCGGTCTCGGCCAGCGTCTCGGCGATGGCGGAGCCGACCTCGGCCGACGCGGGGTCGGCGATCCGGTCGACGCGCTCGTCCTCGGCCGGAGACTCGGTGGTCGCGGGTTCGGCGGGCTTCTTCTTCCAGAACTTGAGCATTGCGCGAAGGATTCAAAGACAATAGGCGAATGCTATCACCCCCGCCCTCACTGGCCGCTGAGCGATGAGCGCTCCCGGCCGCATCCGCGTCATCGGCGGAACCCTGCGCAATTCACGGATCGAAGTCCCCGACCTTCCGGGCCTGAGACCGACGTCGGAGCGCGTTCGCGAGACCTTGTTCAACTGGCTCCAACCCGTCGTGGGTGGAGCGCGTTGCCTCGATCTCTTCGCCGGCACCGGGGCGCTGGGCATCGAGGCGCTGTCGCGCGGTGCCGCGGCGGTCACCTTCGTGGAGCGCGAGCCACGCCTGGCGACCGCGTTGAAGGCGAACCTGGCGCGTTTCAAGGTATCCGGGGAGGTGGTGGGTGACGATGCCAGCCGGTGGCTGCGCGGGCCCGGACGACCGTTCGACCTCGTCCTGCTCGATCCGCCATTCGCACTGGATGCGTGGGCGGATACGGCGCGGGCGCTGGAAGAGGGTGGCTGGCTGGCGGCGCACGCGTGGATCTACGTGGAGTCGCCCCGTGGCGCCGTCTTCGCCTTGCCCGACAACTGGCTGCCGCACCGCCGGGGGCAGGCCGGGGAGGTGGCCTACGCCCTCTATCGCCGCACACCTGCCGATCCGTTAAGCTAGCCCGCGTTTTCTCTCGACCTCCATCCATGACTCCTCTGCCGGCCAATCCGCGTCTCGCCGTTTATCCCGGCACGTTCGATCCCATCACGAACGGCCACGCCGACCTCGTGTCGCGGGCGGCGCCGCTGTTCGACCGCATCGTGGTCGCCGTCGCGGAAAGCCGGAACAAGGGTCCGGGCTTCAGCCTGGGCGAGCGCATCGCGCTGGCCCGCCTGGCCCTCGCCGACCTGCCGAACGTGGAGGTGCGTGGTTTCGACTGCCTGCTCGCCCACTTCGTCACGGAGATCGGCGCGGGCGTGATCCTTCGTGGCCTGCGCGCCGTGTCGGACTTCGAATACGAATTCCAGCTCGCCAGCATGAACCGTCACCTGATTCCCCAGGCCGAGACGCTGTTCCTGACCCCGGCGGAGCAATACAGCTTCATCTCCTCCTCGCTCGTGCGTGAAATCGGTCGCCTGGGTGGCGATATTTCCGGCTTCGTGCATCCGGCGGTGCAGCAGGCCATGCGCCAGCGCTGGCGCAACTCTTGAAACCAAAGGTGATCATCATGCGTAAGTTCGTCCTCGCCGCGTCCGTGGCCCTGACCGCCGCCCTGGCCCTCTCGGCCTGCAACAAGTCCGAAGACACCGACCAGGCTGCCACGCAGCAGGAAGCCGCTGTCGCGAAGCCGACCAATGCGACCGATACCAAGGCCTGGAGCCAGTATTTCGGCCAGATCGTGCGTAAGAACATGCAGGGCATGACGGCCGACCGTCCGTTCCCGTACTTCGTGCCGGCGGGTGACGACCAGGCGGGCCAGGACGGCCGTGCGCGCCAGCTCGAGAACGTGCAGGGCACCGTCGCCCGTGGCGTCACCCCGGGCAACATGCTCGTCTTCGGTGGCCCGGAGTCGGCCAAGACCGCCGACCTGATGGTCGAGGCCTTCAAGGGTGCGAACCCGGGCTCGTTCAAGAACGTGATCGTGCTGTTCATCGGCGACCAGGCCGACCAGCAGCGCGTCGCCGACGCCGTCGGCCCGAGCGGCGCGACGTTCCGTTTCGTCGCGATGTAATCGAGCCGGGTAACCGGCTCGGACGAAGGGCGCCGCTTGCGGCGCCCTTTTTCGTGCGCCCCGTGGCAGCCGCGCCCTGATGGGAGCCGCATCCTTGTGGGAGCCTCACCCTGATGGGAACCGCACTCTTGTGGGAGCCGACTTCGTCGGCGATCCCGCGGCAGCGGGCCAGTTCGAGGCAAGCACCCATCGCCGACGAAGTCGGCTCCCACAAAGGGCTTGGGGCAAGCACCCATCGCCGACAAGGTCGGCTCCCACCAGGCACGGTTTCCGTCGAGGTCGGCTCCTATGAGGCACGGCTTCCGCTGGGGGCGGCCGGGCGGGCGCAGGTAGGGTAAAATGGGGCCATGTCCCTGCTTATCCTCGATACCTGCGTCAACTGCGACGTCTGCGAGCCCGTGTGCCCGAACAAGGCCATCTCGCTGGGCGAGCAGTACTACGTGATCGACCCGAACCTGTGCACGGAGTGCGTCGGCCACTTCGACAATCCGCAATGTGTCGAGGTATGTCCGGTCGAGTGCATCCCGCACGATCCCGACCACGTGGAAACGCGCGAGCAACTCATGCTCAAGTACGAACACCTGATGGCGAAGGCCGGCACGTAAACGCTCCACGGGTGTCATGGGTTAATCTCAGGGGTAGCGATATCCCTTTCGGAGAGAAATCCCCATGGTCCATGCTCCGTCGTGGCGCGTACTTGCCGCGAGCCTTTTCCTCGTCGTCGGTGCCGGCCAGGCTGCCGCCAAGGATGCTCCCGCTTCACGGGGCCCCGGTCAGGCCGCCATCGCCAGCGCCAACTTCCTGGCCACCAATGCCGGATTCGAAGTACTCGCCAAGGGCGGCAACGCGTTTGACGCGGCCGTCGCGGTGTCCTCCACGCTGGCCGTGGTGGAACAGCAGAGTTCCGGCATCGGCGGTGGCTTCATGGCCCTGCTTCACAAGGCGTCCGATGGGCGCAACGTGTTCATCGACGCCCGCGAAACGGCGCCCAAGGCCGTGGACATGAAGGTCTACGTCGGCAAGGACGGCAAGCCGAACCGCGACGTATCGACCAACGGCCCGTTGTCGGCTGGCATTCCGGGTGAGCCCGCGGGCCTGGCCTGGATGGCCGAGCATTACGGCAAGCTGCCCTTGTCCGCATCGCTGGCCCCGGCGATCCGGATCGCGAAGGAGGGCTTCCAGCCCGACGCGCGCTTCATCGGCACCATCGAGGACCGCAAGGACGTCCTCGCGCGCTACCCCGCATCGGCCGCGATCTACCTGCCCGACGGCAAGGTGCCCGCGCAGGGCTGGACCTTGCGCCAGCCCGACCTCGCGAAGACGCTGGAACGCCTTGCCGCCAAGGGCGCCGACGGCTTCTACAAGGGCGAGACGGCGACGTTGCTGGTTGCCGCCTCGCGCGGTGCCGGCGGCAACTGGACGGAGGCCGATCTGGAGGCGTACCGCGTGAAGGAGCGCGAGCCCCTGAGCGTCGACTACAAGGGTTACCGCATCGTCACCGCGCCGCCGCCGTCGTCGGGCGGCGTGGCGATCGCCGAGGTGCTCAACATCCTCGCCGGCTTCGACCTCGCCAAGCTCGATCTCGCCCATGCCACGCACCTGACCATCGAAGCGATGCGACGCGCCTTCCGCGACCACAACGAATACCTGGGCGATCCGGACTTCGTGAAGATGCCGCTCGACATGCTGTTGTCGAAGTACTACGCGGACGGCTTGCGCGCGACCATCTCGCCGGACAAGGCGACCCCGTCCGACTTGCTGCCGGCGGCCATGGCGGCCGATCCGGGCATGCACACCACGCATTTTTCCGTGATCGACGCCGACGGCAACATGGTGGCGTCCACGCTCACCGTGAACCTGGAATTCGGTTCGGGCTTCGTCGCCAAGGGTACGGGCGTGGTGCTCAACGACGAGATGGACGACTTCGCCCTGGTGCCGGGCCAACCCAACGCCTTCGGCCTTCGCGGCGCACTGGCCAACGCCCCCGAACCGGGCAAGCGTATGCTTTCCTCGATGACACCCAGTTTCGTCTTCGGCGCCGATCGCACGGCGGTGATCGGTTCACCGGGTGGTTCGACCATCATCACGCAGGTCCTCGAAGGCATCCTCGCCTTCATCGACGGCAAGAGCGCCTCCCAGATCACGGCTCAGAAACGCTATCACCACCAGTACCTGCCCGATCGCGTGGACGTGGAAGCGGGTGCGTTCGACGAGGCCACGGCCAAGACGCTCACGGACATGGGCCACGTATTGAAGACCCGGTCGCCGTGGGGTTTCATGAACGTGGTCACCTGGGATCACCGGACCAACGCGCTGGATGCCGCCACCGATCCACGCCGTCCTTCGGGCCTGGGCAAGGTAGGTGCAGTAAAGTCCGTCCCATGAAGCTCTGGTCACTGATCGGCAATTCGCAAAAGCTCGACGGCGGCGCCATGTTCGGCAACGCGCCGCGCGCCATGTGGGCGCGCTGGATCGAACCTGACGAACAGAACCGCATTCCGCTGGCATGTCGTTGCCTGCTCGTCACCGGGTTGGATGGCCGCAACGTGCTCTTCGAGACGGGCATCGGCGCGTTCTTCGAGCCCGCGATGCGCGAGCGCTACGGCGTGGTGGAGGAGCGGCACGTGCTGCTCGATTCGCTCGCCGAGGCGGGGCTGGGCCATGAAGACATCGACGCGGTGGTGCTCTCGCACCTGCATTTCGATCATGCCGGTGGCTTGCTCGCTCCATGGGCGGAAGGTGAGCCGGCACGGCTGCTGTTCCCGAACGCGCGCTTCCTCGTCGGGGCGGCGCATTGGGAACGCGCCCGGAACCCGCATCCACGCGATCGCGCCTCCTTCATTCCCGACATCGTCCGGCTGCTGGAAGAGAGCGGCCGGCTGGAACTGGTGGAAGAGGGCAAGCCATCGTCGCTGGGCGACGCCGTGCGCTTCGAATTCTCCGAAGGACACACGCCCGGGCTGATGCTCGCCGAAGTGGGTGGCGTGGTGTTCTGCGCCGACCTCATTCCCGGACGCGCCTGGGTGCACGTGCCGGTGACGATGGGATACGACCGCTGGCCGGAGAAGCTCATCGACGAGAAAAAGTCCTTCCTGGACGACAAGATCGCGCGTGGCGTGAAGCTGTTCTTCACGCACGATCACGATTGCGCGCTGGCGAAGGTGGAGAAAGACGACAAGGGCCGCTACACGGCGGCCGATACGCTTGGGCGACTGGCTGGGCTCGATGTCTAGGCGAGCAGGGGATGGGGGCAGGATGTCATCGAACTACAGGATGAACCAGACGGGGATGGCCTTGGGAACCCGGCTCGCCGGTGCCGTGCTGTTGCTGGCCGGCCTGGGCCTCGTCGCCTGGAACGAACGCCGCGTGATGGACTACGCCGCCGCGCTGGCGCGGCATGGCTCGCCGGTGCTCGACCTCGGCGCCGCGGGACGACCCACGTCCGGGCAATACGGTGCGCTCACCCGGGTCAGCGGCATGCCATTGATCGTCGAGGCGCCGCGCGACCCGGAATTCGACGTCCGCGCGGAATCGCCGATCCTCATCCGCCACGTGGAGATGTTCCAGTGGCGCGAGATCACCGTGGGCGGCGCCTCCCACTATGAGCTCGATTGGGTGGACCGCCCCATCGACGCCACGAATTTCGCCAAGCCGGCGGGCCACGTGAATCCGGGTGCCTTTCCGATCCAGGGCAGGCAATTCGAAGCCGGCGAGGTGAAGCTGGGTAACTTCAAGCTGTCCGAGACGATCCTGCGCGCGTTCCCGGGACGCGTGGCCGTTCCGCCGGACGAGAAGAAACTTCCGCCGAACCTGGCCGCCACCTTCCAGCGCGCCGGCGACGCGCTGGTCACGAGCGCCAAGCCAGCCAATCCTCGCCTCGGTGACCTGCGCATCAGCTGGGAAGCGGTGCCTTTGCAACCGATGACCGTGCTGGCACGCATCGACGGCGACACGCTGGTGCCGGCGGCGAGCCGCGATGGCGACAATGGCTTCGACGTCCAGGTGGGCGAACGCAGCCTGCTCGACGTACTGCCCGCGCTGCCCGAACCGCCGGACGCCGTCATGCTCGCGCGTGCGGGTTCGTTCGTGCTGGCGATACTCGGGTCGCTGCTGCTCGCCTGCACCAGCCGTCTACGTAACGACGTGCTGTTCGCCATCGGCATCGGCGCGGTGGTGGTATCCGCCGTCGCCGGCGTCATGTGGCTGACCGGCGACGCGATGACGGCCAGCGTATGGTTGCTGGTGGCCGTGCTGGGCGCGGGGCTTGCGATCTGGCGGGTTCAGGCCTCGGCTTCGACGGCCGCCGTGCCATCGGCGAAGGAGTAGACGTGGTCGGCCCAGTTCGCCGCCTCCACGTACATCGCCGCCATCGTGTGCACGTGCTGCTCGCGCAAAGCCGTGTCGCTTTCCAGTTCGCCCTGTTCCCAATGGCGGATCTGGTCGAGGATCGGAGCGAACGGTCCGGTTCCTTCCAGCAAGGCTTCGCGGATCTCGATCGCCAGCGGCAGGTGCTCGAGCACATAGGCCATGGACACGTTCATGAGCGTGTCCAGCAGTGAGAACAAGCCGGCGGTGAAGGCCATTTCCTGCAGTTCAGGCTTGATGGCGCGGGCGAGCTTCTCGCACATGTGCGCGCGGATCAGGGCAAGGCGGAGCAATTCCGGCGGACGCTCGTCCATGCCCGATACGGCCATGGTGAAGATCCAGTTGCGCATGCGGTTGACGCCGAAGAACACCGCCGCCTGTTCCACCGACTTCAACTGGCGGGGCAGGGCGAAGTAGGCGGAGTTCACGCAGCCCAGCAGCTTGTAGCTGAGGATGGCGTCGTCGCGGATGATCTTGCCGAGTTCGACCGGGCCGTTCTCCGGGTCTTGCAGCGCGCCCATGAGGCGCAGGACGCCGAGCTTGCTCGGACTCAGGCGCGGCATGTCGACGCGCTCCGGGCGGAGCAGGTACTTGCCCTGGAAACCGTCGACGTCCTGGTCGGCGTAGTCGACGAAGGTTTCGTGCGTATCGACGCCGGTGACGATCACCTTCACGCCGAACGCGTGCACGTAATCCATGTGCGCGCGGGCGGCCACGGGGTGACGATGATCCACCGCCACCTTCGCGAACTGCACGATGCGCAGCAAGGCATCGACGCCGGCCCGGTGTTCCGGATCGGCGGGCAGGTTGAAATCCTCGAGCATGAAGAGGCAACCGTGGCCCTTCAGTTCGCGCAGCTTCACCAGGAGCTGTTCGTCGGTGCCGACGTCGGCACTGATGCTGGCGCCGAGCCGGGCGTTGTGGCGCAGGAGGTCGGCGTGCTGCAACAGCAGGTCGCGCGACATGTGCAGGAACGCGCGATTGTCGCGAACGAGGCGCTTCAGGCTGCCGTCGGCGATCGCGCTGAGCGTCGCCTGCGTATGGGCGAGCGAGGCGGCATCGATATCGCTGCCGATCGGCCGGGGAAAGAGCAGTTCATAAGCGAACAGGGACTGCTTCTTGTCCAGGATGGGCACGCGGACGATGGGGAGGATACCGTCGTCGTTCACCGCTGCCGGCTGGGGATGTGCTGCCATTGCTTCCTTCTTGCGCCGTCTGGGTGAGACTTGAGTATCGCTGCTTCGTTTCGGTCAAACCTGTGCAAGGGTCGCGGAACGAAGATTCACTTTCGCCACGCCGTTGCGGCCGTAGGTCGAGCCGCCTGGCGATTCGCCCGAGATCAGGGCGAGGGCCTGGCGGACGTGGCCCATTCGCTGGGCGACGATGCGTCCATTCACTTCATTGAGCTGCCGGCATTCGCCCAGGCGCTCGAGGGTGTGCAGCCAACGCGGATCGAGGAGGCTGTCGATGCCGGCCGCGTCGCCCAACTGGCGACGCTCCACGTCGAGTTTCTCGATCCGGTCGAGCAGCTTGCCTTTCGCCCGGCCGGCGGCTTCCAGCGCCTGCGGGTCCGCCTGGCCAAGGGCCATGCGCTCTTCGACCAGACTGGCATGCAGGGCGTCGACCTCACGGGCGAGGTCGCCCATGACCGCGACGAGCGCGGCATCGAAGTCGGGGCCGAGCGGGCCGGTCATGCCTTGCTACCGCCCATCTGGCCTTCCAGCGCGAGGAACTTGCTGGCGATGGCCTGGGCATCCGGTTTGTAGGTGCCATCGGCGAGTCGGGCGCGGATCTCGTCCACGCGCTTGGTATCGATGTCGTCGCCGCGGCTCGCGGCGTCGAGCGCCTTGGCCGAATCCGTGATCTTGACGCTGTCGTCGCTCGGGCGCACCGAACCGGTGCCCTGGGTCGAACCGGCGGAGCCGGCGGCCGGGTTCTGGGTGCGGAGCTGCACCTGGGGCTGCGGGGCCTGGAGGCCGGGTTTGATGGTCGTCGTCATGGATGTATCCCTCGGATCATTTTTCCGTCAGACCTTTATCGGCGGCCGGCGGGCGAACTTTAGCCGGCCCCGGGCCGTGAAGTGTGACCTGGTTCGGATTTCGTTCACGGCAGGACCGCGACGGTGCCGGGGCCGCTCACGATCGCGTCGAGCACCTTGCCCGACGAGGCGTTGCGGACCTTGAGACGCGCACCGGTATCGCCGGCACCCATGGCCACGCCTTCGGCGTGGATCGTCACGCCGTCGACACTGGCTTCCATGCTCACGGCGTCGCCGATGCGCACGGCCTGGCGGCCGGCGAGCATGCCGGGGGTGAGCACCGTGCCCGCGCCGAGCGGCCGGGCCAGCGAACGGCCACCGATCTGGTCGAGGTCGGCCACGTAGCCATACGCGAGCGTGGCGATGTCGCGTTCTTCGGCATGGACGTCGCCCGCGCCGATGCCGTCACCGCGGGCGAGCGGCCTGCTGGTGACCAGCACGTTGGTGAGCATTTTCACCCGCACGGGCACGCGCACCGTCCAGCCGCCCGGCACGGGGCAGTGGACCGTCACGCTGACCCGTGCCCCGAGCGGGCGATTGCCGGGCAACGACGCGTCCAGCGGGGCGGCGCAATCGGCGAGGCGCAGCCGGCTGTCGAGGGTACTGGCCTCGGCGGTCATGCGGGCGCCCGGCAGGTTGCGATGCTGTTGCAGCCAGTCGACGGCGGTGTCGCGTATCGCGTCCAGCGACTGGCCCGCTTCCACGGACGGGGGAACGGCGAGCATCGCGGCGAAGGCGAGGCCGATGGCGAGAACGCGATGGATCACGCGGCGCGTTCCGCCAGCGAGGTGGAAAGACCTTGCGCGATGGCATCCAACTCCTTCACGAGGCCCGGCAGCATGTGCCCGGCATCGGCGTGGCGGCCTTCGCCCAGGGTGATGGCGTACTGCGAGGCGAGGATGGAGAAACGCTCGCCGGCGGCGCGGATGGCATCGGCGGAGTCGTCGGGCCGGCGCGCGCGGAACTGGTCGATGCAACGCATCATCGGGGTGGTGTCGAGCCAGCGGCGGTCGAGGCTGGACGGGTCGCGCGACGCGAGTTCGAGGGCATAGCGCAAGCCCTGGCTGGCTTCGCGAATCATCTGGCTGAGGCTGGCGGCATCGAGGTTGCCCTCGGTTTCCAGCTTCGCGAGGCTCAGGCGATGGGCGAGGACGGCGGCGCGCGCGGCCGCGTCGGCCTGGCGCCGTGCGTCGTTGCCGATACGGCTGAGCGTGCCTTGCGTGGCCTGGATCGCGGCGATGCGGCCCTGCAACGCACCCATGCCTTCGCGTGCGGCCTCGAGGCTGCCGCGCGCCCCACGCACGGCGTCGTCGACGCGTCCGAGCGAGGCCTGCATGCCGGCGATACCGGACTGCGACTGGTCCAGGCGGCGCAGGCTCGTCTGCACGGCCTCGTCGAGATGTCCGGAGAATTCGCCCACCGCCTGGGTGACCTGATCGATCTCGGCGGTCGCCTGCGTGGTCTTTTCCGCCAGTTGCTTCACTTCGTCGGCCACCACCGCGAAGCCACGGCCGGCTTCACCGGCACGGGCCGCCTCGATGGCGGCGTTCAACGCCACGAGATTGGTCTGGTGGGCGATGTCCTGCACCGCGGCCGTGAGCTTGCGGATGGCGGTGAAATAATCGGCGAACTGGGCGTGGTTGCGGCTCATCCCCGACAAGGCGCTGCGCAGCAGGCGCAGTTGGCCGTCGAGTTCGGCCGACGTGGTTTGTCCCTGGCTGCCGGCATCGGCCATCCCGGCGACGCCGGCATGGGCCTGGTCGATCGCCGTCGAAATCCTGGCGCTGGCTTCCGTCAATCGACCGGCGGTATCGCGCGCGCCTTCGACGGCGGTGCCGAGTTCCTGCAGGGTCGTGCCGAGCGCCTGGGCATTGGTCAACACCATGCCCTGTTGCTCGATGGCCTGGATGGTCGTCGCCGCCGCGGTACGTGGCTCGGCGGGCTTGAGCAAGGCACCCAGCGCGCTCGCGGCTGCCGGATACTGGGCGGCGAGCGCCCGCACGCGCGCGGTGTCGCCCGTGGCGGCGGCGTGGGCTAGGAGGCGGACGTGCTGGCTCCAGAGGAGGGTCATGATTTCGCTTTCGCTTTGTTCGGGTGGTCGCCTCACTACATCGGTAGGAAGGCCGGCTTCTTGAGCCAAGCAATCGTCATGCCATGAGGCGCACCTCAAGCTCGCCCGTCCCCGGCCGATACGTTCCGCGACATCTTCCATAGACGCATGCGCAGCCCATGGCCCGACCGCTCCTCGATACCGTGGAAACCTTCACCCGCCTCGCGGGCCATAACCGCGTGGCGATGCTGCTGTTCCGGCTGGGCGATGGCCAGGCCTTCGGCATCAACGTGTTCAAGGTGCGCGAGGTACTGCGCCGGCCGCGGCTGGAGCGTATGCCCAGCATGCACGAGCTCGTCGCGGGCAGCTTCGACTACCGCGGCAGCACGATTCCAGTGGTCGACCTGGCCGCGGCCATGGGCTATCCGCCGCTTGCCACGGAGGACGGGGCGCACTTGATCGTGACCGAGTTCAACCGGTCGGTGCAGGGTTTCCTGGTCTCCGACGTGGACCGTATCGTCCATGTGGACGGCGGCAACCTGGTGGCGCCGCCCCCCGCGCTGGGCTATGGCCCGCGCGTGAACGCGGTAACCCGGTTGGACGGCAACCTGATGGCGGTGGTCGATGTCGAGCAGGTGCTGGCCAGCGTCGATCCACGCGTGGCGGAACTGTCCGAACGCGTGCAGCAGGCGGCCCAGGTCCAGCAGGCGTCGAATCGCCGGGTGCTCGTGGTCGACGACTCCCTCGTCGCCCGGACGCAACTGGTCGACCTCTTCCGCAAGATGGACCTGGAGTGCGTGGTGGCCAAGGACGGCAGCGAAGGGCTCGACATGCTACGCAGCCTGGCGATGGGACCGGCCGCAGAGCGGATCGCCCTGGTGGTGTCCGACATCGAGATGCCAGCGATGGACGGGTATGCGCTCACCCGCGCCATCCGCGAGGACGCCCAGCTGCGTCACCTCAAGGTCTTGCTGCACAGCTCCCTGAGTGGCGTCTTCAACGAGGCGATGGTGGAACGGGTCGGCGCCGACCGCTTCATCGCGAAGTTCCAGCCCGACGTGCTGGCCACCGCCGTGCTCGAGTTGCTGCCGGCCTGATAGCCGCCGCCACCCTGTCAGCGATGTGACGCAGGCGGGCGCCGGAATTCCGTCACGGTAGCGGGTGGACATGGTCCCCCGTCCCTGAAAACGGCGCCACGACGCCGTTTCACCCGTGCCGCCCTCGCGTGGCACGCGAATTGCTCAACCCCTCGGGCCAAGGTCACGAGAGGGCAGAGCCCATGATCGACAAACCCGATGCGCTGTTCGGCGTTCACGCCCAGGCCCTTGGCCTGTGGCAGAGCCGTGCCGAGGTGATTTCCTCGAACCTCGCCAATGCCGATACGCCCGGCTTTCTCGCCCGCGATCTCGATTTCCGCAAGGTCATGACCGCCGCCACCGGCGCCGTGGATGGCAATACGTTGCCGATGACCGCGACCGAGGCCGGCCATATCGGGGGCAACCCGGCCGCGGCGCTCGCCGATGCCCAGAAGCTCGCCTATCGCGCCGAGACCCAGCCGACGATGGACGGCAACACCGTCGATACCCAGGTCGAGCAGGCGCAGTTCGCCGCCAACGCCATCCATTACCAGGCGTCGCTCGGCTTCATCAATGCGCAGATCCACACCATGCGCCTCGCCATCACAGGGTCCAGCTCATGAGCCTGCTCAAGATCTTCGATGTCGCCGGTTCCGGCATGGCCGCGCAGTCGGCGCGCCTCAACACCACGGCCAGCAACATGGCCAACGCCGACAGCCTCGCGAGCAGCGAAGCCGGTGCCTACCGCGCGAAGCAGCCCTTGTTCTCTGCGGTGCAGCGCCAGGTGAACGGGCAGATGGAGAACGAGGGCGTGCGCACGCTCGGCGTCACCGAAAGCCAGGCGCCCGTGCAGTCGCGCTTCGAGCCGTCCAACCCGCTCGCCGATGCCAATGGCTACGTGTATTCGAGCAACGTCAACCCGGTCGACGAGCTGGTCAACATGATCTCCGCGTCGCGCTCCTACCAGAACAACGTCGAAGTCATGAACAGCGCCAAGCAGCTCATGCAGAAGACGCTCGACCTCGGCAAGTAAGGATTCCCATGGCAGTCGATACCGTCAACGGCAGCTCAACCTCCACCGCCCAGTCGTCCTCCGGCCAGCTTCAACAGCAGACGCTGAGCCAGTCGGATTTCCTGAAGCTGATGGTCACCCAGATGACCAACCAGGACCCGACCAAGCCCATGGACTCCACCCAGATGGTGGCCCAGATGGCGCAGTTCTCGCAGGTGGCCGCCACCCAGGAACTGCAGCAGTCGTTCGACTCGCTGGCCACCAACCTCAGCGGCGACCAGTTCGTGCGCGCCGCGGCGCTGGTGGGCCAGGAAGTGCTGGTGCCGTCCACGGCGGGCAAGCTCACCGATGGCACGTTCGGCGGTGCCGTCAACGTCGGTACGTCGGGTACCTACGTGAACGTGCAGGTCAAGGATTCGGCCGGGAACACCGTCCGCACGATTTCGTTGGGCCAGCCCGATGCCGGCCTCGTCCCCTTCACGTGGGACGGCAAGTCCGACGACGGCACGCAGCTGGACGACGGCGTCTACAAGATATCCGCTACTTCCGGCGGAACCGCGATCGATACCTTCGTTCGCGGCAAGGTGGAAGGCGTCGGCGCCTCGGGCACCGACGGAACCTACGTGCAGGTGGCCGGCTACGGCGGTGCCCTGCTCAGCCAGATCGCACAAATCCTGTAATTCCAGCGAGGAAACCCACCATGCCATTCGACATCGCCCTCAGCGGCATCAACGCGGCGTCTTCCGACCTGGAAGTCACCGCCAACAACATCGCCAACGTGAACACGGTCGGCTTCAAGGGCTCGCGCGCCGAGTTCTCGCAGGTCTATTCCGTGGCCGGCGAGAACCTCTCGGCCACGGCCGCCGGCAGCGGCGTGCGCCTGACCAACATCGCCCAGCAGTTCGGCGACGGCAACGTCACCCAGACCGGCAACTCCTACGATTTCGCCCTCAGTGGCGCGGGCTTCTTCACGCTTCGTGACGGCGCGGGTTATTCGTACTCGCGCGCGGGCAACTTTCACCCGGACGAGAACGGCAACATCATCAACGGCACGGGCCAGTTCGTGCAGGCCTATCCGCCGACCGCCACGGGCGGTTTCGACATCAGCAGCCTCGCCGACCTGAAGATCACCAACGGCTCCAGCCCGGCCAAGGCCAGCGCCGGCATCGGCATCACGGCGAACCTGCCGTCCAACGCCACGGCGCCGACCGGCGGCGCGTTCGATCCGACGGACGACAAGACCTACAACAACCTGTCGACTTTCCAGGCGTATGACTCGCTCGGCGCCTCGCACACGGTCAACCTGTACTACGTGAAGGACGCGACCGCCGCGAACACGTGGAACGTGAGCATGACGGTGGACGGCACGCAGGTCGGCACGCCGCAGCAGGTGGCGTTCAATTCGGGCGGTGCGCTGGTGCCGACCAACGGCGGCAAGCTGAACTTCGGCGCGGTGTCGCCGAACCCGGGTGCCGCGCCGATGGACCTGACCATCGACATGAACAAGGTCACCCAGTTCGGCAACACCTTCGCCACCACGGCGGTGCTCAACGACGGTTACGCCGCCGGCACGTTCTCCAAGATCGACGTGGCGAAGGACGGTACCGTCTCGGCCATCTATTCCAATGGCGTCTCCACGCCGCTGGGCCAGCTGGCGATCGCCACCTTCGCGAACAACCAGGGCCTGCGCCAGCTCAACGACACCAACTGGGTGCCGTCGTCGGAATCGGGCCAGCCGATCCGTGGCGTCGCCAACTCCGGCGATGTCGGCACCATCCAGGCCGGTTCGCTCGAGTCGTCCAACACCGCCGACCTGACCGCCCAGCTGGTCAACATGATCAAGGCGCAGCGCAACTACCAGGCGAACGCGCAGGTCATCTCGACCGACGACAAGCTGACCCAGACCATCATCAACATCCGCAACTAAGCGCGCCCGCGCCCGACGGCTCCCGAGGATTCCGCCATGGACCGCTCCGTATATGTCGCGATGACCGGCGCCACGCAGATCATGCGTGCGCAGGCCGAGGTGGCACACAACCTCGCCAATGCCAACACTGCCGGGTTCAAGGCGGAGTTGTCGGCGTTCCAGAGCCTGCCGGTGCAGGGCGATGGTTTGCAGACGCGTATCAATGGCGTGGCACAAGGCACCGGTTGGGACATGACCGCGGGCAACCAGATGCAGACCGGCAACGATCTCGACATCTCGGTGCAGGGCGATGGCTGGATCGCGGTGCAGACCCCGGACGGCACGGAAGGCTACACCCGTGCCGGAAACCTGCGCATCGACGCCGACGGTTTGTTGACGGACATGCGCGGCAACGCGGTGCTTGGCGGCGGTGGCCCGATCACGATCCCGCAGGCATCCAGTGTGAAGATCGGCTCCGACGGCACGATCTCGGTCGTGCCGCTCGGCGAAACCCCGGCCACCGTCGCCACCACCGACCGGATCAAGCTGGTCAACCCGGGCAACGACCAGCTGGCGTATGGCAGCGATGGCCTCATGCACATGAAGGACGGTACCCAGGCGCCTGCCGACGCCAACGTGCGCGTCGATGCCGGCGCCTTGGAATCGAGCAACGTCAATCCTTCCGACGTGCTGGTGAAGATGATCTCGCTGTCCCGCGAATTCGAAATGCAGGTCCGTTCGATCAAGACCGCCGACGACAACGCCCAGTCGGCATCGAAATTGCTACAGGTGGGGTAACCACCGCCGGGCGACGCAAAACCGTCGCCGGCACGTAAAGCGCCCGCGCGCAGGAGTCAACGATGTTCACGTCCCTCTGGATCGCCAAGACCGGCCTCGATGCGCAGCAGACGCGCATGGATGTCGTATCGAACAACCTGGCCAACACCAACACGACCGCGTTCAAGCGCTCGCGTGCCGAGTTCGAGGACCTGTCCTACCAGAACCGCGGCCAGGCCGGTGCGCAGACGACCGAACAGACGCAGTCCCCCACCGGCTTCATGCTCGGTACGGGCGTGCGCGTGGTCGGCACGCAGAAGATGTTCGAGCAGGGTGGCGTGCAGCAGTCCGACAATCCGCTGGACATGCGCATCGAGGGCCGTGGCTTCCTGCAGGTGACCCTGCCCGACGGCACCGTCGGCTATACGCGCGACGGCGGCCTCAAGCAGGACCAGGACGGCCAGATCGTCACCAACGACGGCTACCCGCTCGAACCCGCGATCACCATTCCCGCCAACGCGAAGACCATCAGCATCGGCACCGACGGCACGGTCAGCGTGACGACCGCCGCCAGTGCGGCTTCACAGCAGATCGGCACGATCCAGCTCGCCGACTTCGTCAACCCGGCGGGCCTCGAACCGCGCGGCGACAACCTCTACCTGGAAACGGCGGCCAGTGGCGCGCCGCAGACCGGTACCGCGGGCCTCAACGGCCTGGGCACCATCGAACAGAACTCCCTGGAAACCTCGAACGTCAACGTGGTCGAGGAAATGGTGAACATGATCGAGACGCAGCGCGCCTACGAGATGAACTCGAAGGCGATTTCCGCGGCGGACCAGATGCTGCAGTTCATCTCCAACAAGACCTGAGAAACGTCATGAACCGTTCCCTCGTCCGCCTTCTCGTCGCCGCGCTGCCGTTCGCAGCACTCGGTGGCTGCGCCATCGTCCCGCCCACGCCCAAGCCGATGTACACGGCGACGCTTCCCGTCGAACCGGCTGCGCAGCCGCAGGCCACCGGCTCCATCTACGCCGACCAGCAGTCGATGGAACTGTTCGCCGACCCGCGCGCGCATCGCATCGGCGACATCCTGACCATCACCCTGGTCGAGTCCACGCAGGCCAGCAAGAAGGCCGCGACCAGCACGAACAAGAAGAACGGCAACACCCTCTCGTCGCCGACCCTGCTCGGCCAGGGCCTGCGGATCGGTGGGAAGACCGCCGACAGTTCCCTGTCCAGCAGCAACGCGTTCGCCGGCGACGGCTCCAGCGAGCAGAGCAACCAGCTCACCGGCGAGATCACCGTCACGGTGGCGCAGCGCCTGTCCAACGGCGCACTGGTGGTCCGCGGCGAGAAGTGGCTGACGATCAACCAGGGCGAGGAACTGGTGCGCATCTCCGGCATCGTCCGTCCGCAGGACATCGGCAACGACAATATCGTCGCGTCCAGCCGCGTCGCCGACGCGCGCATCGAGTACGTGGGCAAGGGCACGCTGGCCGATGCGAACACGCGCGGCTGGTTGTCACGCTTCTTCGATTCGAAGTGGATGCCATTCTGATGAAGACCACGCAGCGCCTCCGCATGCTCGTTCGCAGCGCCGCCGCCGTGCTGGCCCTGGGCATCGTCGTGCCCGTGCAGGCCGATCGCATCCGCGACCTGGTTCAGGTGGGCGGCGTGCGCAGCAACCAGTTGATCGGCTACGGGCTCGTCGTCGGCCTCGATGGCAGTGGCGACCAGACCAGCCAGGCGCCGTTCACGACGCAGAGCCTGGAGAACATGCTTCAGCAGTTCGGCGTCAACGTGCCGTCCAACGTCCGTCCGCAGCTGAAAAACGCCGCGGCGGTGACGATCACGGCCGAACTGCCGCCATTCGCCAAGCCCGGCCAGCGCATCGACGTGACGGTGGCTTCGATCGGCAATGCCAAGAGCATCCGTGGTGGCGAACTGCTGATGTCACCGCTGAAGGGCGCCGACGGGCAGGTGTATGCGATCGCCCAGGGCAGTGTCGTCGTCGGCGGTGTCAGCGCCCAGGGCAAGAGCGGTTCCAGCGTGCAGGTGAATATCTCCGCCAGCGGCCGTATCCCCGGTGGCGCCAGTATCGAGCGCAGCGTCGCCTCGTCCTTCGACAAGGGCGGCGACCTCATGCTCAACCTCAACACGGCCGACTTCACGACGGCTTCCCGCATCGCCCAGGCGGTGAACCAGAGCTTCGGCGCAGGTACGGCCAACGCCATCGACTCCGCGTCGGTCGCCGTGCGCGCGCCGCTGGACCCCTCGCAGCGCGTGTCGTGGCTGTCCACCATCCAGGCCCTGGAAGTCACCCCGGGCGACGCACCGGCCCGCATCATCGTGAACTCGCGTACGGGCACGGTCGTGATCGGTTCCGACGTGAAGGTGGGCGCGGCCGCGGTGGCGCATGGTTCGATCCAGGTCACCATCAGCGAGCAACCGCAGGTCAGCCAGCCCGGCGCGTTCAGCCGCGGCCAGACCGCCGTGGTGCCCAGCAGCCAGGTCGCCGTGAGCGAGGAAGGCGGCCACATGTTCAAGTTCGGCCCGGGTACCAGCCTGGACGCCATCGTGCGTGCCGTGAATCAGGTGGGTGCGTCGCCGAGCGACCTCATTTCGATCCTGCAGGCGCTGAAGCAGTCCGGCGCGCTGCACGCGGAACTGGTGGTGATCTGACATGGCCGCCGCCGTCGACACCCAGAGGCTCGGCACCTACACGGACATGTCCGCGTTCGCCGGATTGCGGTCGGCTGCGCAAAAGGACTCCAAGGCGGCCCTGCCGACCGTCGCGAAACAGTTCGAGTCCATCTTCACCCAGATGATGCTGAAGTCCATGCGCGACGCCAGCGCCGCGATGGGCGACGACATCATGGGCTCGCAGGCGGCCGACGCCTATCGGGACATGTTCGATCACCAGTTGTCGCTCACGCTGTCGCAGGGCAAGGGAATCGGCATCGCCGACATGCTTATCCGCCAGTTGGGCGGCAGTACGTCGAAGGCCGGTTCGCCGGACGACCTGTTCGCCGGTGTCACCGGCGACGCCAGCACCGCCGCCGCCGTCTCGTCGCCGTCCGACCAGGACAGCGGCCTCATGGACTCGCTGGAGCGGATGCTCGGCCGCGCCGGAAAAGCCGTGGGCGATGGCGCGAACGCGGTGGCGGGCGCGGTCGGCAAACTGTCCATTTCCGGTCCGGAAGACTTCGTGCAGAAGCTTGCGCCGCATGCCATCGAGGCGGCGAAGAAGCTCGGTGTGTCCGTGCGCGCGCTGCTGGCACAAGCCGCCCTGGAAACAGGCTGGGGCAAGCATCTGCCGGCACAGGGCGGCACCACCAGTTTCAACATGTTCGGCATCAAGGCGGGCAGCAGCTGGGATGGCAAGCGCGTGAACGTGCCGACGCTCGAGTACGAAGACGGCGTCGCCGTGCGCCGGAAAGACAGTTTTCGCGCCTACGACTCGCCGTCCGACTCGTTCGAGGATTATGCCGACCTGGTCGCCAACAGTCCTCGCTATGCGGGTGCCGTGGGACGGGGCGACGACGTGGCCGGCTTCGCGCATGCCCTCGTCAAGGGCGGTTACGCCACCGACCCCAGCTATGCGCAGAAGCTCACCGATATCGCCAACGGTCCGGTGATGAAGCAGGCGCTCGCCGCGCTGAAGCACATCGCCGCGGACCTGTAAGACACGGGCCCATGAAAGATCACAAGGAATAACGATGGCCGACTTGCTCTCCACCGGCGTCTCCGGGCTGCTTGCATCGCAAGTCGGCCTGTCCACCGTCGGCCACAACATCAGCAACGTCAACACGGCCGGGTATACGCGGCAGACGACGTCGTTCAACGCGCGCGCGCCGCAGTACAACGGCGGGTATTACGTGGGCCAGGGTGCCGACGCGGTCAGCGTCCAGCGCGCCTACAGCCAGTTCCTCACCCAGTCGGTGTGGTCGGCGAACTCCGGCCAGAGCCGCGCCACGCAATACGCCAGCCTGACCGCCTCGGTGAACAACGCGGTCAGCGGCTCGGCCAATCTGCAGACCGCGCTCGACGGCTTCTTCGGCGCCGTGAGCGACCTGGCCAACGCACCGGTCGACACCGCGAGCCGCCAGGCCTTGATCGGCAAGGCGAGCACCCTCGTCTCCACGTTCCGCTCGCTGTCGTCGCAGTTCCAGCAGATCGACCAGCAGACCAACCAGGAAATCAGCAACTCCGTCGACAGCATCAACAGCCTGGCGCGGAGCATCGCCGACCTCAACGGACAGATCCAGAAAGCCTATGCGGGTGGCGCCGCGCCCAACGACCTGCTCGACGCGCGTGACCAGGCGATCTCGCAGCTGTCGCAAGTGGTGGGGGTGAACGTCACCCAGGGCAGCGACCACATGGTCACGGTATCGGTCGGCAACGGGCAACCCCTGGTCAATGGCACCGATGCCACCAAGCTGAGCACCGCCGCCAATCCCTACGATTCCTCGCGCATGGAAGTGGTGGGACCGGGCGGCTCCGTCATCAGTGGCCAGCTCGGTTCCGGTTCGCTCGGGGCGACTTTCGATTTCCGCACCAACGTGCTCGATCCGGCGCGCAACCAGCTCGGCCGGTCGGCCATCGCCCTCACTGACGCGTTCAACAAGCAGCATGCGCAGGGTATCGACCTCAACGGCGACGCGGGTGGGGATTTCTTCACCATCGGCGATCCTGCGGTGTTCAACAACACAGGCAATACGGGCAACGCCCAGGTCACGGCGACCGTGACCGACGTGGGCAAGCTCGGCAGCGCCGACTACATCATGCGTTACAACGGAACCGGCTGGTCGGTGACGACGTCGGCCGGCGTCACCGTGCCGTCGACGGGCACGGGCGCCGCGGGAGACCCCATCCTCATCGACGGGCTGGCGATCTCGGTGCCGAGTGGCACGCCCCAGGCCGGCGACAGCTTCCAGATCCAGCCGACGCGCAATGCCGCCTCCACCATGAGCGTGGCGGTCAGCGACACCAACAAGATCGCCGCATCGGGTCCCTTGGCCGCGACCAAGGCCTCCGGCAACACCGGCAAGGCCATCCTGGGCGCCCTCACGGTCACCAATGTCGCCGATCCGGCGTTCAGCACTCCGGCCAACATCGTCTTCACCTCGCCGACCACGTACACCATCAATGGTGGCGCACCGCAAACTTATGCGGACGGCGACACGATCACCGGCAACGGGTGGACGCTCAAGCTTTCCGGTGTGCCGGCCGCTAACGATACGTTCACCGTGAAGCCGGCGGGTTCGGCCAGCGGTGACAACGGCAATGCGCTTGCGCTCGCGAACGTCGCCAACAAGGGCGTCCTCGACAACGGCGTCACCACGGTAGGCAAGTCCTATAGCCAGCTGATCGCCCAGGTGGGCACGGCGGGCGCGCAGGCGAACACCGCGCTCGACGCCCAGCAGAGCATCCTCGACCAGGCGATGGCATCGCAGCAGAGCCTTTCCGGAGTGAACATGGACGAAGAAGCGGCCAACCTCCTGCGGTTCCAGCAGGCGTATGCGGCATCCGCGCAGGTGATCAACGCGGCGAACACCATCTTCGATTCCCTTATGACCGCCGTGCGGGGCTGACGACCATGCGTATTTCCACTTCCTGGGGCCAGCAGCAAGCCGTCGACTCGATGCTCGACAGGCAGTACCAGATGTCGCAGACCCAGCTTTCGCTGGGCAACGGCAAGGCGATCCAGACCCCCGCGGACAACCCCGCGGCCGCCGCGCGCGCCGTCGACACCAATTCCGCCAGCGCTCAGAACGACCAGTACACACGCAATATCCAGTCGGCCACCACGCGCCTGTCCGTCGAAGAGCAGTCGCTTTCGTCGGCGGGCGACATCCTCGACCGTATCCGTTCGCTCACGCTGGAAGGCATGAACGGCACGCAGACGGACGAATCGAGGCAATCGATCGCGACGGAGTTGCGGCAGACGCTGCAACAACTGGTCGCGCTGGGCAACACGAAGGACGGGCAGGGCGAATACATCTTCGCGGGCAACCGTACCACCACCCAGCCCTTCACCATCGACGGCCTGAGCGTGAACTATGGCGGCGACCAGGGCCAGCGCATGGTCGCCGCGGCGGCGGGCTTGCAGGTCGCGACCGGCGACAACGGCGCCGACGTCTTCATGTCGATCCGCGGCGGCAACGGGACCTTCGTCACCAGCGCGGGTGCCACCAATACCGGCACGGCCGTGGTGGGTGCCACCTCGGTCACCGATGCGAGCGCATGGGACGGCGGCAGCTACAGCATCACCTTCACCTCGGCCACCGACTACGAGATCCGCGACGTCAACGACCCGACCAATACGGTCATCTCCACGGGGACGTACACGGGCGACACCGGCACCATCGCCTTCAAGGGCGCGCAACTCAATGTCACGGGCAACCCGGCCACGGGCGACACCTTCGCCGTGGGCCCCTCGTCGTCGCAGGACGTCTTCTCCTCGGTGGCCGGCATCATCAACGCCTTCGAGGCACCGGGTGGCGGCGCGGCGATGAACAACCAGATCAACGCGCAGTTGCAGAACCTGGACCAGGCCGCGACCAGCTTCCTCGACACGCGCACGAAGATCGGCGCGCGCATGAACACGCTCGACCAGCAGACCCAGATCGGCGCGGACGTGAAGTTGCAATACGCCGACACGCTGTCCAGCTTGCAGGACCTCGACTACGCCAGCGCCATCAGCAAGTTCACCCAGCAGCAATCCGCCCTGGACGCCGCGCAGCAGTCGTACGTGAAGATGCAGAACCTGAGCTTGTTCAACTACCTCAAATAAGAAACGCGTCGATCCTCTTGCAGTGCATTGGAGGCGGCCGCGAGGCCGCCTTTTTTCTTGCAATGAGGCCTAAACCCCGGGCCGGACGTGCCGATAAGGAACCCTGACAGCGGCCGGCGAGGCGTCATTGACGGGTGCTGATCAAGAAAGTGGTTGACAGGTAGAAAAAGTTCTCAAGTTTCTTCCCGGCGTGCCGTAAACCTCTCTGAGGCGGAAGGCTTCCCTAACGGAACCCCGCCGGACTACGCCGCACAACCTCCGGCATTTCGGTTCCGCTTACAAAGGATCAATCCCATGGCTCTGACCATCAACACCAACATCATGTCGCTGAATGCTCAGCGTAACCTGAGCACCTCGCAGACGAAGCTGTCCTCGGCCATCGAGCGCCTGTCTTCCGGTATGCGCATCAACAGCGCGAAGGACGACGCCGCCGGCCTCGCCATCTCCACCCGCTTCACCACGCAGATCAACGGCCTGAACCGCGCCGTGCAGAACGCCAACGACGGTATCTCGCTGTCGCAGACGACCGAATCGGCGCTGGACGAAGTCACGAACAACCTGCAGCGCATCCGCGAACTGGCCGTCCAGTCGACCAACGCCTCGAACTCGGACAGCGACCGCGCCGCGCTCGACGCCGAAGTCCAGCAGCGCTTGGCGGAAGTCACCCGTATCGCCACGCAGACCAACTTCAACGGCATGAAGGTCCTCGACGGTTCGGCCAACTCGCTGAGCTTCCAGGTCGGTGCCAACGTCGGTGAAGTGATCACCGTCGGCCTGAACCAGGGCATGAAGGCCAACCAGGTCGGCCAGCTGGCCTCCGGTTCCGCCTCGCTGGCGTTCACGGCCACCGCCGCCTCGGGCGCCGTCACCACGGCCGGCCAGGCCCTGGCCACCGCCGATTTCTCGACAGTCCCCGCAAACTTCACCGTCAACGGCACCGCGGTCAGCCTGACCACGGACCTGACGGACGCCGCTGGCGTCGCTGCCGAAATCAACACGCAGCTGGGCGCCGGCGCCACGGCCACGGCTTCGGTCAACGCCACGACGGGCCGCATCGAGTTCACCAGCACGGCCACGGGCAACACCGCGACGGCTCCGGTCATTGCCGGCGCCAATGCGTCGATCTTCGGCACCACCTCCACGACCGCTGGCGTCAGCATCGGCGATAAGACCCCGGTCACGCTCGCCGCCGGCGCCGTCACCCTGCAGGTCGGTGACAACGCCTCGTTCGACCTCGCCGGCACGTACAACTCGGCGCAGGACCTGGCCGACGCGATCAACGCCAAGTCGGGCCAGGGCATCAACGCCTACGTCGGTTCCGACGGCGCGGTGAAGTTCGCTTCGGCGAAGGCGATCACGGTGGGTGGCACGGCTCCGGCCGACGCTGGCCTGACGGCCGGTACGCTGGCGGTCTCCACGACCGACACCCTGGCCAACTCCTCGGTCAAGACGGTCGACGGCGCCAACCAGACGATCAACCGCATCGACGCGGCGCTGCAGTCGGTCTCGGACCTCCGCTCGGACCTCGGTGCGGTGCAGAACCGCTTCGAGTCGACGATCTCCAACCTGCAGAACATCTCGCAGAACCTGACCTCGTCGAAGTCCGCCATCACGGACGCCGACTTCGCCCAGGAAACGGCGAACATGTCCTCGGCCCAGATCCTGCAGCAGGCCGGCGTGTCGGTCCTCGCCCAGGCGAACCAGGCCCAGCAGATCGTCTCCAAGCTGCTCCAGTAACAGGCGTCACACCGCCAAATCCGGTTAACGCCGGGTTTGGCAGGGTAATTGCTTAGTTGTCGGCGGTTGGCACTCGAAAGGGAGCCAGCCGCCGACAAATTGGCGCCCAGGGCAGTGAGGCGTCCTCCAGGAGAGCTTCATGGCGACGAATCCCATCACCCTCGGTTCCAGTTCCATCGACGTCGCGAGCATCGTCACCAACCTGACGAACAACAAGCGCTCGGCGACGGACAGCGCCCTGGCTGCCCAGGTCAGCGCGAACACCACCCAGATTTCCGCGATCGGCAATTTCACCTCGTCGCTGACGAGCTTGCAGAACGCGATGAAGGCACTTACGGACGGCAGCGCGTTCACGACGCAGAAGACCTCCGTCGGTGACTCGACGATCCTTTCCGCCACGGCGGATGCGGATGCCCAGCCGAACACGTACAACATCGTCGTCGGCAAGCTGGCCACCTCGCAGAAAACCACCTCGACGGCTTTCGCCACCAGCAAGACCCTGGTGGGCACCGGTACGCTCACGATCGCCATCGGCGGTAAGTCGATGAGCCTGAACGTCGCATCCGGCGCCAACTCGCTCGAAAACATCCGCGATTCCATCAACAAGGCTTCGGACAATCCGGGCGTCACCGCCAGCATCGTCACGGGTACCGACGGCGCGCATCTCGTGCTGACGTCCACCTCCACCGGTGCGGCAAACGCCTTCACGGTGAGCTCCAGCGGCGGCGACGGCAACCTGTCTCAGTTGAACTTCGATCCAGCGACCGATGCGGCGACGGTCAAAGCCCAGGATGCCGAGTTCACCATCGACGGTCTTCCCGCCACGAGCTCGTCGAACACCGTGGCCACCGCCATCGACGGTGTCACCCTCGCCTTGTCCAAGACGGGTACCAGCACCGTCACCATCGCCAATGATCCCTCCGCGGTGTCCACGGCCGTCACCTCCTTCGTCGCGGCCTACAACGCCTTCGTTTCCACCTACCAGACGCTGACCAAGTACGACGCGACCAACCAGCAGGTCGGCGCCCTCATCGGCGACGCGACGCTGACCTCGATCAAGAGCCAGATCACCTCGCTGGTCGGCTCGCAGTCCACGGGCACCGGCGCCGGTCCGAAATCGCTGAGCGACCTCGGTGTGGCGTTCCAGATCGACGGTACGTTGAAGTTCGATTCGACCAAGCTGGCCAAGGCGCTCGCGACCAATCCCAAGGAGACCCAGGGCCTGCTCAGCGGCAGCGATGGCATCGCGCCCAAGCTGGACAAGCTCATCACCAGCTGGACCTCGTCCAGCGGCATCCTGACCCAGCGCACGGCCAACCTGAACAAGAAGGCCAAGGATCTCACCCAGCAGCAAACGGACTTCAACGTCACGATGAAGGCCTATTCCGACCGCCTGACCAAGCAGTACACGGCGCTCGACACGATGATGACCAAGCTCAGCAATACCAGCAGCTTCCTCCAGCAGCAGTTCGACGCGTTGACCACCAGCAAGAGCTGACGGCCTTCCCAGGAAAAGACTCATGGCACTCGGATATTCCCAGGGCGCAGGCGCCTACAAGCAGGTCCGTACGCAAGGCGGCATCGAAACCGCCGACCCGCACGGCCTCATCACCATGCTGATGGACGGTGCTTTGGAGAAGATCCGCTTCGCCCTCGGCCACATGGTGACCGGGAATGTGGCCGGCAAGGGCGAGGCCATCTCGAAGGCCATCGAAATCGTCGGGGCGCTGCAGTCCGCCCTGAACCACGAGGTGAAGTCGCCGCTGGTGGGGCAACTGGATAGTCTGTACGACTACATGAGCCGCCGCCTCTTGCACGCCAACCTGCACAACGACGCGGACGCGCTGGACGAGGTGACCCGCCTGCTCGGGCAGATCCGCGAAAGCTGGATCGCGATTCCCGTCGACGCCCGTCAGCCTGCCGGAGCGGGAGCGTGACCGGCGTCGTCTGGTGCGACCTCGACCGCGTCCTCGGTCTGACCGAGGCCATGCATGCCGCGGCCGCCGAAGGACGCTGGGACGAGCTGGCGGAACTGGAGGCCGAGCGCGAGCCGATCCTCAGGGGCGGCAGCATGCGTCCCGCGCCGGAGACCCTTGAGTCGTTGAAATCCATCATGCTGCTCGACGGCCTCATCAAGGATCTCGTCTCCGTGGCCCGCGACGAGGTTTCCGTCGCATGGGATGCCTCCCGCCGGGTACGCCGGGCCGTGGCCGCGTATAGTTCCTTCTGAACGTTGATCTTCGGCAGGGGGTAGGGCGGATGAGCGGCGAAGACTGGCAGGCATTCTCCGATCGCGTCGCCTGGGACGCGGCATTCCACGCCACGTGCGATGCCGTCGAGCGGCCCGACGCCGCCGCGCTGTCCCTCATCAACGATCGCAACGCCAGCGTCCTGGTCGCGGTGTCGGCGCTCATGGATCGCCGCAGCGATCCCGCCGAGGACGACAGCCCGCTATCCCAGGAAGTGGGCCGGCTCGACGCCAAGCTCAACGTCCTGATGGAGATCGTGAACCGGCTCCTGCTTCCGCAATCGGGCTTGCCGCCGCGGATGCCGCTGCGTTTCAACGCGGCCGGTGCCGTACTGCCCTGGCATGGCTTGCCTCCCGTAGGCCAGCCCGTCCTGCTCAAGATCCATTTCGACGTGTGCCGCGCGCTGCCATTGGAACTGCCCGGCGTGCGCCTTGCCGGCCCGCTGGACGGCAAGGGATTCATCGGCTTCGAGGGCTTGTCCGAAGCCGTGCGGGATGGCCTGGAACGACTGGTTTTCCGTCAGCACAGGCGGCAGATCGCCGAAGCACGGGCCCAGGCAAGACCTGCGGAAGGCGCCTCGGACGCGATGTGACCTTTTACGTCACGTGACATCGGAACGTCGCGTGGCGTCCCGCGTCACATTCGTGACGCCTGTCGTCACGATTGACACCAGGCGCCTTCCAGCTCGTCCGGCGGCCATCGAAACGGATTTCGCGCACAGCCGGAAGGGCCGCGGTAGCACGTGCATTTCAGCCGTCGTGCGCCGGAATTCCGACGTTGGCACGCTCTTTGATTGATACCTTGCAACGAGGTCGACGGGATTCCATCGCGGAACCGTTCCACGGCCTTCGACCACACGTCATGCGAGGTACTCCAGGTGAAGTCTTCCAATTTTCTCGTTGTCGAATCCGACACCGCCCGCGCCGACAGCATCGTTTCCGCGCTGGCCTTCCTCGGCTACCGCCCGGTGCTGGCCAAGCAGATGCAGTTGGCCGAAGTATCGGAAAGCTGGCGCGGTGCCTATGTCGGCATGGTGGACGACGAGAACGAACTGGAAGGCTACCTTTCCGCGCTCGGCCGTGGCGGCCGCCAACTGCCGCTGCTGGTCGCGGCGGACTCTCCGCTCGCCACTTCGCTGATCGCCGACGACGTGCGCAGCCAGCACGTGGAACTGGTGGACATGCCGCTGCGTTACGAGCGCCTGTCCGAAGCACTGCGCGCCTTGCAGTCGCGCATGGAACCGATACCGTCCAGCCGCCGTTTCGTAGGCCAGTCCGGACCGATGCAGCGCGTGAACGCGCTGATCCGCCAGGTCGCGCCGTTCGATTCCAGCGTGCTGGTGCTGGGTGAGTCCGGCAGCGGCAAGGAACTCGTCGCCCGCACCATCCACGATTGTTCGCCGCGGCGCGACAAGCCGTTCGTCGCGATCAACTGCGGCGCGATTCCCGCCGAACTGCTCGAAAGCGAACTGTTCGGCCACGAGAAGGGCGCCTTCACCGGCGCGATCAGCACCCGCAAGGGCCGTTTCGAGATGGCCGAGGGCGGCACGCTGTTCCTGGACGAGATCGGCGACATGAGCCTGCCGATGCAGGTGAAGCTGCTGCGCGTGTTGCAGGAGCGCGTGTTCGAGCGGGTGGGCGGGAACCGTCCGCAGCGTTGCGACGTGCGCATCATCGCCGCCACCCACCGCGACCTCGAGGACGCCATCGAGCGCGGCGGTTTCCGCGAGGACCTCTTCTATCGCCTCAGCGTGTTCCCGCTGGAGATGCCGCCTCTGCGCCAGCGCCTCGAAGACCTGCCGGCACTGATTTCCGAGTTCAACCAGCGCCTGGTCCAGCGCGGCCTGTCGTCGATCCGCTTCTCGCCGAGCGCCATGGGCGCCTTGTGCCGCTATGGCTGGCCGGGCAACGTGCGCGAGTTGTCGAACCTGGTCGAGCGGATGGCCATCCTCATGCCCCACGGCGAAGTCCGCGCGGCCGACCTTCCGGAGAAGTACCGGGGCGTCCTGCCGGTCGAGGAAGTCTCGGGCGCGGCGCTCATCGCGATGATGGAAGCCGAACCGGAAATCACCGAGACCTTCGGCTACGCCGGCGAAGGCGACCCGTCGGTCCTGCCCCAGGGCGGCCTGGATCTCAAGGATCACCTTGCCGGCATCGAGATCGGCCTGATCCGCCAGGCTTTGAACTCCGCCAACGGTGTCGTCGCCCACGCCGCCAAGCTGCTCCGCGTCCAGCGCACCACGCTGGTCGAGAAGCTGCGCAAGTACGGTTTGTCCGAGACGGTCCAGGCGGGCTGATAACCCGCCGCTTGGCACAGGTCGTGCATCGGGTGACGCAAAGCCGATAACGCGTTGGAAAACCGTCATGACCACGATCGACGTCAACAGCCTCCTGCTCCAGATGCGCCGTATCAGTGCGCAGACCGAGATGCCCGCCCTGCGCGGTGTGGGCGAAGCCGCCCCGGCGGCGAAGGGTTCGTTCGGCGACTTGCTCAAGCAATCGATCGATGGCGTGGCGCAGAGCCAGGACAAAGCCAGAAAAATGGCGACGGCATTCGAGCGCGGCGATCCGGGTGTCGATCTCGCCCAGGTGATGATCCAGGGGCAGAAAGCCGATCTCTCGTTCCGCGCGATGACCGAGGTGCGCAACAAGATGGTCGATGCCTACAAAGAAATCATGAACATGTCGATCTGATTCGGCATGAGCGCAATGACAGGATTCGAGTCGAACCATGGCAGATAACGGCGTAGCCACCACGGACAGCAATAACGCGTCACGCATGGACTCGCTGAAGTCGCTGGCGCAGACGCCCGCGGCGCGGCAGATCTTCATGCTGGCCGGTATCGCCGGTGCCGTCGCTATCGGCATCGCCGCGGTGATGTGGTCGCGCGCGCCGAACTACGGGCTGCTTTATGGTGGCCTGGAGCAGAAGGATGCCGCCGCCGTCACCCAGGCGCTGCAGGCAGGCAACACGCCCTATACGCTGAGTTCGGATGGCAGCTCGATCTTCGTGCCCGCCGCGGACGTCGCCGGCGTCCGCCTCAAGCTGGCCGGCCAGGGGCTGCCCCAGGGCAGTGCCGCCAGCGCCATTCCGCAGGCCGACTCGCCGTTCGGCATGAGCGACATGGCCGAGCGTTCGCGTTACCAGTCACTGCTCGAGAACGACCTGTCCAATACGATCGCCGGCCTCCAATCCGTGCGTGCGGCGCGCGTGCACCTGGCCTTGCCCAAGCCGTCGGCGTTCATCCGCGACAACAAGCCGGCCAGCGCATCGGTGGTCGTCACCTTGTATCCGGGCCGGCAACTCGACCAGGGCCAGGTGGCCGCCATCGTCCACCTCATCGCCGCCAGCGTGCCCGACCTCGATACCCGCCAGGTCTCGGTGATCGACCAGGGCGGCAACCTTCTTACAGTGAGCGACCCGGACAGCGCCTCGGCCATCGGCGACAGCCGTCTTCGCCTGTCCAACCGCATCGAAGCTACCTACACGCAGCGCGTCGAAGACCTGCTCACGCCACTCGTGGGCGCGGGCAAGGTCCGCGCCCAGGTCTTCGCCGATCTCGATTTCTCGCAAACCGAGAAAGCCAGCGAAACCTTCAACCACGACAATCCGGCGCTGCGCAGCGAGCAGACCAATAGCGATACGCGTACCGAGCCGGCTAACAACGGCGGCGTGCCGGGCGCATTGAGCAACCAGCCCCCGAACACGGGCGCGAACGCGACGGCGGCCAACCCCGCCGCGGGCGCCGCCAAGCCGGGCGCACAGGCAGCCGCCACGCAGACCGCGCAGACGCCGACGCAGCAGACCCAGAGCGCCACGCGCAATTACGAACTCGATCGCACGGTAAGCCATGTCACCGATCCGGCGGGCAAGGTCGCCCGCCTCTCGGTGGCCGTGGTGGTCGACAACAAGCAGATGCCCGACAAGGACGGCAAGACCAAGAGCGTGCCGTTCACGCCGGAGGAATTGTCGCGCCTGACCGAACTCACCAAGAACGCCGTGGGCTTCAGCGCCGAGCGCGGTGACAGCGTCAGCGTCATCAACGAACCCTTCCATGGCGCCACCGCGGAAGAAGCACCGGTCAGCGCGCCTTTCTGGGAACGTCCTGGCATGCTCGACCTGATCAAGCAGGGCCTGGGCGTGATGATCGCGCTGCTGGTGGGGTTCTTCGTCCTGCGCCCGATCCTCAAGGGGCTGTTGAAGCCCGCTCCGCTGGCGATGAACAACGTCGCGCTGGCGGGACCGATGCCGAGTGTCTCGGTGATGGTCGATGACGACGACATGACGCCGGACCGTGTCAGCACGTCCCAGGCCCAACTCGGCTCGCCCGCGTTGCTGGCCTACGAACAGAAGGTGGGCCTTGCCAAGCGCATGGCCGCCGAAAATCCGAAACAGGTGGCGCAAGTCGTGAAGAGCTGGGTGTCCGACGATGGCGGCTGAACAGAAAGAGGCCCTGACGGGCGCACAGAGGGCGGCGATCCTGCTTCTCACCCTGGGTGAGGAAGACGCGGCGTCCATCCTGAAGCACCTCGGCGCACGCGACGTGCAGGCCGTGGGCACGGCCATGGCCGCGTTGAAGAACGTGACCAAGGAACAGGTGGACCTCGTCCTGACGAAACTCCAGGAAGATGTCGGCCAGCATACCTCGATCGGTGTGGGCACCGAGGAATACATCCGCCGCATCCTGGTCAACGCATTGGGCGAAAACAAGGCCGGTGGCCTCATCGATCGTATCCTCCTGGGCCGAAGCAGCAAGGGCCTGGAATCGCTGAAGTGGATGGAAAGCCGGGCCATCGCCGAGATGATCGGCCAGGAGCATCCGCAGATCATCGCGCTGGTGCTGGCCCACCTCGAGTCCGACCAGGCCGCGGAAGTGATCGGTTATCTTCCCGTGCGCACACGCAGCGACGTGGTGATGCGCATCGCCACGCTCGACGGCGTGCAGCCGCACGCCCTGAACGAACTGGACGAAATCATGGAGCGCCAGTTCTCGGGCAATTCGAACAAGCTGAAGTCGGCGAGCGTGGGCGGCCTCAAGGCCGCGGCCGATATCCTCAACGCGATGGAAACCTCGCGCGAAGCCGAGCTGATGGCCTCGATTCGCGGCATCGACTCGGGTCTTGGTGAGCGCATCGAGGAACTGATGTTCGTGTTCGACGACCTCGCCGAACTGGACGACCGCAGCATGCAGACGCTGTTGCGCGAGGTTCCGTCCGCACGCCTCATCACGGCGCTCAAGGGCGCGGAATCCGCGATCCGCGAAAAGATCTTCTCCAACATGTCCAAGCGTGCCGCCGACATGCTGCGCGACGACCTCGAAGTCAAGGGCCCCGTGCGCCTTTCCGAGGTGGACGCGGCACAGAAGGAAGTGCTGGCCACGGCGCGGCGTCTCGCTGATGCGGGCCAGATCAACCTTGCCGGCGGCGGCGAAGAATTCGTCTGATGAGCCTGACCTCCATCCTCGCACGCGAGCGTGTCGGCCAGTTCGAACGTTGGGAACTCCCCGTCGTCGGTGCGCCCGATGCGCCGGATGCGCGCGACGAAGCGATGGACGAGGGCCCGCACCGGCCGACCGTCGCCGAGATCGAGGCGATAGAACGGCAGGCGCGCGAGGAAGGGTTCAATGCGGGCCTGAACGAAGGCCGCGCGATGGCGAAGCGGGAACTCGCCGCGCAAGTCGCGCGACTCGACGCCTTGTTCGCGGCGGTGGAACGGCCGTTCGCCGACCTGGATAACGACGTGGCGGGCGACCTGGCCATGCTGGCCACGGTCATCGCCGAGCGTGTGCTGGGTTACGAGATCTCGACGCGGCCGGAAAAGATCCTCGACGTGGTGCGCCAGGCGGTCGATGCACTGCCAGCGGCCACGCGCCACCTGAAGATCCACCTGAATCCCGCCGACGCCGCCATCGTGCGCGAGCATCGTTCGTCGCTCGACCATGAAGGCACGGTGGTCGACGACCCGATGCTGGAACGCGGCGACGTACGTCTCGAGAGCGAGCATTCGCGCCTCGATGCCCGCGTGCGCACCCGGCTCGCGGCCGTGGTCGATAGCGTGCTGCAGGGGCGCGTCGATACGTCCATCGATGATGAAACGGGCGCGGCATGAGTACGATCGACCACGTCGCCGCACGCAACGCGCATTGGCGCGAATCGTTGGCCGCCCAGCGTGCCGGCGCCGAGCATGTCCGCCCTTTGCAGGCCGAAGGCAAGCTTCGACGTGTCGTCGGGCTGACGCTCGAGGCGGTGGGTTGCGAGGCGCCGGTCGGTGCCCGTTGCATGGTCGCGGGCGCCGATGGCAAGCAACTGGAAACCGAGGTGGTCGGCTTTTCGGACGGTCGCCTGTTGTTGATGCCCACGGGCGAAATGCACGGCGTGTTGCCGAATGCGCGGGTCATCCCGGTGGCCTCGGTCTCGGGCATTCCCGTGGGTGATTCGCTGCTTGGACGGGTGATCGGGCCGGACGGCGTACCGCTGGACGGGCAGGGGCCCTTGCTCGCACGCGAACGCGCTCCGTTGCGTCGCGATCCGATCAATCCCATGCTCCGCCAGCCGATCGACACCCCCCTGGATACCGGTGTGCGGGCGATCAATGCCCTGCTCACGGTCGGCCGTGGTCAGCGCATCGGCCTGTTCGCCGGCTCGGGCGTCGGCAAGTCGACCTTGATGGGGATGATGACCCGCTTCACCAACGCCGATGTCGTCGTGGTGGGCCTGATCGGCGAGCGCGGCCGCGAGGTGAAGGAATTCGTCGACCATACGCTGGGCGAGGAAGGCCGCCGCCGCGCCGTCGTCGTCGCCGCGCCGGCCGATGCCCCGCCGCTGTCGCGCCTGCGCGGCGCGCAGGTGGCCACCGCCGTCGCGGAGTACTTCCGCGACCAGGGCAAGCGCGTGCTGCTGCTCATGGATTCGCTCACCCGTTACGCCCAGGCGCAGCGTGAGATCGCGTTGGCCATCGGTGAACCCCCGGCCACCAAGGGTTATCCACCGTCGGTGTTCGCGATGTTGCCCGCGCTGGTCGAGCGGGCAGGCAACGACGCGGAAGGCCGCGGCTCGATCACCGCGTTCTATACCGTGCTCACGGAGGGTGACGATTACCGCCACGATCCGATCGCCGATTCCGCGCGAGCCATCCTGGATGGCCACATCGTGCTGTCGCGTGACCTGGCCGAGGCCGGACACTACCCCGCGATCGACATCGAGGCATCGATCAGCCGCGTGATGCCCGCCGTCGTCAGCAAGGAGCACATGCGCTCGGCGCAGCGCTTTCGCCAGGTGTATTCGGCATATCGCCAGCAGCGTGACCTGATCGCCGTGGGCGCCTACCAGAAAGGTAGCGATCCGCGTACCGACGAAGCCATCGCGCTCTACCCGCGGCTCTCGGCCTTCCTGCAACAGGAAACCGAAGTGCCGGTGAACCTCCAGGAGGCCGAAGCCGGCCTCGCTGAAACCACGGCGACCGGCTGATGCCCTCGCGCGCCGATCGCCTCCAGCCCGTCGTCGACCTGGCCACCGAGAAGGCCGAGGACGCCACGCGCGCGCTGGCCGTGCAGCAACGCGCGCTCGCCGACGCGGAACACCAGTTGACGGAACTGCGCCGCTACAGGAACGAGTACGCCGAGATGCCCAATGGCATCGGTGTGAGCGCCTTGCTCAACCGGCAACAGTTCCTGCAGAAGATCGACATGGCCATCGTGCAGCAATTGGGTGAGGTGCAACGCCGTGAACGCGCGCTCGAGCGGGCGCGCCAGGATTGGACCGACGCCCGTGGCCGCGCCAAGGCACTGGATTCGGTCACGACGAAATATCGCGAGCAGGAACGCAAGACACAGGACCGCCGCGAGCAGGAACAGGCCGACGAACGCTCGCAACATCGACGCCAGCCACGTCCATCCACGCCGACCGATTTGAACGAGTAACCCGTATGAACAACGCCACGCTCGCCCTCAACGTTTCCCGTTCCTCCGCCCCGGCCGTTCCGCCGGCGACGGGCCGCGACGCGGACGCCACGCCCCCGTCGAAGCGCTTCGACGCCGCGCTGGACGCAGCGCACGCCGATGCGCCCGATTCACGCAAGCCGGCGAAGGAACCCGCGGCAAGCGGCGATGCCGCGCCGGTGGCGAAGGCCGCGGTCGCGAAGGACGCCGTGCGCGACGCGGACGAGCCGGCGAAGAAGGAAGACAAGACCGAGGACGACGCGTCGATCGCCGCCACCATGTTGTCGCTGATCGGCGTGCCGCCGAAGGTGACCGATGTGGCGACGAAGGCGCTCGGCACGCTGAAGGATGGAGCGGCGGTCGCCGGCGAGGCGCTCGGTTCGGCTGCCGCATTGGCGGGTGCCTTGCCGGGAACGGAAGCGGCGATGGATGTAGCGGCCGCGCTGAAGGATGGCGCCCAGGCTCCGCTCGGTGCCGCCGCTTCGTCGGGTTCCCTCGGCGGCGGCGCGGCCGCCGCCATCGCCTCGCCGTTTGCCTCGCTGCTGGCCGCGTCGGGCGATGCCCCGGCAGTGAAGGACGATGCTTCGCCCGGCGCCGATGCCGTCAGCCCCATGCCCCTCGCGCATGCGCAAGGACTCGACCAGGGCGGCGTGCGCGTCGTGCAGGTGCAGGCCACGCAACCGGCCACCTCGCCTCAGTTCGCCCAGGAACTGGGCGAACAGATCGCATGGATGGGCTCCGGCCAGGTCAAGGAGGCTCGGATCAAGCTTCACCCGGAAGAACTCGGCAGCATGGATGTGCGTGTCAGCCTGGAGGGCGGCAAGGTCAACGTCGCGATCCTGGCGCAGCACCCGGCGGCGGTACACGCCGTCCAGCAGACGCTGTCGCAGTTGGACAGCATGCTCGCCCATCACGGTCTTTCGCTGGGACAAGCCGATGTCGGCCAGCGCCAGGCCGAGCACGGTGGCGAGCATGGCGGGCAGGGCACGAGCGGCCAGGGCAACGACACCGAGGCGGCCGGCGCCGCCACGACGGTGGTGACGTCACGTGTTTCGCGCGGGCTGGTCGACGAAGTCGCCTGACGCGCTGCCGACGTAAAGTCGACGATCGTCAAATTGTCGACTTGATCACGAGGGGCAGGGCCCGGCGAATCGCGCCACGACGCCCTGCATCGGTTTGAAAAGCGGTTCGCCCTGATGGCACGCCGTTTGCAGCACCCGCACCATCGGCGGTACGTCTCCGGGCGTTATCGTCACAGCATTCCGTATCGAGAGGTTTTTCACGCATGGCCGCAGCACCGAAAGAAGCCGAAGGGACTCCCGGCAAAAAGAAGAAGGGCAGCCTGCTGCTCATTGGCGCGCTCGTCGTCCTGGCCGCCGGTGGCGCCGGCGGCTGGTTCATGCTGAAAGGCGGCCATGCCAAGCCGGGTGAAGATGCCGCGGAAGCGGCCAGGTCGAAACCGGCGGTCTATCTCCAGCTCGATCCCGCCTTCGTGGTCAATTTCCAGGACGAGGCGGCGCTGCGCTTCCTCCAAGTGGGCGTGAACGTGATGTCGCACGATCCGGAAGCGATCGCCGCCGCCAAGCAGGCCGACCCGGAGATCCGCAACGCGTTGCTGATGCTGTTCTCGGCCCAGGACATGAAGTCGCTGTCCGACGTGAAGGGCAAGCAGAAGCTGCAGGCCGCCGCCCTGGCCGAGATCCAGCGCGTGTTGAAGGAAAAGATCGGCCGCCCGGGCGTGGATGCGGTCTATTTCACCAGCTTCATCATGCAGTGACGGGAACCTCGCAGCCATGACGGACATCCTTACCCAGGACGAAATCGATGCCCTCCTGGCGGGCGTGGAAGGTGGCGCGGTCGAGACCGAGGTCGATCTTCCGCCGCCCGGCGGCATCCTCGATTACGATTTCACCCAGCAGGACCGCATCGTCCGCGGCCGCCTGCCCACGCTGGAAATGGTCAACGACCGTTTCGCCCGCTACTTCCGCGCCAACCTGTTCAACGTGTTGCGCAAGTCGTGCGAGGTGTCGGTCCTCGGCGTGAGGATGACCAAGTTCAACGAGTACGTGCATTCGCTCGCGGTACCGAGCAATCTCAACCTCATCCGCATCAAGCCCCTGCGCGGCACCGCCCTGATGGTGTTCGAACCGCGCCTGGTCTTCACCGTCATCGACAACTTCTTCGGTGGCGACGGCCGCTATCACGCCCGCATCGAGGGTCGCGACTTCACGCCGACCGAGAACCGGGTGATCCAGATCGTGCTCCAGGAGGCGTTCGGCGCCATGGCCGAGGCCTGGGCACCGGTATTGAAGATGCACTTCGAGTTCCTGAATTCGGAGATCAACCCGCAGTTCGCCAATATCGTGAGCCCCACCGAGACGGTGGTGGTGTCGAGGTTCCATATCGAACTCGACGGCGGTGGCGGCGAAGTGCACCTGACCCTGCCGTACTCGATGGTCGAGCCCATTCGCGAGTTGCTCGACGCGGGCGTGCAGAGCGACCGAGCCGAACGCGACGACCGCTGGATACAGAACCTGCACGAGGAACTCCTCGATGCGGAAGTGGAGGTCACCGCCATGCTCGCCGAGGCTCGCCTGACCATCGGCGACTTCCTGCACCTGCGCAAGGGCGATGTCATTCCGATCAACCTGCCCGAGACGGCCACGGTCTTCGCGGAAGACGTGCCCATCTTCCGCGGACGCATGGCCAGTTCCAGCGGCAACAAGGCGATCCAGTTCGAATCGCTGCTTCGCCGCACGGCCCCCCGCTCCTCCACGGTACCCACCCAGCCGACCATCGAGCCGGCCTGACATCGCCAAGCCGGCCGACGTCACCAACCCGGTCCGACGTCACCAAGCTGGCCCGACGTCACCAAGCTGGCCCGACGTCACTTTGTGAGCCGGCCCCCGGCCACGCTTGCCGTGCATGGTGGGAGCCGCTTCAGCGGCGATCCGCCGGCAGGCGGCACACCCCCTCATGCCGCCAATGGTCCGTCACGGTGACTAACTGCCGTCGAGCGTCAGCTTTCCGTCTGCCGCTACGGGTCACCCATTCAAGCCAATCCCCGGCGTAGCACTAAGTGCCTGATCCACCTGGGCAACATCACCGTTCCACAGGCGTCCACTCCATGGCACGCGGCTTGCTTCATAGGGTTTCGAACCCCTCGGCAACGCAAACACTGGAACGACATGAACGCCACCCTCGACGAAATCGAAAACACCAACGAAGCCACGCTGGCCTCGTCCATCGGCCTCGGCAACGAAGTGAACCTCGACGTCATCCTCGACGTACCGGTCACCATGGCCATGGAAGTGGGCCGGACCAAGATCAGCATCCGCAACCTTCTCCAGCTCAACCAGGGTTCCGTCGTGGAGCTCGACCGCGCCGCCGGTGAACCGCTCGACGTGTTCGTCAACGGCACCCTCGTCGCCCATGGCGAAGTCGTCGTCATCAACGAGAAGTTCGGTATCCGGCTGACCGACGTGATCAGCCCGGCCGAGCGCGTCCGCAAGCTTCGGTGATTTCCATGCGCCGTACCGTCGCCGCCTTCGCCGGTGGCTTCCTTCCCTGCGCCCTGATGGCGGCTCCTGTCGCCGCCCCGGCGGTCGATTCGGGTGCGGAATTGCTCCGCGTGCTGGTCAGCCTGCTCGGCGTCGTGGCGCTCATCTTCTTCGTCGGCTGGTTCGGCCGCCGTGCCCAGGCGCGCGTGCGCCCCGGCGGCCGGAAGATCCGGGTCATCGAGTCGATGCCGGTCGGCATCAAGGAAAAAGTGATGCTGCTGGAAGTGGGCGGCACGCAGCTCCTGGTCGGGGCTTCGCCGACGGGTGGCCTGCGTACGTTGCATGTGCTCGCCACGCCGGTACCGGACGATGCGCCGCCTTCGGCGACGCCGGTGGTGCGTGGTTTCCGTGACGTGCTCGCACAGTGGAAGCGCTCATGAAGGCCGTGGCTATCGCGGACAGGGTCCGCTCCCACAAAGTACGGTGGTCGTGGCTGGTGGTGCTGTTCTTGTTGTTCGTGCCCGCCGCGGCGTTCGCCGCCGAGCCGCCGGGCATCCAGCTGCTGAACGTGCAGCCGGGCGCCAACGGTTCGCAGACCTGGTCGCTGTCGATCCAGATGCTGGCGCTGATGACGGCCTTGACCGCCTTGCCGGCCATCCTGCTGATGATGACCTCGTTCACCCGCATCATCATCGTGCTCGGCTTCCTGCGCCAGGCGCTGGGCACGAACAGCACGCCGCCCAACCAGGTGATCCTCGGCCTGTCGCTGTTCCTCACGTTGTTCGTGATGACGCCCGTCATCAACAAGGCCTACGACGCCGGGATCAAGCCGTACATGGACGGCCAGATGAGCGTGCAGGAAGCGCTGCCGCTCGCCGCCGCGCCGTTTCGCCATTTCATGCTCGAACAGACCCGCGACCCGGACCTGCAGCTGTTCACCAAGCTCGCCGGCGAGCAGCCATACGCTGACAGGGATGGCGTGCCTTACCGCGTGGCGTTGCCGGCGTTCGTGACGAGCGAACTGAAAACGGCTTTCCAGATGGGCTTCCTGCTGTTTATCCCGTTCCTCATCATCGACCTCGTCGTCGCCTCGGTGCTGATGTCGATGGGCATGATGATGGTTTCGCCGATGATCATCTCGCTGCCGTTCAAGATCATGCTGTTCGTGCTGGTCGATGGTTGGACACTGCTGCTGGGGACGCTTGCGGGGAGCTTTTTCCAATGACTCCGGAAACGGTCATCGGCTTCGGCCAGCAGGCCCTGCACATCGCGATGCTGATCGGCGCGCCGCTGCTGCTCACCGCGCTGGCGGTGGGCCTCCTCATCGGCATGATCCAGGCCGCGACGCAGATCAACGAGCAGACGCTGAGCTTCATCCCGAAGCTCATCTCCATGGCGCTGGTGATGATCATCGCCGGCCCCTGGATGCTGCGTACGCTCGTGCAGTTCACCCGCACGCTGATCGAAAACCTGCCCCAGGCGGTGCGTTGATGCCGATCGACCTCGGCCAGCTCGAAGCATGGGTCGGCGGGGCGTCGTGGGCGCTCGCCCGGGTCTCGGGCCTCCTGCTCGTCGCGCCGGTGCTTAGCGCGACGATGATCCCGGTGCGCATCCGTCTCGGCCTGGCGCTGCTGCTGACCATGGTCCTGGCCCCCTTGGCGCCGCTGGACATCGCGCCGATGTCCGCGCAGGGCGTGGCCACGCTGGCGCAGCAGATCCTGGTCGGCGCCTCGCTGGGCTTCGTCCTCAAGCTGGTGTTCGAAGCGGTGTCGTTCGGTGGGCAGCTCGTGTCGCAGGCGATGAGCCTGGGTTTCGCCGAGACGGTGAACCCGGGCGTCGGCGGCACCACGCCGGTGCTGAGCCAGTTCTACACGATGCTCGTGACCTTGCTGTTCCTGGTGATGAATGGCCACCTGCAACTCGTTTCACTGCTCGCCGACAGCTTCCGCACGCTGCCGGTGGGTGAGCAGGGCATCGGCGCGAACGGTATCTGGGGTGTGCTGACCTTCGCCAGCCACCTGTTCGGCGGCGCCGTGCGCGTGGCGCTGCCCGCGCTCACCGCGACCCTCGTGGTCAACCTGGGCTTCGGCGCGATCAGCCGTTCGGCACCGTCGATGAACCTCTTCGCGGTGGGCTTCCCCATCACGATCTGCCTCGGCCTGCTGGCCGTATGGCTTGCGCTGCGCGCCCTGCCGGGTGCGTTCGATTCGCTGCAAACGGCCGCATGGGACACCATGCGCCAGCTCATGGGGAGGTGACACGCCCATGAGCGAGACCGACAAGGAAGACCGCACCGAAGCGCCTAGTGAAAAGCGCCTTCGCGAAGCGCGCGAGAAGGGCGACCTGCCGCGTTCGCGTGATCTTTCCACCGCCGTGGTGGTGCTCGCGGGCGTGACCACCCTGATCGCCGCGCGCGACCAGATGTCCGTGCACGCGGCCAACATCATGCACGTGGGCCTGCGCTACAGCCGTGACGACCTCTTCGCCAGCAATGGCGTGTATCGCGCACTGGCCACGGCCGCCCTGGAAGGGTTCAAGCTGCTCGGTCCCGTGTTCGCCGTGACCGCGGTCGCCGCGATCGCCGCGCCGGCCCTCATGGGCGGATTGAATTTTTCCACCCAGGCGCTCGCTCCAAAATTCGACCGGCTCGATCCGATCAAGGGATTTTCGCGCCTGGTCTCGGTGAACGGCCTGGTGGAGCTGGGCAAGTCGCTGCTCAAGCTCGTGCTTATCGGCGGCGCGCTGGTCTGGTTCCTGCTTCGCTCGACGAGGGACATGTACACCGTGGGCACCGGTCCGGTCAGCGTCGGCATCGCGCAGGCCTTCTCCATCTTCGGCCAGGCCTCGCTCGTCTTCGCCTGTGCGCTCGGTGCCATCGCGCTGGTCGATGCGCCATGGCAGAAGTTCAGCTTCACCAAGAAGATGAAGATGAGCAAGCAGGAAGTGAAGGACGAGCACAAGGAAAGCGAGGGTAGCCCCGAGTTGAAGTCGAAAATCCGTCAGATGCAGCACCAGATGGCGCGCCGGCGGATGATGGAAGACGTCCCCACGGCGGACGTGATCGTGACCAACCCGACCCACTTCGCCGTGGCCCTGAAATACGACGAAAACCGCATGGGAGCGCCCCGCGTGGTGGCCAAGGGCGTGGACGTGATCGCCCAGCAGATCCGCGATGTGGCGGGTGGGGCGAAGGTTCCGGTGGTGGAAGCCCCTCCGTTGGCACGCGCCTTGTATCACACGACGGAAATCGGACGCGAGATCCCCGCGGCGCTGTACATCGCCGTGGCCCAGATCCTGGCTTACGTGTTCCGGCTGAAGCAGGCGATCGCCGTCGGCGACCTCCCGCCCGATCTACCCGAGCAGGACATCGATCCGGATTTGCTCGGCCCTTACCGCATGGATAACTGACGATGGCAGCTTCCTCCAACTTCATGGGCACGTTCCGGCAGATCGGCCGGCGCGGCATCGCCGCGCCGGTGGCGATGCTGATCATGCTCGGCATGATGATGCTGCCCCTGCCGCCGTTCATGCTGGACCTGCTGTTCACCTTCAACATCGCGTTGTCGCTGGTGATCCTGCTGGCCACGATGTACGTCATGCGGCCGCTGGAACTGGCCTCGTTTCCGACCGTGGTGCTGTTCGCCACCTTGCTCCGCCTGGCCCTGAACATCGCCTCCACGCGCGTGGTGCTGCTGCATGGGCACAACGGACCGGGCGCGGCGGGCAAGGTGATCGAGGCCTTCGGCGAATTCGTCATCGGGGGCAACTTCGCCGTCGGCTTCGTCGTGTTCGCCATCCTCACCATCATCAACTTCGTGGTGGTGACCAAGGGCGCCACGCGCGTCTCCGAGGTGACCGCCCGCTTCACCCTCGATGCCATGCCCGGCAAGCAGATGGCGATCGACGCCGACCTCAACGCCGGCCTGTTGACGCAGGAGCAGGCCCGCGAGCGGCGCCAGGAAGTGCGCGAGGAAGCGGATTTCTACGGTTCGATGGACGGTGCCTCGAAGTTCGTCCGTGGCGACGCCACCGCCGGCATGCTGATCCTCGCGATCAACATCATCGGTGGCTTCTTCATCGGCATGTTGCAGCACGGGCTTTCCGCCGCCGAAGCCGCGCGCACCTACACGCTGCTGACCATCGGTGACGGCCTGGTCGCCCAGGTGCCGGGACTGATGCTCTCGATCGCCACCGCGGTGATCGTCACCCGCGTGTCGAAGTCCCAGGAAATGGGCAAGCACGTGATGGGGCAGTTGTTCGGCCAGCCGAAGGCGCTCGGCGTCGCGGCGGCCGTGCTGGGCACGATGGGCCTGATCCCGGGCATGCCGAACATCCCGTTCCTCATCCTGGCGGCGCTCGCGGGCTTCGCCGCATGGAAGTTGAGCCAGGCAAAGCAGGAGCGCACCGCCGCCGCGGCCGGCACGGGCGCACCCGGCACCGAGCTGGCGCTGGAGTCGGCGCCGCCGGCGGAACGCCTGGAGCTCTCGTGGGAAGACGTGGCCCAGGTGGACACGATCGGCCTCGAAGTGGGCTACCGGCTCATCCCGCTGGTGGACAAGGCCCAGGGTGGCGAACTGATGGCGCGGATCAAGTCCGTGCGCCGCAAGCTTTCGCAGGAACTCGGTTTCCTGGTTCCCTCGGTGCACATCCGCGACAACCTGGACTTGGCCCCACACGGCTATCGCATCTCCCTGATGGGCGTGCCGATGGGCGAAGCGGAGATCCACACCGAGCGCATGCTCGCGATCGACCCGGGCCGCGTGCACGGCACGATCAACGGCATCGCCACGCGCGACCCCGCCTTCGGGCTGGATGCGGTCTGGATCGAGCCGGGCATGCGCGAGCATGCGCAGACCCTGGGCTACACCGTGGTCGATCCGGCCACGGTGATCGCCACCCATCTTTCGCACATCCTGCAGAACCACGCCCACGAACTCATCGGCCACCAGGACGTGCAGCAGTTGCTCGATCGTCTCGCGCAGCAGACGCCCAAGCTCGTCGAGGACCTGGTACCCAAGCGTCTCTCGCTGGGCGTCGTGGTCAAGGTCCTGCAGAACCTGCTCGCCGAACGCGTGCCCATCCGCAACTTCCGGGGCATCGTCGAATCGCTGGCGGAGCACGCGGGCCAGAGCCAGGACCCCGGTGTCCTCGCCGCCGCGGTACGCGTCACCCTCGGCCGACAGATCGTGCAGGAGATCGCCGGCCTCGGTACGGAAGTGCCTGTCATTACTTTGGCGCCGGAACTCGAGCAGATCCTGCTGCAATCCCTGCAAGGTGGCGGTCCCGCCGGCGCTGCGGTCGAGCCGGGTCTCGCGGACCGCCTGCAGCAGAGCGTCGCCGACGCGGCGCGCCGCCAGGAAGCGGCGGGTGAACCGGCCGTCCTGCTGGTGTCGCCGGCACTTCGTCCGTGGCTTTCGCGCTTCACCCGGCATGTGGCCCAAAACCTGCATGTACTTGCGTACAACGAGGTTCCGGACAACCGACGCGTCAAGCTGGTGACGGCCCTCGGGCGATAGGAACGAGATACCGCGCGGGGAATCGCCGTGTGGACCGAACGAACGAAGACAGGATCGAACGCATGAAAATCAAACGATTCGTTGCTCCGGATATGCGCCAGGCCATGCGCCAGGTCCGCGACGAACAGGGTCCGGACGCCGTGATCCTGTCCACGCGCCGGCTGGACGACGGTATCGAGATCATCGCCGCGCTGGATTACGACGAAGCGCTGGTGCGCGAGGCCGGTTTCGGCTTCGACACCCCGGCCCGCGAGGAAGCGCCGATCCGCGCCACGCGCGATGAAGCCGAACGCGCCGCCCGCATCGACCAGGCACGCGCCGCCACCGCCGCCGCGGTGGAGCGCGCGACGAAATCGGGCACGCCGCCGAACACGAACGCGCCGCAGCGCCAGTCGAGCGCCGCGCTCGCCGCCAGCGTCGCCGACGTGGTGCGCGCCGCCACCGCGACGCCGGCCAACGATGCCGCCGTAAATGGCGTGCGCGCCGAGATCAACAACCTGCGCGAGATGCTCGAAGTCCAGCTCTCGACCCTCGCATGGAACCAGATGGACCGCGAGCAGCCGCTGCGTGCCCGCGTGCTGCGCGAGATGACCCGCCTGGGCATCGACGGCGACGTGGCCCGTGCGCTGTGCGCGGAACTGCCCGCCGACATGAACGCCGAACAGGCGCGCTACCTGCCGCTGGGCATGCTTTCGCGCAACATCCGCACCAGCGGACGCAATTTCGACACGGTCGGCGGCGGCACCACCGCCCTGGTCGGCACCACGGGCGTGGGCAAGACCACCACCATCGCCAAGCTCGCCGCCCGCGCCGTGCTGCGCCATGGGGCATCGAACGTCGCCTTGATCAGCGCCGACCAGTACCGCATCGGCGCCGGGGCGCAGCTGGAACATTACGGCCGCCTGCTCGGCGTGCGCGTGTTCAACGCGCATGACGCGACGAGCCTGCGCAACGTGCTGCTCCAGTTGCGCGGCAAGCACACCGTGCTGGTCGACACGGCGGGCCTCGCCGGCAACGACCCGAAGCTGCAGCAGCAGTTCGAGACGCTGCGCGCCACCTCGGACGTGCGCGTGTGCCTGGTGCTGGCCGCCAACGCGCAGGCCCAGGCCATCGACAACGCGATCCGCGCCTACGCGCCGCTGGCGCCGCAGAGCGCCATTCTGACCAAGCTCGACGAGGCGCCGCTGATCGGCGGCGCGCTCTCGGCCCTTATCCGGCACCGGATGCCGCTGGACTACACCACGGATGGGCAGCGCGTGCCCGAGGACATCGCCTCGGCCGATGCGCGCAAGCTGGTCTGCCTCGCGGCCCAGTTGCTCAAGCAGCGCAATGATGAACCCGACGACGCCCTGCTTGCCGAGCGCTTCGGCATCGCCGCGCCGGCCCTGGCCTGACCACGCACGCACCCCTTCCCGGCAACCGCAACCGCAAACACTTACGGCAGTGACTTCCTTCATGAGCACACACGTCGATTCCACCCAGGCCGCCGGACTCAACTGGCTCGCCGATCGCCGCCCCACCCGAAGCATCGCCGTCGCCGGCGGGAAGGGTGGCGTGGGCAAGACCACGGTGGCGGTCAATCTCGGCATGGCGCTCGCGATGGGCGGCCGTGACGTCGTCCTCCTCGACGCCGACCTCGCCATGGCGAACATCGACGTCCTGCTCGGCCTCCAGCCGACGCGCCACCTCGGCCACATGCTGGAGGGCGAGTGCGGCATCGAGGACCTGATCCTCCAGGCCGCCCATGGCCTCAAGGTGATCCCCGCCACCTCGGGCACGCGCCGGATGGCGCAGTTGCCGAACATCGAGCACGCGGCCGTGATCCGCGCCTTCGACGAATATCCGTTGCCGCCCGAGTACCTGATCGTGGATACGGCCGCCGGCATCTCGGACAGCGTGTCGATGTTCGCCGCCGCCTCGGACGACGTCGTGGTCGTGGTCTGCGACGAGCCGGCCTCGCTGACCGATGCCTACGCGCTGATCAAGGTCATGAGCCGCGAGTTCGGGGTGAACCGTTTTCGTATCGTCGCCAACATGGTCCGGCACGCCCAGGAGGGCCGCCAGCTGTTCGAGAAGCTGTCACGGGTGACAAACCGCTTCCTCGACGTGTCCCTGGATTTCATGGGCATGGTTCCGCACGACGAGTACCTGCGCCAGGCCATCCGCCGCCAGTCGGCGGTGGTCGATGCCTGGCCGAGCAGCCGGTCGGCCGTCGGATTCAAGAATCTGGCCAGGTCGGTCGATACATGGGGTGAACCCGAACCCCGGGCACAGGGACGCATCGGCTTTTTCGCCGAACGGTCCCATCTGGGGGGAGGGCTGCCACTGTGAGCGTCGCGACCGAATATCTCGAGATCACGCGTATCCCGGCGGATCAATTAGTCAAGAACCACGCGCCGCTGGTGCGCCGGATCGCCTATCACCTGATGGGCCGGCTCCCGCCAAGCGTGGATGCGAACGACCTCATGCAGGCCGGGATGATCGGACTGCTGGAGGCGGCAAGGAATTACTCGCCGACTCGCGCGGCCAGCTTCGAAACCTATGCGGGCATCCGCATTCGTGGCGCCATGCTGGACGAACTGCGCAAGACGGACTGGACCCCGCGCTCCGTCCACCGGAAGTTGCGCGAGGTCGCGGAGGTGACGAGGCAGATCGAAAACGAGACGGGTGGCGACGCCGAAGACGCGGAAGTGATGAAGCGGCTGGGCATCGACGCCATGGAATACAACCAGATCCTGGCCGACGCGGCGAGCGCGCGGTTGCTGAGCCTCACGGCGCCGGAAGGCGACGAGGGCGCCGCGATCGACGTGGTCGACCCGGATGCCGCGGGCCCGGACGGATTGTTCGAGCAGCAAGGCCTGCGTGACGCGCTGGCGCAGTCCATCGACGGACTGCCCGAGCGGGAGAAGCTGGTCATGTCGCTGTACTACGATGAAGAGCTCAACCTGAAAGAAATCGGTGCGGTGCTGGGGGTGAGCGAATCGCGGGTGTGCCAGATCCATGGCCAGGCCCTCATTCGACTCCGCGCACGCATGTCGGGTTGGAAAGACAAGCATTGACGAACGCGCGGTAGCAAGGCGGAGACGAGTTTTGGACAAGAACATGAAGATCCTCGTGGTGGACGATTTCTCCACCATGCGACGCATCGTGAGGAACCTCCTGGTGGAGTTGGGATTCACCAACACCCTCATCCAGGAGGCCGAGGACGGCAACGCGGCGCTCGTGCTGCTGCGCGCGCAGCCGTTCGACCTCGTCGTGACGGACTGGAACATGCCGAACATGACCGGCATCGACCTGCTCCGGGCGATCCGCGCCGACGCGGCGCTGAAGGCCATGCCGGTACTGATGGTCACGGCGGAGAACAACCGCGACCAGATCATCGCGGCGGCGCAGAGTGGCGTGAACGGCTATGTCGTCAAGCCATTCACGGCGGTCACGCTGAAGGAAAAACTCGACAAGATCTTCGAACGACTCGCCGCGGCCGCGGGCTAAGGAACGACGATGAACACCATGCTTTCCAGCGGCCACGACGTGGCCCCCGAGTTGCGCGCACTGCTCGACGCCGACGACAGCGTCTCCTTCGAGCAGGCGCTCGACCAGCTGCTGCGCAACCGCGAGCAACACCTGTTCATGGCGCTCGGCCACCTCGCGCGCGACCTGCACGAGTCCGCCCGCCGCCTCGCCGCCGATATTTCGCACGACGGCGTGCCAGGCAACATGAGCGACGCGCGCAAGCACCTGCGCGACGTGCTCGAGATGAGTTCGCAGGCCGCGCACCGCACGCTCGATTTCAGCGAGAAGCTGCGTCCGCAGGCACAGGCCCTCGCCCGCCAGGCGGACGAGGTGCTGGTGCTCGACCACGCCGATCCGGCCTTCGCCACCCATGCCACCGCGCTGGCCGTGCGCGTGGGCGACTTCGCGCAGAGCTGCGATATCGGCTTCGGCGAGATGGTCGAGGCACAATCCTGGCAGGATCTCTCCGGCCAGCGCGTGGCCCAGGTCGAGGCCTTCATGGCCAAGGTCGAGTCCTCGCTGGTGGAACTGGTTCGCCTGACCGGCTCACTGGCGGGCGGTGCCGCGCCGGCCGCCGACAAGGTCAGCCAGGACGAAGTGGATCGCCTCCTCAGCGAATTCGGGTTCTGAGCGCCGTATGAGCGTGGAGCTGGACAACGAGCTGCTCAACGTCTTCCTGATCGAGGCGCGGGAGTTGCTCGAGAGCCTGGGCGAACAGCTCGTGGACCTCGAGGCCTCGCCGAACGACATGGAACTGTTGAACGCGGTCTTCCGCGCGTTCCACACCGTGAAGGGCGGTGCGGGCTTCCTCGGTCTCAATCCGATGGTCGAGCTCTGCCATCGGGGCGAGGACCTCCTCAACGAGGCCCGCAACGGCTCGATCGTGCTCGACGCCGGCTTCATGGACGCGTTGCTGGAGTCGCTCGACCTCCTTAACGACATGATGCGCGCCGCCGACGGCGGTTTGCCGATCGAGGCGGCGCCCCGTTCGCTGCTCGACCGCCTGCTGATTCCCGGTCGTGCGGTCTCCGCGCCACCCGCGGCCTTGGCCATGCCTGCCAGCGCGCCCGCCGCCGCTACCGCGCAGGCGCGGCCGCACGACCCGATCGAAGACGAATTCGAAGCGATGCTCGACGCCGCGCGCAGCGATCGCGAGCCTGCTTCCGTGCCGTCGGGCACGATATCCGACGACGAGTTCGAGGCCCTGCTCGATTCACTCTATGGCACGGGCGCCCCCGGTGCCGAGGCGTCCGCCGACACCTCGTCCGCCTCCGAGATAGTCGCGTCGGCCGCCGCGAACCCCCCGCCGGTGGTGGCCGCCGCGCCCGCCGACGGAAACGCGATCAGCGACGACGAATTCGAAGCGCTGCTCGACAGCCTCCATGGCACGGCCGCCCCCGGTGTCGCGAGCGGTCCCGCCGTGGTGGGCTCGACGTCCTCCGCGCCGGTTTCGCCGTCTGTCACACCGATTGCGCTTTCCGCCGCCTCATCCGGGCCCGCCCCGGCAGTGTCCGCGGCGCAGGCCACAGCGAAGCCGGCCCCGGCGGCCGCCGAGAAACGCGGCGCCTCCACCGCCGACACCACGGTCCGCGTCGATACCCATCGCCTCGATGGCCTGGTCGATGCCGCGGGCGAGCTGGTGCTCGTGCGCAACCGTCTCACCAGCCTCGCCCCGCGCGGCACGAACGATCCGATGGAACGTGCCATCGGCGAACTCGAGCGGGTGGCGGAAGACCTGCAAAACGCCGTGCTGCGCATGCGCATGCAGCCGGTAGGCAAGTTGTTCTCGCGTTTTCCGCGCATCGTCCGTGACCTCGCCCGTCAACTCGGCAAGGAAATCGAACTCGTCACCGAGGGCGAGGAAACCGATATCGACCGCACGGTGGTGGAAGCCCTGGCCGATCCGCTGGTGCACCTGCTGCGCAACGCCGTGGACCATGGCATCGAGATGCCCGACGTCCGCACCGGCGAAGGCAAATCCCGCGCGGGTACCGTGCGCCTGGCGGCCGGACAGTACGGCGACCGAATCGTCATCACCGTCACCGACGACGGCAAGGGCATGGACCCCGAGGTCCTGCGCCGCAAGGCCGTCGAGAAGGGCCTGATGGACGAGGACCAGGCCGCGCGCCTGGACGAGCGCGAATGCTACGAGATCGTGTTCCGACCGGGTTTCTCCACCGCCAGCCAGGTCTCGGACATTTCCGGCCGCGGCGTCGGCATGGACGTGGTGAAAACCAAGATCGTCGAACTCGGTGGCACGCTGTCGATCGATTCGCACGTGGGCCATGGCAGCACCGTGCGCCTGTCGGTGCCATTGACGCTGGCCATCCTGCGCGTGTTGATGGTGCGCGTGGGCAACCGGTTGCTGTCGCTGCCGCTGTCCAACGTGGCCGAGGTATTCGAACTCGTTCCCGGCCAGGTCCAGGAGCTCGACGGTCGCATCGTCGCGGCGCATCGCCAGCGCGCGCTGCCGCTGGTCGATCTGGGCCGTTGGGCCGGCACGGCGGGGAAGGGCGGTCACGTGGTCGTGGTGCAGATCGGCCACCAGACGCTCGGCTGCCTCGTCGACGAAGTGCTTGGCCGTGAAGACGTCATGGCCAAGCCGCTCGGGCCTTTCCTGAAGGATGTTCCGGGCGTGGCGGGCGCCACGATCACCGGTGACGGGCGGATCTCGCTCGTGCTCGACCTCGCCGGCCTCGCCGACGACAGCGGGCAGGTGTTGCCTACACTGAGGATGGCGGTCTGACATGGATATCGTGAGCGTCGTCGGAACGATCCTGGCCTTCGTGGTCATCATCGTGGGCACCATCCTGAAGGGCTCGAGCCTCGATGCCCTGTGGAACCCGGCCGCGTTCGTCATCGTCTTCCTCGGCACGTTCGCCGCCTTGCTGGTGCAGACGCCCGGCGCCGTGCTCAAGCGCGCCTTGAGCATGTTGCCCTGGGTCTACCGTCCCCCCGACATCGAATCGGAAAACCTCGTCAGCCGTATCGTCGGCTGGAGCGAGATCTCCCGCCGCACCGGCTTGCTCGGCCTGGAGCCCGCGATCGAACGCGAATCCGATCCCTTCATCCGCAAGGGGTTGCAATTGTTGGTGGACGGCACCGAGCCGGACGCGATGCGTTCGGTGCTCGAAGTGGAAGTGCTGGCGCGTGAGCACACCGATATCGAGGCCGCGAAGGTATTCGAGAACGCCGGCGCCTATTCGCCGACCATGGGCATCATCGGCGCGGTGATGGGCCTGATGTCCGTGATGCAGAACCTCGCCGAGCCGAGCAAGCTCGGCCACGGCATCGCCGCGGCCTTCGTCGCGACGATCTACGGCATCGGCCTGGCCAACCTGCTGGCGCTGCCGATGGCGTCGCGCCTGAAGGGCCTGGCCCGTCGCCGCTCGCAGATGCGCGAGATCCTGGTGGAAGGCCTCGTCTCGATCGCCCAGGGCGACAACCCGCGGCACATCGAGAGCAAGCTTCAGGGATTCCTGTCGTGAAGCGGCGGCATCACGAAGAACACATCAACCACGAACGCTGGGCGATACCGTACGGCGACCTGATCACCTTGCTGCTCGCGCTGTTCGTGGTGATGTACGCCGTCTCCGCCGTGAACGAGACCAAGTTCCGGGTGATGGCGCAGTCGATCAACGAAGCGTTCAACGGCACCGGCAAGGTCATCGAACCGATCCGAGAAGCCACGCCCGCCGCCCAGGTGCCGCTGCCGAACCAGTCGCGCGCGCCCGCGGCGGCGCCGATCGCCAAGATCGACGTGCCCATCCCGCCGCGCAACCTCCCACTTCCCGGCCACGAGGGAGCGGCACCGGATCGCCAGGAAGCGGCGAGCGTCAACACGGCCGCGGCGGCCAACACGGCCATCGGCAAGACCGAGGCCGCGAGCCTCAGCCAGATCGCCGACGAAGTGCAGCGTGCGATGAAACCGCTGATCGACAAGAACATGGTCAGCGTGCGCAAGACCCCGGACTGGCTCGAGATCGAAGTCCGCACGGATATCCTGTTCCCCGTCGGCGTGGCGAAGTTGCAGGCGCCCGCGGAGGATGTCCTGCGCAAGCTCGCCGGCATCCTCTCGCCTTTCCCGAACGCCATGCGCGTGGAAGGCTATACGGACAACACCCCGATCGCGACGGCCACGTTCCCCTCCAACTGGGAGCTGTCGGCCGCCCGCGCGGCCACCGTGGCGCGCTTGCTCACCACGACCGGTGTCGACCCGCATCGTGTCGGCATCATCGGCTGGGGAGAATTCCGTCCCACGGCCGACAACGCGACGGACGAGGGGCGCAATCGCAATCGTCGCGTACTCATCGTGGTCATGAGCGACAAGGCCGCGCCGGCGCGTTTCTATAGCGACGCCGACCGTGTCGATCTTTCCGCCGCGGGAGGCCCGTGATGCGCGTCTGGGCCATATCCAACCAGAAAGGCGGCGTGGGCAAGACGACCACCACCGTCGCGTTGGGCAGTCTGCTGGCGGAGTCCGGCAAGCGCACGCTGCTTGTCGACATGGACCCGCATGCGTCGTTGTCGGGATATATCGGCGTCGAGAGCGGAGCACACGGCAGTGTTTACGACCTCTTCGGCATCGGTGGCAATCCGCTCCCCGTACGCACGCTGGTGCATGCGACACAGTGGGATCGCCTCAGCGTATTGCCCGCATCGGCCGCGATGATCACCCTCGACCGGCAGATCGGCACGCGCCCCGGCATGGGTCTTGTCCTCACCCACGCGCTGGCCGAACTGGCCCCGGATTTCGATCACGTGCTGCTCGATTGCCCGCCGACGCTCGGCGTGTTGATGGTCAACGCGTTGGCGGCCAGCGATCGCCTGCTCGTGCCGACGCAGACCGAGGCTTTGGCGCTCGCCGGCCTGGAGCGCATGCTGCGCAGCCTGTCGATGATCGAGCGCTCGCGTGGGAAGCCGATGCTGCGCACGATCGTTCCGACACTGTACGACGCGCGCACGCATGCCTCGCGCGCCTGCCTTGCGCAGTTGCGCGAGCAGTACGGCGATGCCGTGAGCGAGGCCGTGATTCCGACCGACACGCAGATTCGCGAGGCCAGCGCAGCGGGTGTCCCGCTGGCGTCGTGGCCGGCGGCGCGGCGTGGTGGACTGGCCTACCGCCGGTTGCTCGACGAGTTGCTGGCCCTGCCCGTGTCGTCGATGACGGGAGCCGCCGCATGATGCGCGCCACACAGGAAGCGGAGCAGATCGTCGCCGATTACCTGGCGGACCTGCTGACCCCCGCGCCTGCCAGCGCGGTGGCACCGGCGGGCGCGGTGCAGGTCGTGGCCTTCGAGCCTTGGCGCACCATGCCCGGCTCCGATGCCTCGCGCGCGAGCGATCTTCGGTACCTGCTGTGCGTGGCCGCAGGCGTGAGGCTGGCCGTGCCCATGGCCGACGTCACCCACGTGTTGCCGATGCCACCGCTGACCCCGCCCAATACGAGCAACCCGATCTGCCTCGGCCGCTGGCGCCATCCCAGCGGCGAGGCGCGCGTGGCCGATCTCGCAGCGATCCTCTCGCCCGACATGGCCGGCGCGACGACCACCACCCTGGTCATCCTGCGTGACCGCACCTGGGCGCTCGCTTGCGTGGTCGACGAGGAACCGGTCGAGCTCCAGGCGGAGGCGATCCAATGGCGCACGGGCGCCGCGACACGTCCGTGGCTGGCCGGCATGTCGTTTGAACCCAAATGCGGCGTGGTAGGCACCACGGCGCTGATCGAATGGCTGGAAAAGGAACTGGGCACATGACCGATACCCCCCGCGACGGGCGAGGCGCCTGGCTCGGCTTTTCATTGAAGGGACAGCGCTACGCGCTGTCGCTCACCAGCGTCCGCGAAGTGATCCGCCCGGGCGACATCACGCCGGTGCCCGGCGCCCCGGACGATGTCCTGGGTATCGTGAACCTGCGCGGGCAGATCGTTCCCGTACTGGATGGCCGTCGCCGCTTCGGCCTCGATGGCGTCGCCAGCGCCGACGAGGAAGACGCACAGCGTGTCATCGTCTTCGACGACGGCGGCACGGTGGTCGGGATGCGCATCGACGTCATCGGCGACATGCTCACGTTCAACCCCGACGAGGTCGATCCTCCGCCCCCCGGCCGCGCCGAACGCCGCGACGATCCCGTCAGCGGCGTGATCACCCGCGACGATGGATTCATCGCCCTGGTCGACGTGCAGAAGCTCTGCCGCGCCTGAACCCCGGCGTCGAACGGGCAACCGGGAGAAGCTGAGGACATGTGGGAGCCGCTTCAGCGGCGATCCCGCGCCAGCGGGCAAGCTTGCCGCAACCATCCATCGCCGCTACCGTGTAGCGCGAACCCACGGAGCCATCCCGCATGAACGCCGCCATCGGATACGTGCTGATCGCCTTGGCCATCCTCAACCTGGCTGGCCTGCTGTTCCTGTTCCGCCGTTTCGGCGTGGCACCGAAGGTGCCGAAGCAGCAGGCCCCCGTCCCCACCGCCGAGGCAACGCAGCCTTCACCGGCCGTGTCGTCCGAGCCGGCTATCCCGAGCGAAGCGCTTGCCAGCATGCTCCGCCGCCTCGAAAACCGGCTTGGCGACATCGAGGACCAGGTCCGACGCGGCCCGACGGTGACGATGCCGAACGAGCCGGGCGGCAATACGGATCGTGCGCTTGCCCTGGCGCAGCGACTCGCCCGCCAAGGGGCATCGGCCAAGGACATCGCGGAGACCTGTGGTATTTCGCTTACTGAAGCCGAGCTGTTGCATCGATTGCACGCATCGCGCTGATACCCACTCACGGCGACCCACCAAATTCCGTGACCTACGTCTCAATGGATGAGGACGTGGCCCAAACTCAGAATGCTTCCATTTCTATCCCGGCGGAGGGCGCTTAGCCTTCCTGACCTTTTGGAAGGAATGGAAGATTCATGTCTGCAATGAATAAAGGTGCCTTGTCCGCAAAGCGCTTGGTTACTCTTGTGTTCTTCGCCGCGATGGCCTGTCTCTCGGAAAATACAAAAGCAGAGCAAAAATTAACGGTGAAGCTCGATACGCCTTATCCGTCTGACGCGTCGAGATCGTCTATCGTGCACGTCATTATTGCGAACGAAGGCGACGAGGACGTTGCCATCTATGAATGGAATACGCCGTTCGTGCAATCGGACAACCGGCTTGCCAAGCCTCTGTTCGAAGTCACCGATACGAGTGGAGCGAAGGTCCGTTACATAGGCCGGTGGGTGAACACAGGGCGCGTTCTCGCCAACCAATTCATCATCCTTCACCCCGGAGAACGGAGGGAGGCCGATGTCGATCTTCGCCTGGAATACGACTACGGTCCAGGCGGCGCCTTTGCCGTCAGTTATGTCCTGTCTCTGGAGCAGGGCCCGGACAGCGACGTGGTAACGCCCGAGGAATATGCTGCTTTTCGTCGTAACCGACAGAAAGAGAGCGAATCCAACGTCACGGCGATTTATATCAATTCGCCCGTCGAGCGTGTCAGCTCCATCGGCGAAGCTGATTGTGATGGCGGACAATTGGGTGTCATCAAGTCAGCGGACTCGAAGCTCTTCGACCCGATCTATGGTGCATGGGTCCATATGTCATCTCGCTATAAGAAGGAGTACGCGGAAGATGGAACGTTGCACAACGTTTTTGTCCCGCACCCCAGGTACACGCGATGGTTCGGGCAGAAGGCCTCCGCAGACCCCAATCTAGGGGAGGAAGGTTTTGCAGCGAGCAATGATGGTCACGCGTACTCGATCGTGAGAGCGCTCTTTCGTCGCCTCTTGGACCCAGTGAGCAGAAATCCTGTTCTGAAGTGCGGTTGCCCGGACTACCCGGAGACGACGCCTGCATGGAGTGAAGCGGACGCACCCTATGTAATTCACTTCTGTGACAGCTTTTTTAAGCTGCAGGAGGTAGGTCTGCCGTCTTCCCGTGTCGGCACGTTGGTGCATGAAATGTCGCATTTCAATGACGACGTAGAAGGCACTGCTGACTACCTCTACGGACGGCAATTAGCTGAGGGTCTTGCAAAAAGTGATAGATGGAAAGCCGTCAGGAACGCTGATAACGTCGAATTCTTCGTTGTAGACACCACTCCGTACGAGGAGCCCAATGTCCGGGGCGATGGTGATTCAATGCAGACGACACACGAAGCGGAAAAGTGAAACGACGATGCCGCTGAGGTTGATTCTCAACCTACCGACCGTAACGATGCCGAACGGGCCGAACGGGCCGAACGACAACACTGTACGTGCGACATGATTCTAGTCATGCCATGAAGTCAGTCATCCGGTAGAGAGCAAGAGTCGTGGCAACGGTGATGGCGACGCGTTGCAGCTTCGCGCTACCTAACATGCCGCATGCACAGGCGAAGCCAGTGGCTAAGGAAATTAGTTCTCGGGTCTCGCACATGCGGTTCTTCCGATGACCTCTTGCTAATGAAGCGGTGTTTCTTCGGGAATGGTGCGATGTTTACGAGCATTTAGCCTTGTACTAATGCCTGCCGATCCCAACGCCCAGAATCCCGCGAGGATTCCACTTACGAGTGCACTCGAAACAAGATTGGTCATTCGAGCGAACGTAAATTCGAGCCCGTCATGCTTCGTGAAGTAGCACGCCAGTGCAAATTGCGACCCGCCGTACCACAGTACGCCAACGCGAAGTACGTACCCGATCCAGCTGTCATGGCGGCAGAAGAAATTCCGTGTCAATCGGCAGGTCTTCTTCCAGAGGATGTTTAGTATGCGCATCGGCGGACTTGCAGTACCTTTGTAGCGACAATTCTTTGAGCGGTATTCTCGGGTAACGGCGATATCGCATTTCGTGTGGAAGCACATGCGTGTGTTCGCCAACTATTGGACCATCCGAGCATTTTCAACGTCAACGCGCCTGGTCCGATAACGGCGTAGGCGGTGACCCTCGTTGCTGCCTGGCATTCGCCGTCGCTTTCCTAGTCGACAGCGGAACTCAGGGGGCGCTCACTGTCGACATGCGGGCAGTGGCGGCGCTACCGCTCCAATCGATAATTGAAACTCGCCCGGCTGAAGTCGGTCGCGTTCTGCGCTTCGAAGTTCCACTTGCGGCTGAACAGGTAGCGCAGCGTGATGACCTGGCCGGGATCGAACAGGCCGACGCCATAGCTCAGGTACAGGCGCGGCGACAGGTACTTGCCAACGGTGAAGGCGGAAGTTCCGCCAAGGGCGTCGTTGTTGCTGACGCCGATGTCGTCCACGCCGATCTTCGAGCCCACGCTCTTCGCGAGCAGGTCGCCCGCCGCGGAGCCGAGCGCCTGGGCCGCGGCGCCGACCATGTTGCCTTCGCCACCCTTTACCTGTGAAAGCGGTTTGCCGGTGACGAGGTAGGAGAGGGCGTCGGACTGTTCCATCACCGGGTTCGAGAAAACGGTGAGGATGGGGCGGCGCGCCGTACCGGAAACGTAGAGACCCACTTTCTGGCCGTCGTCGATGGTGGCGTTGGGATTCAACGTGCGTGCGGCACGGATGTTGAGTCCCGGGTTGTCGATCGGCGTGCTGGCGAACAGCAGCTGACCTTGTTCGATACGCAGGTCCTGCCCGTAGGCCTTGTAGGTACCGTCCACGCCGATCTGGCCCTGGCCGGTCGTGGCGCGGCCGGGGCGTTCGCGAACATCGAGTTGACCGGTGATGCGGCCATCGATGCCGAACCCGACCAGGTGCACCTTGTTGCCGAGGTCGACGCGGATATCGGCGGTGATCGGTGCCGATTCCTCCGCGGCTTCGCGCTGCTTGTCGTCGATCACGACAATGTCGGGCGAGGCCTTGGTCGCGCCGGCACCGGGCAGGCGCTCGACATCGACGTCGGCCATGTCGACATTGAGCTTGCCGCTGACGTTCATGCCCTTGGCATCCTGCAGGATGGTCAGGTCGGGCGAGATGACGGCCTTCGCGGCGGGAATGTCCACGGCGGTGAACTTCGATCCCTCGATGCCGAGGCGCATCTGCGCGCCCGTGCCGAGTGCCGCGTTGCCCTTGATCGACAAGGTGCCGTCGCCGGAACGGATCGTGCCGTCGACGAGATAGTTCTTCGCATCGGTGGTGTCGATGCTGATCCGGCCGTCCTTGAGCTTGAGCCCCACGCTGGGCACTTCCGCCGCGAACCCGCCGACGACGGCCTGGCCGGTGATCGCGGGCGCCGCCACGGTGCCGCCGAGATTGAAGTTGGCATCCAGCGCACCTTTCACCTCGGCGAGTTCGGCGGTGAACAGCTCGATGACGGAGAGATCCTTCAGGTGCAGGGCGACCGAGCCGCCGAGCGCCTGTTGTGCCCCGCTGAGCGACACGTTGCCGTCGAGCGATCCACCGCCGTTCAACGAAGCACGCAAGGTCACGCGCTGGTTGTCGGGTGCGAGTTGGGCGTTGGCGGAGAGATTGTCGTAGACGAGCAGCGGACGGTCGCTTCGATCCGCATAGGCTATCGAACCATGGGCGGACGTGACGTTGGCCTGGCCCGATAGCGCTCCAGCCGCCGTGCGCCGGACGTTGCCGTCGCCTTCGATGATGCCCTCGGCTCGCATGGGACTGTTCGAGGCCTCGGCCGCCGTCATCAACAAGGCGAGGGGCACGCGGCGCAGGCGATAGCTCGCATCGAGGTTGCCGGCCTTGTCCTGTTTAGCAGCGACACAGAGGAGGGGATCGCCGGCGGTGAGGCAGAGATCGCTCATGCTCGCCGCGCCATCCTTCCAGGCCAGCGCGCTGGGATTTTGCAGGTGCCAGGGTGGCAGTCCCTGGTAGTCGATGTTCAACGTGGACAGCGTGCCGTTCCAGCCGCCGTTCTTGAGCGATCCGGAGAGCAGCAAGTTGGCGGCGAGCGGACGGCCCTTCGCGTCGATGCTGAGTTGATGGCGTTCCTGACTGCCTTGGGCAGCGACGTCCACCCGGCTGAAGACCAGCCCACCACTGACCAGCCCCGTGCCGACGACGTCGAGCTTTCCGCCCGGCGTGCTGATATCCGGTATGTCCGCGTCGATGGTTGCCGCCTCGATTTTCTGGTCGGCATAGACGATGGTGCTGCCGCGCAGCTTCGCCTTCACCGCCAGCTTCGGCAGGTTGCCCTTGGCCGAGATGTCACCGGTGACCTTGCCACCCGCATCGGGCAACCAGTCTCCGAGCGAAGCGATGGCGAGTTTCAACGTGGCGTCGTTGGCGGTGTCGCCCTTGGCGTCCAGGCGGATGGTGCTGCCGCCGGAGGCGAGATCGAGGTTGCCGTTGACCACTTCGCCGGGCTTCAGCGTCAGCTTGCCGCCGCCACGCAGTGGACGCTTCCGGAGCGTGCCGTCGAGCTTGCGCAGTTCGAGCGAGCCCAGCGGCTTGTCGTTCTCGAGCTTGCCTTCGGTCGAGAGATCGAGATCCAGGGCGCCCGGCCACTCGGCGAGGACCTGGCCCGGATCAAAGCGATCGCCCTTGATGTCGAGCTTCCACGCTAGCGCCGGGCGCAGCGTGAGCACACCACCCGCGGTGAGGCTGCCGTTGCGCTGTTTCAGCTGCACGGAGTGGAGGGTCACCCGATCCGGCGTTCCGTCGACATCGAGGGTGAACTTGCCGATATGGTCGGGTGGCCCGATGTCGACATCGCCTTCCGCGCTATAAGACTCGGCACTGCCCTTGAAGGTGAGCCGGCCGGTGCTGGCGAGGTCCTGGCCGGCGACGGTGGCGGGGACGAGCACGTCCTTCCAGTCGAGGGCGAGGTCCGCCGACAACGGTTGCGCGGCGATTTCGACCGTCCCCCTGGCGGTGAGAGATCCCTTGACCTGGGGCGACGCGATCGTCAGCTCGTCGAGTGTCAGGCGCTTGTACTCGTGGTCGAACGCCGCCTCGATCGGCGCAAGCCGCACCCGGTAATCGCCAAGGTCGACGTCACCGACAAGCCGGGCACTGTACCGGTCGCCCGTCCCTTGTAGCGCAAGGCCGAGCGATTCCAGGCTTCCATCGCCCAGCAGCGGCTTGGGATCGAAGCGTGGCGCGTCGATCTTCGCCTTCCATGCGTAGTCATCGCTTTGCACCAGGTCGGCATCGACCTGGGCCACGAAAGGCAGCCGCAGTTTCACCATCGCGTGGGCTTTCGCGCCATCGCTATGCGCCTCGATCTCCCCCGCATAGTCCACGTCGCCGACCTTCCATGCGAACGAAGCTTTCCCATCGCCCTTGTAGCCGTCGCCGACGGCGAGCGTGCCACCGAGGTCGGCCTGGCCATCGGGCGCTCGCAAGGCGAGGGACTTCAGCGCGATGCCCTTGGTGGTCCACGAGCCGGCCAGATCGAGCGAGTTGGACTCGAACAAGGGCTTGCCTTCCTGCGTGACACGCACGTGGCCGACCTTCACCTTGTCCAGCACGATATCCAGTGGCGGCTTCAGGGAGAACGGCTCCGACGGCGTATCCGGTTCCGGTTCGGAAGGACCGAGGGCGACATCGATACCGTCGGCGCGTAGCTCATGGACATGGGCACGCTTGCGCAGCAAGGCGCCGAAGGAAAAGTCCAGGTGTGCCGTGGCGACGCGAATGTCCATGCCCTTGCCGTCGCGATAGCGAAGCCCGGCGATATCCAGCGGACCGGCGAGCCGGCCTTCGGCCTTCTCCACCGTGAGCGCGTTGTCGGTGAATGCCTGGGCACGGGCGAGTGCGAAACGAAGGCCGGATGCACTGCCGACCAGCCACCACACGCCGAGCATGACGACGACGAGCAGGACAGCCAACGCGGCACCGATGCGGATCAACCATTTCATGCCGGTGCTCCTCACAGGTCGGGCCCGATGACGACATGCAGATGAATGCCGTGTTCGTTCTTGTCGCCGACGGGGACGGCGATATCGGCGCGGATCATCCCGACCGGCGACAACCAGCGTACGCCGAGGCCCGCGCCGACGCGCGGGCTGTAGTCGGTTCCCGTGAACGCGTTGCCGGCGTCGACGAAGGCGGCCATGCCCCAGTTGCGTGTGAAGTAGTGCTCGACCTCGGTGCTGCCGACCAGCAGGCCTTCGCCGCCGATCACGCGGTCATAGGCGTTGCGCGGGCCGATGCTCTGGTAGTCGTAGCCGCGCACGGAGCGATCGCCACCGGCGAAGAAGCGCAGCTGCGGGGGCAGGTCGCTGAAGTCGCTCGTCCACAGCTTGCCGGCGCTGCCGCGCAGGATCAGGCGGTTGCGGCCCCAGAACGACTTGATCCATTTCACGTCGCCGATCACCTGGGAGAAGCTGGCATCCGACAGGAGCGGTCCCGCAGTAGTGCGGGCGGTAACCGTGAGGGACCAGCCGTTGCGGACGAAGGTGGGGTTGTCGCCCTTCTTCCGGCTGAGCGTGATCTCGGGATACAAGAGGGTGCTGCGGCCGCGTTCGAGGCCCTCCGCGTTGTCGCCTTCACCACCGCGCTTGCCGACGGTGAACGTGCCCGACAAGGCATTGATGCCGATGGTGCGCTGCCAGCCATGCCACAGGCGCGTTTCGTTAGCGACGAGTTGCAGCGTGCGCGACTGCGAGGTGACGGTGTCGGCATCGCGGAAGTTGGCGCCGAAGTTGAAACTGCGCTGGTTGGGGCCGGGCATCGGGATCTGGTACAGCGTGGAGAGTGTTTTCAGGCGCTGCGCGAGGACCAGCTCGTTCTTCCACTTGTGTCCGCGGTCGTTGATCCAGCGTTTCTCGATGCCGCCGCGCAGGCCCGCGCCCGTGTCGGTACCGAAGAAGGGACCTCCGGTGTAGATCGTCCGCTTGGCCGGCGCCAGTTCCACCGCGATGTCGATGGTGCCGTCCTTCGCGTTGTCGGTATCGGGTATGACGTTGACCACGGCGAAATAGTCGGCGCCGTTCAATGCCTGCTGCAGTTCGAGCAACTGGTTCTGCGAGAAATAGTCGCCGCTCTTGAACGGCACGTAGCGGTCGAGGAAACCGTCGCGGAACTGCGAGTTCTTAAACACGATGTGGCCATAGCGATAACGCCGGCCCGCGTCCCACTCGAGATTCACCACGGCCGAATGTTCGGCACGGTTCACTTCCACCGTGCGGGTGACGAGGCGTGCGTCGAGGAAACCGGTGGCGGTGAGCGCGCCGCTGACCGTATCGCGCGCACCGTCGTAGACACCATCGTTGAGCACCTTGCCCTTGAGGTTTTCCACCCCACGCAGGGCACGGCGGATGGCCGGGAGCTTCGCCGCGTCCTGGTCGACCTCGACGTTGACCGCGGTCACCTGCACGGGCGTGCCGGTCACGACGTGCAAGGTCACTTGCCAGTCGTTGCCGACCTGCTTCAGGTCGCCGGTGGCCGTGGCTTCGTAGTAGCCATAGGGCCGCAGGGCCGCCTGGACTTCGTCGGGTGCTTTTTCGTAAAGCCGGCGCACTTGCGCCGCGGTGACGTCGCGCTTGGCGTACTGGCTCAGTTCGACACCGGCGACGACGGCGTTCCCGAGGTTCTCGTCGACTCCGTCGACATGGAGCACGATCCCGGCATGGGCGATCGAGGGCATGAGGAACCACGGCAGAAGCAGCAGTCCATGGCGTCTGGTAAGGCGCATGAGCGTCCCGTCCGGTCGTGATCCAAGGCCGTGTGACACGGCCGCTAGCGGAGATGCGTCCCGCACCTCCTGACGTCAGGTCTTGGCGTAACTTACCTCGCGAGGCGTGTAAGGTCGATAAGCAAACGTGAACGATTGCCCGGCTCAGCCGGCTTCGTCGCCCGCGCGATGCGCGATCCAGGCACCCGCCAGCGCCGATACATAAGGGATCGATTGCGCGCCGAGGATGAACATCCACAGGACGCTCTCGACGTAGCTGGTGCCGTAATGCAGGCCCATGCCGATCACCGCCAGGAGCAGGGCGATGGCCATGAGGCCTTCCTCGCGCACCGGCGCGAAGGCCGCGAAGCTGCTGCCGCCCATGCGGCGGCTCTTCGCGGTGACGACGAAGGCCGTCTTTTCGCGCGTGAGGCCGTGCAGGATGCCGCGGGCGATGGCATGCGACAGGCCCATGCTGGCCACCGACGCCATCAAGGTGTCGTACCAGCTGCACGGCACGCGCGCACGGTAGAGCACGATGCCGAAGATGGCCTTGGCGAAGAAGAAGCCGATCACGGGGATCAGGAACAGCTGCATCGGCAGGTTGAAGTATTCGGGCGCGTAGATCATGCCCGCGGTCCAGAGCAGGCCCATCATCGTGAAGACGAAGTGCAGGGCATCGGCGAACCAGCTGAACCAGCCGGTGAGGAAATGGAAGCGCTGACCGGCCGAGAGCGGGCCCTTCCGGGTCATCCAGCTCCAGCGACCCTTGAGGATCTGCATGGCGCCGAAGGCCCAGCGATAGCGCTGGCTCTTGTAGGCCTTGAAGTCCGCAGGGGTGAGGCCCTTGCCCATCAGTTCGTCGACGTAGACCAGCTCGTAGCCCGCGTGCATCAGGCGCAGCCCGAGTTCGGCGTCCTCGCAGATGGTCCACTCGGACCATCCACCGGTGCCTTCCAGCGCGGAACGGCGGACCATCGTCATGGTGCCGTGCTGGATGATCGCGTTGCGCTCGTTGCGATGGTGCATGCCGATGCGGAAGAAGCCGTCGTATTCCCAGGCCGTCATCCGGCGGAAACGGTTCTTCTCGAAGTCACGGTGCGCCTGCGGGCACTGCACCACGGCCACCTTCGAATCGTGGAAGTAGCCGGTGAGGGAGGCCAGCCAATCTTCGCGCACGACATAATCGGCGTCGATCACGGCCACGACGTCGGCGCGCTCGTCCGTGGCGGTGAGGCCGAAATTCAGCGCGCCCGCCTTGTAGCCCGGCCATGGCTCCAGGTGGAAGAAGCGGAACTTCGGCCCCAGCTTCTTGCAGTATTCCTCGACCGGCTGCCACACCGCCGGGTCCTTCGTGTTGTTGTCCAGCACCAGGACTTCGAAGTTCTCGTAGTTCAGCGCCGCGAGCGAATCGAGCGTGATCTGGACCATCTCCGGCGGCTCGTTGTGGCAGGCCAGGTGGATGGAGACGAACGGCTGCTTCTCCACCGGGTCGTGCGGCAGCATGCCGGCGTGACGCACCCAACTGCGCCGCCACAGCACTTCGGTGAACTCGAAGCCGTTGATCAGCAGGATGCCCAGGATGGCGATCTGCGCGGGGAACAGCAGGATCAGCATCGCCCAGTCGAACGGGCTGAGATAGAAATTGAAGGGCAGGGTGGCCGACCAGACGATCAGGCCGCAGGCGAGCTGGATCAGCGCCATGAAGAAGAGGCGGCCCATCAGCTTGAAGCGGTTGAAGCGGATGCCGAACCAGAGCATCGGGAAGAAGGCCAGGACAGAAGCGGCCAGCGCCTTCCACGGCCAGCCCACGTCCTCGGTGACGGGACCGGTGAAGGGGAACTTCAACTGGCGGTCGGCGTTGAACATGCCCCAGTACGCGCCGGTGCGCCCTTCGCCGAGGTTTTCCTTCCAGGGCTGGTCGATGGCCTCGAGCACGTAGTAATCGTCGATGCCGTCGGCTTTCGCGGCATTGAAGAAGGTACGCAGGAAGATCGCCTCGTTGGAGACGCTCGGATACGCGTATTTGAAGCGATCGCCGTTGGAAGGCCAGCCGATCTCGCCGATGACGATGTGCTTGCCCGGGAACTGCGCGCGCAGGGCCTTGTAGCTTTCGATGGAATCGTTGACGCCGGCGCGTGCCTCGATACCGTTCCAGTAAGGGAACAGATGGACGGTGATGAAGTCGACGTGGTCGGCGAGCTCCGGGTTCTGCAGCCAGATATGAAATGGCTCGGCCACGGAGACCGGCTGGCGCACGGCGGCCCGCACACGGTCGAGGTAGGACATGACCTGCTCGGGCTTGAGGTCGCCGCGGAAGAGCACCTCGTTGCCGACGATCACCCGCGTCACGGTTTTCGGGAAGCGGTGGGCCTGCGCGACCAGGGCTTCGATCTCGCGCTCGTTGTTCTCGAGGCGTGCATCGATCAGTGCACCGGCCATCACGTCGAGGCCTTCCTTGTCCGCCAGACGTATGACCTGGGGATTTTCCAGCATCGAGTAGGTACGGATGCGCGGTGAGTAACGCTTGATCAGGCGCAGGTCCGCGTCGATTTCCGGGTCCGTGGAGACGTCGCCCTTGATCGGGTTCTGGTAGCGCTGGTACGCGGTGAACGCGAAGCCGGGAATGGGACCGTGCCAGTCACTGGGACCGTTGGGCAGGTTGGCGACGAACCACAGCCCGAAATTCAGGGCCGCCACGAGGATCGCCAGGATCAGCGCGGCAAGGATCGGGTGGCTTCGTTCGGTCGTCGTGGCAGCGCTCAAAACAATCCCCGGACCGGCTGGCCCCCGAGTGGTATCAGTGAGGTAACCCGGGGAGCTTAACGAACGGTGCGTTGCGGCTCAACGCATGGCGGGCCGACCGGTCAGGCTGAACTCAGAGTAGGGGGCTGTGGCGGAAGCGTGACCCACGGAATCGAGCGGTCCGAAATGGGGCAAAACCTCAAGTTGGAAGCGATCCGGGTGGGAAGCGGCCTTGGCCGCGATGGATCTGGCCGGGAAGCCGATCGCGCGCGAGCGCGCTTCCCACCCAACCCGGGTTTCTCACCCGGGCGGGGCTTCCCACCAAAACCTCTCTTCCTGGTGGGAGGCGGTAGTCCGGACTTACTTCAGCAGCGAGCGCAGCATCCAGGCGGTCTTCTCGTGGTCTTTCAGGCGGCCGGTGACCATGTCGGCCGTGCCTTCGTCACCCACGGCCTCGGCGGCCTTGATGGTGTCGCGGGAGGTGGCGGCGGCGATCTCGTGGCCGTCCACGAGCTGGGCGACCATGTCCTTCCACTCCGGCACGCCGGCCTCTTCCTTGATCGAGGTGAGCTTGGAGAACTGGCTGTAGGAGCCCGGGGCGAAGACGTCGAGGATGCGGATGCGTTCCGCGACCTCGTCGGCGGCCAGCCACAGGGCGTTGTACTGGACCTCGAACATGGCGTGCAGGCTGTTGAACTGGGGGCCCGTGACGTTCCAGTGGAAGTTGTGGGTCTTCAGGTAGAGCGAATAAGTGTCGGCCAGAAGCTTTGAAAGGTGCTTGGCGACCGCTTCGCGGTCTTTCTTGGCGATACCGATATCGATGGCCATGTCACGACTCTCCTTGGGGTTTCTTCGATCGTTGGAGCGAAATTTTAACGGCCTGTCCGGTGCACGTGAAATGAAACCTTCCGATCCCGTCGATAGGCCCACGCTATCATTGGCGTTCCCATGAGCACCTCCACACGCCCCGCACGACCTTCTTCCCCCGATCCGCGCCTGCGAGAGTTGCGCGACGCGCTGGCGCAGGTGACCAGCCGCGACTTCGGCCGCCTGCTCGGCCGCTGGCGCGCACTTTCGCGCAAGCCCGATCCGGCCAGGGTCGAGGCGCTGGCGGCCGACATCGCGACTTCGACGGCTCGCCGGGCCGCACGGGCCGCCTCCAAGCCGCCGGTCACGGTGGACGCCTCGCTGCCGATCGCCGCGCGCGCCGACGACATCGTCAAGTTGATCCGCGAGCACCAGGTGGTGGTGATCGCGGGCGAGACCGGTTCGGGCAAGACCACCCAGTTGCCGAAGCTGTGCCTTGCCGCCGGTCGCGGCGAGGCAGGGCTGATCGGCTGCACGCAACCGCGCCGCCTCGCCGCCCGTTCGGTCGCCGTGCGCGTGGCCGAGGAACTGGGTACGCCGATCGGCGACAAGGTGGGCTTCCAGGTCCGGTTCACGGAAAAGGTCTCCGACCAGGCCCTGGTCAAGTTCATGACCGACGGCATCCTGCTCGCCGAGACGCAGTCCGATCCCTGGCTGTCCGCCTACGACACCATCATCATCGACGAGGCGCACGAGCGCAGCCTCAACATCGATTTCCTGCTCGGCTACCTCAAGCGCCTCGCCGCTCGCCGGCCCGAGCTGAAGATCATCGTCACCTCGGCGACGATCGACACGGAGCGCTTCGCGGAGCATTTCGGCGGCGCGCCGATCGTGACGGTCGAGGGACGCACGTATCCGGTCGAGGTCCGCTACCGTCCGCCGGGTGAGCGCGGCGAGGGCAACATCTCGCAGCAGATCGCCGATGCGATGGACGAGATCACCCGGGAGGACCCGCGCGGCGACGTGCTCGTGTTCCTTCCCGGTGAACGCGAGATCCGCGACACGCACTTGTTGCTGTCGCGCAAGCCGTATCGCGAGACCGAAGTGCTGGCGCTGTACGCGAGGTTGTCGGCGAACGAGCAGGACCGGGTGTTCCGGCCGGGAACGAAGCGGCGCATCGTGCTGGCCACCAATGTGGCGGAAACCTCGCTCACGGTGCCGCGCATCCGCTATGTCGTCGATTCGGGCACGGCGCGCGTGAAGCGCTACAGCCAGCGCGGGCAACTAGAGCGCCTGCACGTCGAACCGATCTCGCAAGCGGCGGCCAACCAGCGCAAAGGCCGCTGCGGGCGTGTCGGCCCCGGCATCTGCTACCGCCTTTACGACGAGGCGGAGTTCACCCTGCGTCCCGAATACACCGATCCCGAGCTGCTGCGTTCCTCGCTCGCCAACGTCATCCTGCGCATGCTCGCGCTCGACCTGGGCGAGGTGGAGGATTTCCCGTTCCTCGACGCGCCCGATCCGCGCATCGTGGCCGACGGCTACCGCCGCCTGGCGGAGATCGGGGCCATCGACGACGGCCGCCACCTGACCGAGGTGGGACGCACCGTGGCGCGCCTGCCGATCGACGTGCAACTGGCGCGGATGCTGGTCGAGGCACGACGCCTGGGCAGCCTCGCCGAGATCACGACCATCGTGGCGTTCCTGAGCATCCAGGACCCGCGCGAACGCCCACCGGAGGCACGCGGCCAGGCCGATGCCGCCCATGCGCAGTTCGCCGATCCGAAATCCGACTTCGTCGGCGTGCTGAACCTGTGGAAGGGCTACCTCGACAGCGCCGAGGAACTCACCTCGTCCAAGCTGCGCGACTGGTGTTCGCGGCACTTCCTGAGTTTCATGCGCATGCGCGAATGGCGGGAGCTGCATCGCCAGCTGGTGCTCGTCATCCGCGACCTCGGCTGGTCGACCGCCACGGCGCAAGCCGATTCGCAGGGCCAGGCCCGCTCCCGCCAGAGCACCTCCCGCGTGGCTGGAAAGCCTGAAAAGGGAAAAGTCACACCCGCGCCGTCCCCCCAGGGCGACGCTTTGTTCGAAGCGGTCCACCGCAGCCTGCTCGCCGGCATGCCCACCCAGGTCGGGCACAAGGACGAGAAGGGCGTGTTCCGCGGCACGCGCGAGCGGCGTTTCCAGGTCTTTCCGGGATCGGCACTGGCCAAGGCTCCCCCGGCCTGGGTGTTCGCCGCGCAGATCATCGATATCGGTGGCCGCATCTGGGCCATGATGTGCGCGCGTATCGATCCTTCATGGGTCGAGACGCAGGCAGCCCATCTGGTGAGGGCGACGGCACGCGATGCCCATTGGTCGCGCAAGCGCGGCACGGTGATCGCGTATGAACAGGTCACCCTGTTCGGACTCGTACTGGTCGAGCGCCGGCCGGTGACCTTCCATAAGCAGGACCCCCGGCTGGCCCACGAGATCTTCGTGCGCGAGGCACTCGTGCGCGCGGATATCGACAGTCGTGCCGACTTCGTCCGCGCCAACGCGCGCGTGCTGGAACAGGCCCACGACATCGAGGCGAAGCAGCGCCGCGCCGGCCTGCTGCGCGCGGACGAGGCATTGGCCGCCTTCTTCGACGGCAAATTGCCGGAAGAGATCGCCGATGCGCGAGCGCTGGATGCCTGGTATCGCAAGGCCTCGCCCGGCGAGCAGGCGGCGTTGCGCTGGACTCTTTCCGACGTGATGGACAATGGCGCCGGCCTGGACCCGAAGGCTTTTCCGGCCTCGCTCGACATCGGCCAGCATCGCTATCGTCTCGAATACCGCTTCGTGCCGGGCGATCCCGCCGACGGCGTCACGATCCAGGTGCCCCTGGCCTTCCTCAACGCCTTGCCGGCGGCACGGGGCGAATGGCTGGTGGGTGGATTGCTGGCGGACAAGGTGGCGGAACTGATTCGTTCCTTGCCCAAGGCGCTGCGCCGCAACTTCGTCCCCGCCCCCGATTTCGCGCGTGCCTTCGCCGAGGCTGAGAGTCCCCGCGACGAGCCACTGGCGAAGGCCTTGGCAACCTTCCTCAAGCGCACCACGGGCGTGGATGTGGACGCCGCCGCGTTCGCCGATGCCGAACTGCCGCCGCACCTGCTCATGCGGTACCGGGTGCACGACGAGGATGGCCGAGCGGTCGCCGAAGGACGCGACCTGGGCGAGATACGGGCCCGGTGGGAAGGCAAGGCGCGCGAAGCCTTTTCGCGAAAGACCGACGTCGAACTGACCCGCGAAGATATCGTCGCCTGGGATTTCGAGGCGATCCCGAGGGAAGTCCGGTCGGAAGCGGGCCTGAAGGCTTACCCCGCGCTCGTCGATCTGGGCGAGGCCGTGGCGTTGCGTGTGTTCGAACGCGCGGACGAGGCCGCCGAGGCGCACCTCGCCGGCGTGGAGCGATTGCTCCGGCAGGCCCTCGCACCCGAGTTCAAGCGTGCACGGAGGCAACTTCCCATCGCGAACGCATTGTCGTTGAAGTACGCCCCCCTGGGCAGCATCGACGGCTTGCGCGAAGACCTGGTCGAAGGAGGATTCGAGGATCTCGTCGCGGACCGCCGTCTGGACGCGCGAACGCAAGGGGAGTTCGAAGCCTTGCGCGTGGAGCTCGGACGTGAGCTGTTCGGTGCGGCCATGGCGCGGCAGAAGCTGGCCGAGCCGATCATCGAGGCACAGGCCGAACTCAAGCCGTGGATGGACCCGCCGCTGATGGGCTTCGCCAAGGCCAGCTACGACGACCTGCGCGAACAACTGGCCGCCTTGTTGCAGCCGGGATTCCTCCGCGAGTTGCCGCTGGCACGGCTGGTCCATTACCCGCGCTACCTCAAGGCCATGCGATTGCGCGGCGAGCGCCTTCGCCAGGACCCGGCACGCGACCAGTCGCGTATGCTGCAGGTGCTGCCGTACTGGCGTGCGCTGCTCAACGCGGGCGGGACCGCATTGAACGACGAGACCTGGGATGAACTGCGCTGGCTGCTGGAGGAATGGCGGGTTTCGTTGTTCGCCCAGGAATTGAAGACGGCCGAGCCGGTGTCGGCCAAGCGACTGGCACGCGCGCTGGAAACCGCACAGGCCGCCACACGATGAGGACCCCTGAGGACAGGCGATGAGCGACACCCGCTCCCCCGAGGCGAAAGCCAGCGCGATGCCGCTGACCGAGCGTGCGCGCGAGGCTTGCGCCGCGCTGTCCGCGTCGGCCCGGGCCGAGGGCGAAACGGTGATCGAGTTGCTCCGCCAGCTGGGATGCGACGACGAGACCTGCGCCTCGGCGTTGTGGTTCTCGCTGCTCAAGGCCAGCCCGGACGCCGCCGGGGAAGCGGCGAAGCATTGGGCGCCGGCGCTGCGCCGTCTTGTCGACGGCCAGGGCGAAGCGGAGAAGGTCTGGGCGCTGCATGCACAACGCGGGCCGGCCAGTGGTGCGGAAGGGCTGCGCCGGCTGCTCCTCGCGATCATCCGCGACCTGCGCGTCGTCTTCGTACTCCTGGCACGCCAACTGGCGGCGATGCGCAGCGCCATGGCCTTGCCCGACCACGAGCGGCGCGAACTGGCCCAGCTCACATCGGACATCCACGCCCCGCTGGCCAACCGCCTGGGCATCTGGCAGCTGAAATGGGAGCTGGAAGACCTCGCCTTCCGTTATCTCGAACCGGATACCTACCGGCGCATCGCGCGCCTGCTCGACGAGCGCCGCGCCGACCGCGAGCACTTCATCGCGCAGAGCCTGGCGCAGTTGCACGCGGTGTTGGAGGGTGCCGGCATCAAGGCCGACCTGGCCGGGCGTCCGAAGCATATCTTCTCGATCTGGAAGAAGATGAAGAAGAAGGGGCTCGAGTTCTCCGACCTCTACGACATCCGCGCGGTACGCATCCTGGTCGACAGCGTGGCCGATTGCTATGCCGCGCTCGGGCTCGTGCACAGCCTGTGGCCGCACTTGCCCGGCGAGTTCGACGATTACGTCGCGCGCCCGAAGGGCAACGGCTATCGCTCCCTGCATACCGCCGTGCTCGGCCCCGAGGGCAAGACGCTCGAAGTGCAGATCCGTACGCACGAGATGCACCGCGCCAACGAACTCGGCGTGGCCGCCCACTGGCGCTATAAGGAGGGTGGCAGCGCCGATTCCGAATTCGAGGCGAAGATCGCCTGGATGCGCAAGCTGCTGGAGCCGCGCGGGGAGGACGAGGCCGAACTGGCGGCCGGATTCGAAACCGAGTTGATGGAAGATCGCGTGTACGTGCTTTCGCCCAAGGGCGAAGTCATCGACATGCCGCGCGGCGCGACCGTGCTCGATTTCGCGTACCACATCCATACCGATGTGGGTCACCGTTGCCGCGGCGCGAAGATCAACGGCCGCATCGTTCCCTTGACCACCCAGCCGCGCAGCGGCGACCGCGTGGAAATCCTCACGACGAAGGTATCCGAGCCGAGTCGTGACTGGCTCTCCGTGCATCACGGTTACCTCAACACCTCGCGTGCGAAGGAGAAGGTGCGCGCGTGGTTCCGCCGCGAGGCGCACGAGGCGAACATCCTGGCTGGCAAGGCGAACCTGGAAAAGGAGTTGCGCCGCCTCGCCCTGGACGATGTCGACCTGTCGAAGCTGGCGGCGCATTTCCGCCTGAAGAACGTGGAAGAACTCTACGTGACGGTGGCCCTGGGCGAGGTCACCCTTGGCCAGGTCGCGCGCTCGTTGCAGGAGCCCGTCGAGACGGAGATCACGCAGTCGGGCAACCCGGTCGCTTCCCGTGGCGCGCAGCACGATCGGGGTGCCTTGTCGATCGAGGGCGTGGGCAACCTGCTGACGACGCTGGCGCGCTGCTGCCAGCCGCTTCCGGGCGATCCCGTCCGCGGTTTCATCACGCGCGGGCGTGGCGTGTCGGTCCATCGCTCCGACTGCGCATCGCTGGCGCGGTTGGCGCGGCGCAACCCGGAGCGTGTGATCGACGTGAGCTGGGGCAGGGTCGACGTGCAGAACTACGAAGTCGACGTGGAACTGCGTGGCTACGATCGCAAGGGCCTGCAAAAGGATGTCGCCACGACGATCAACAACGTGGGGCCGCACATCGTGGCGTCTTCCAGCCGCGTGCACGTGCGCACGGGCGAGGTGGAGATGCGCTTCACGCTACGCGTGAAGGATTACGAGCAGCTGTCGACCCTGCTGGGCCGGTTGGGGGCGCTGCCGAATGTGACGGATGCCCGGCGGTTGGGGGGGAGGTGACCCTCAACCCCCCAGCAGCAACCGCGTACCCCAATCCGAAAGCGGCTGGGCGATGAGGATGCGCGCCAGGAACAATCCCAGCAGCACCGCCGTGGGCGAAAAATCCAGCCCGCCGATGGTCAACTTGCCACGCAAGGGGCGCACCAGCGGTTCCGCCAGGCTCGACACCAGGCGAGCCACGGGGTGGTAGCGGTCGGTCGAGAGCATGCTCATCAGCGACCACACGAACACCAGCACGATCCACGTCAGCAGGAAGAAATCGAGGGTTTCGGCCACGCCGGCCACGAGGATGCCCAGCGGCGCCGGTGCGATTCCCGCCAGCGCGACGATCAGCACCACCTTTAGGCATTCCAGCACCAGCACGATGACCAGCGCGGCGGTGTTGATCCGGCGCACGGGCGGCAGCACCTTGCGCAGCGGGCGCACCGCGGGATTGGTGAAGCGATAGAGGAACTGGCAGATGGGATTGTGGAAGTCCGCCCGGTGCGCCTCGGCCAGCAGTCGCAGGACGAACAGGGTGACGAGGGCGCCGAAGGCGAACTGGAGGATCAGGGCGCCTGCGTTGGTCAGGTAGTTCACGTCTTCGATTCCATGTCTTCTGAAAGTTCGATGCCACGGCGGCGCGCGGCGTCGACCGCGCGCGCCACGATGGCGGGGAAATGGTCGGCCTGGAAACTCTCCAATGCCGCCTGGGTGGTGCCATGGGGCGAGGTGACGCGCTGGCGCAGGGTGGCGGCGCTTTCGCCGCTTTCGATCAGCATGCGGCCGGCGCCGAGGGCGGTCTGTGCCGCCAGCGCCCGCGCCGTCTCGCGGGAAAGCCCCTGGGAAAACGCGGCGTTTTCCAGTGCTTCCACCAGCAGGAAGAAATACGCCGGGCCGGAGCCCGAAAGGGCGGTGACGATGTCCAGCTGGTCCTCGTCGGGCACCCAAACGGTCAGCCCGGCGGCATCGAGCACGTGCTGTGCCTGGGCCCTTTGGGGTGCGCTCACCCGGGCGTTGGCGAACAACGCCGTGGCTCCGGCACCGATCATGGCCGGGGTGTTGGGCATGCAGCGGACGACGGGCAGGGCGGCATCGAGCCAGCGTTCGATCTGCTGGATACGGATGCCGGCGGCGATGGAAATCACCACCGGGCGATACTTCTGCACCGCGGCGCGCAGGTTGCGGCATACCTCGGCCATCATCTGCGGCTTTACCGCCAGCACCAGGATCGAGGCGCCTTCGGCGGCATCGCGGTTGTCGGTGTAGGTGGCCACGCCGTATTCGCGGGACAGCTCGTGAAGGGCCTCGGCACGGGGCTCGGCCACGGCGATTCCGCCGGGCTGGGCGCCGTGGCGGATCATTCCGGCGATCAACGCGGTGGCCATGTTGCCGCCGCCGATGAAGGCGATCCGATTCATGGGGGTATTCGCTCCGTTGGCGACGAGGTTCACATACACCGAAGCATATACGGTGCCGCGCCTTGCCGCCGACCCCCGGGCATGGTTACCTATGCCCACCAAGATAGGGGACCTCAATGGATATCGCCGAACTCCTTGCCTTCTCCGTGAAGAACAAGGCCTCAGACCTGCACCTTTCCGCGGGTCTTCCGCCGATGATCCGTGTCGACGGCGACGTCCGGCGAATCAACATCCCGGCGCTGGAGCACAAGCAGGTCCATTCGCTGATCTACGACATCATGTCGGACAAGCAGCGCCGCGACTATGAGGAATTCCTTGAGGTCGACTTCTCGTTCGAGATTCCGGGGCTGGCGCGCTTCCGCGTCAACGCCTTCAACCACAACCGTGGCGCGGGCGGCGTGTTCCGTACCATTCCTTCCGAGGTGCTCACCCTGGAAGACCTCGGCGCCCCGAAGATCTTCCGGGAGCTGATCGAGCAACCGCAGGGCCTGATCCTGGTCACCGGTCCTACCGGCTCGGGTAAGTCGACGACGCTGGCGGCCATGGTCGACCACGTCAACAAGAACGAATACGGCCATATCCTCACCGTCGAGGACCCGATCGAATTCGTGCACACCTCGCAGAAGTGCCTGATCAACCAGCGCGAGGTGCACCGCGATACGCACGGATTCAACGAGGCCTTGCGTTCGGCACTGCGCGAGGACCCCGACTACATCCTGGTGGGCGAGTTGCGCGACCTGGAAACCATCCGCCTGGCGCTCACCGCCGCGGAAACCGGCCACCTGGTCTTCGGCACGCTGCATACGTCGTCGGCGGCCAAGACCATCGACCGCATCATCGACGTGTTCCCCGCGGGCGAGAAACCCATGGTCCGCTCGATGTTGTCCGAGTCGCTGCGCGCGGTCATCTCGCAGTCCCTGCTGAAGAAGGTCGGCGGCGGGCGCATCGCCGCCCACGAGATCATGGTGGGCATCCCGGCCATCCGTAACCTCATCCGCGAGGACAAGGTGGCCCAGATGTACTCGTCCATCCAGACCGGCCAGCAGTACGGCATGCAGACCCTCGACCAGAATCTCGCGGACCTGGTCAAGCGCGGCCTCATCACGCGCCAGGAAGCCTCGACCTACGCGAAGAACAAGGAAGGCTTCCGCTAGGCAGCCTGCGTTCCATCTGGCGGGCCGTCTCCCGGGTGGGAAGCGGCCTGGGCCGCGATGGGGGCTTGCGGCAAGCACCCATCGCGCGCCAGCGCGCTTCCCACCCATCAGCTTCCCACCCATCGGCTTTCCGCCAGCCTGCTTTCAGCCCGAAGGGAGCGAAGGCCTTTAGCGTGAGGGGCGTCTCTACAGGCTCCCATCCACGGGTATATGATCACCCATAGGGGCGCCGGCCCGGTCCGGCAATGGGAATACCAGGCCATGAGCGACTTCGATTTCACCTCCTTCCTCAAGCTGATGGTGCACAAGCAGGCCTCCGACCTGTTCATCACCGCCGGCGTCGCACCGTCCATGAAGGTGCAGGGGCGCATCGTCCCGATCACCCAGAGCCCCCTTTCCGCGCAGCAGTCGCGCGACATGGTGCTCAACGTGATGACCCCGGCCCAGCGCGAGGAGTTCGAGAAGACGCACGAGTGCCAGTTCGCGATCAGCGCGTCGGGCATCGGCCGTTTTCGCGTCTCCTGCTTCTACCAGCGCAACTGCGTGGGCATGGTCCTGCGCCGGATCGAATCGAAGATCCCGACGCCCGAGGAGCTCAACCTGCCGCCGGTCATCAAGCAGCTGGCGATGACCAAGCGCGGCATCATCATCTTCGTCGGCGGCACGGGTACGGGTAAGTCGACCTCGCTCGCATCGATGATCGGCTACCGCAACCAGAATTCGACCGGCCACATCATCACCATCGAAGACCCGATCGAATACGTGCACAAGCACGAGGGTTGCATCATCACGCAGCGCGAACTCGGCATCGATACCGACAGCTGGGAAAACGCCCTGAAGAACACGCTGCGCCAGGCACCGGACGTGATCATGATCGGCGAAGTGCGTACGCGCGAGACGATGGAACACGCGATCAACTTCTCGGAAACGGGCCACCTGTGCCTGTGCACGCTGCATGCGAACAACGCCAACCAGGCGCTCGACCGCATCCTGCACTTCTTCCCCGAGGACCGTCGCCAGCAGCTCTTCATGGACCTCTCGCTGAACCTGAAAGGCATCGTCGCCCAGCAGCTCATCCCCACGCCCGACGGCAAGGCACGTCGCGTCGCGGTGGAAGTGTTGCTCGGTACGCCGCTGGCGCAGGACTACATCCGCCAGGGCGAGGTGCACAAGCTCAAGGAACTCATGCGCGATTCCAACCAGTTGGGCATGCGCACCTTCGACCAGAGCCTGGTCGAGCTCTACCACGCCGGCGAAATCTCCTACGAGGACGCGCTGCGCCACGCCGACAGTTCCAACGAAGTGCGCCTGCGTATCAAGCTCGCCCAGGGTGGCGATGCCCATACCCTGTCGCAGGGCCTGGAAGGGGTGGAGATCGACAAGAGCAACGATCGCAATACCTTCGGCGGCATGCTGCACCGCTGAACGCGGGGCACCGGAGCCGTTTTCTTCGAGGAAGCTCGCGTCGGGCGGAGACCGGAACACGATGACAAAAAGAGGGAGCCTTGCGGCTCCCTCTTCGTTTTCAGTGATGTCGCGTGGTTACTTCGCCGCGCTGGAGGAAACGGTCAGGCCGCTGGCATCGACGCTCTTCACGCCCTTGATGCCCTTGGCGATCTTCTCGGCGTGGCTCTTTTCCTTCGCCGTGGCGACCGTACCGGTCAGGGTGACGACGCCGTCGCTGGTGCTCACCGAAATATCGGTGGCCTTCACGCTCTTGTTGGCGGCGAACTCGGATTTGACCTTCGTGGTGATCCACGTGTCGTCGGCTTTGCCGGCGACGGTCTGGTTATCGGCCTTCGAGGAAGCCGCGGCGGAGTCCTGGGCATACACCTGCGCGAACGGCACCGTGCCGAGACCGGCAACGAGAGCGGCAGCGAACAGGGCCTTACGGAGGTTGGCATGGTTCATGGGTGACTCCTTCATCTCGCACTGAATGGGGCTGGCGATGGCGCCACGCACTGTGGCTGCCGTTTCGCGGGACCTATGGAAACAGTGCATCCGTGAACGATTCGTGCCGGGGAAATCGGGCCGTTCAGGTTAAGAAAGAGGTGCCGCACCAGGGTGGGAAGCGGGCTGGCCCGCGAGTCCTCAATCTCTCCGCTGGCGAAGGAGGCGTTGCGGTGATCGGGCGAGGCTTGTCACCGCTTGCTTGATGCGATGCATCGCCTCGTTCGCTTGAAACAGGGTGACGGATCGCGGGCCAGCCCGCTTCCCACCGGGGGATTTACCAAAAAAAAGCGCCCCACCAGGGGGCGCTCGTTTTTCTTCGGTGACGATCGCTTACTTGTATTCGACGGCGCCCGAGATCACCAGGCCCTTCTCATCCATGTGCGCTTCGCCGCCGACCTGCACGATGCGTGCTGCCTGCGCTTTCATCGCATCGAACTGGGCCTTGGAGCGCTGGGCGGTCGAGGTCTGCGTGGCCTGATCGTCCGGCGCGCCGTCGGCGCCCGAGGCATCGTTCATCGCATTGGCGTAGGCGGTTGCCTTCTCGGCCATCACGTCGACCCATGCGCGATACATGTCGCCATTGAGGTGCAGGCGGTTGAGCCGGCCGGCGTCGCCGATCGGGCCCATCAGCATCTCGTCGAGCTTGGCGTCTTCGCCTTCGCCCAGGCCCACCACGATCGCCTGTCCGTTCATCGCCGCCCAGCCCGGCATGCCGAGCATGGTGCCGATGTTCGGCGGCAGCGGCGCGGGCTTGCCATCGCCGGCGAGCTTGAAGTCGCCGCCGAGCATCGCCTGGCCCATCGCCAGGAGGCCGGCGGGGTTGCGCGTGGCAAGCAGGACACGACCGGTGAAGGTCGGCATCTGCTGACCCGCCGCGGCCGGCTTGAACGAATCCAGCACGATGCGCACGCCACGGATGTCGCCGAACGGGGGAATCGCCGCCTGCTGCATGGTCGAGCCGAGCTTGGCGAAACTGTCGTTCATGTTGACGAAGGCCGGGCATTCGAACGGCTTGGCCGCCACGGCCTCGGACTGCGCCGTGAAGAACGTGCGGATCTGTTCGACCGGCAGCGCGAGGCTGATGTCGAACGGTGCGCTGGCATCCTTGCCCAGACCCGGCAGTTCCACCTTCAGGCCCGAGAAGGCCTTGGCGATGTCGTCGGCCAGCGCCACGTCCACGCGCTGCTCCTGGTGGTGCAGGTCCAGTCGCGTGTAGCCGAAGCTGAGCGACGGCACGCGCGCCGCGATGCGCGAGGCTTCGGCCTGGCAACTCGGGGGCAGTTCGGGCACGGGCTCGCCGGTCTTGGCGGACTGGTGCTTCAGGAACGAGGAGAACAGGGGATCCTTGCCCGCGGCCACCAGCGGCAACAGGCGGACGAGGTCGACCTGGCCGACCGCGTAGTCCTTGTATCCCTTGTCCTTGGCGAGGTCGGCGAGGCGGCCATCGTCCTGCAGGCTCTTTTCCGGGCGATCGACGCCCAGCGCCTGGCGGACCAGCGGCTGCGCGGCATCGGCGGGGAGCAGGGAGACGACGGCCTGCTTGCCCACGGTCGCGATCACCAGCTGCACGCCGGAATCGGACAGGGTCACGTGGCGATAGGCCTGGCCGCCTGCGTCGGCGGTTTCCAGCTTCTTGCCGTAGGCGGTTTCGAGGCGGCCCACGAAGGCCTCCCAGGCCGACGGATCGGCCAACGCCACGCGAGCCACGGGGCTGAGGCCGAGGCCATAGATGGCCGAGCCGGTCTTCACGTCCAGGCCCATGTTCTTCAGCGCGGCCTCGGCGGTCTTGCCGTCGAACTCGGCGGCGAAGGCCTTGAGCAGGCGGGCGCCTTCGGCGTTGCCCTTGGTTTCGAGGTCCTGCGCGACGGATTTCATCTGCGCGACCTGGGTCGGCAGTTCGCTGTTGGCCTGCGAGATCATGGCCTCGTAGGCATCGTCGTCGAGCTTGTCGAGGTTCGACAGCACATAGGGCGTATCGGCCGGCACGAAGGCCAGCGGGGCGTCCTTGTCCTTGTGGCCGCAGGCCGCCAGCAGCACGCTGGCGACGCCGAGCGCGATGAGTCGCTTCGTCGGTCGCATTCTGTATCCCGTTGTTTGGTTGGTCCCTTGGTGCGGCCATTATGCCGGAACCGCGGCGCCGTCACGCGCCCCCGCGGCCGCCGCGGCGCAAATTCCTACGAGCCTATCGGCCCATGACTTCGGCCAGCACCGCCATCCGCACGAAGACGCCGTTGCCGACCTGCTCGAGGATGCGCGACTGCGCCCCGTCGGCGACCTCCGGGGCGATCTCGATCCCCCGGTTGATCGGGCCGGGGTGCATGACCAGGCAGCCCTTGGCGGCCAGGGCGAGGCGCCGGGTGTCGAGGCCGAAGCGCTCGAAGTAAGCGGCCTCGTCGGGCAGGTCGGTCGCGGCCATGCGCTCCTTCTGCAGGCGCAGCATGATGATGACGTTCGCCCCTTCGATGGCCTCGTCGAAGTCCTCGTGGTAGGTGACGTTGTCCAGTTCGCCTTCGGTCGGCAGCAGCGAGGACGGTCCGACGAGGCGTATCTCCTTGGCACCCAGGGCGGTGAAGGCATGGACATCCGATCGCGCCACGCGCGAATGGCGCACGTCGCCGCAGATGGCGATGCGCAGCTTGCGGAAGTCCGGGTGATGGTTGCGGATGGTCAGCGCGTCGAGCAGGCCCTGGGTGGGATGGGCCCGGTTGCCGTCGCCGGCATTGACCACCGCGACGCCACTCATCGCGTGGCGGACCAGCGATTCCGGCGTGCCCGACTCCTTGTGCCGGACGATGATCGTGTCCAGGTGCATGGCCTCGAGCGTATGCAGCGTGTCGAACAGTTCCTCGCCCTTGGCAGTCGAGGAGAAGCCGATGTCGAAGTTGATCACGTCGGCACCGAGGCGGCGCGCGGCGAGTTCGAACGACGTGCGCGTACGCGTGGAAGGCTCGAAGAAAAGATTGAGTACCGTGCGGCCGGTGAGCAGGTCGAGCTTTCGCGTTCCGTGCGCGGTGGCTTCGCGCATGCTGTTGGCGCGGTCGAGGATGCGCTCGATGTTTTCGCGCGGCAGGTTCTCGAGGGTGGTCAGGTGGCGCAGGCGTTGTGTCATGACATCCCCAAGGTGGTTATTAGATAGGACTCGAGGATGACCGCCGCCGCCTCGGCATCGATCGACTTCGCGTCCGAACGTTTGCGCGTGCCCGCGGCGCGGCCGGCGGCGAAGCGCCGGGCAGCCTCCTGCGAACTCATGCGCTCGTCGGCGAACGCCACCGGGAGATCGTACCGTTGGCCGATGCGTTCGGCGAAGCGCCGGGCCGTGCGGGTCATCGGTTGCTCCTTGCCGTCGTTGTCGAGCGGCAGCCCGACGACCAGTTCCGCCGGCAACCATTCGCGACGCAAGGTGTCCAGCGCATGCCAGTCGGGTTCGCCATCACGCACGGGCACGGCCGCCAACGCACGGGCGGTGCCGGTGAGGCGATTGCCGACGGCGACACCCACGATCTTCGTTCCGACATCGAAGCCGAACAGGCAGCTCATCGTGCCCTTGGCTCAGGCGTGACCGGCGTAGCCGGCCAACTGGGAGGGATCTTGCACGCCGAGCTTGCGTGCGGCGGCGACCCAGCGTTCGTCGATGGGAGTGTCGAAGACGATGTGTTCGTCCGCGCGCGTGGTGAGCCACGCGTTGTCCATCACTTCCTGCTCCAGCTGGCCGGCGTCCCAGCCGGCGTAGCCCAGCGTGACGACGGCGCGGCGCGGGCCTTCGCCCGCGGCCATGGCCACCAGGATGTCGCGCGAGGTGGTGACCGACCAGTCGTCGTTCACGCGATAGCTGGAGTCCCAGTTGCCGGGTTCGCGATGGAGGACGAAGCCACGTTCCTGCTGGACGGGGCCGCCGATGAGGACGGGGTAGTCGGCGATCTCCGGATCGTCGCAATGGAGTTTCATCTGGGCGAGGACGTCGCCCAGGCGGTATTCGGATATCTGGTTGATCAGCAGGCCGACCGCGCCGTCTTCACCATGCTGGCAGAGGAAGGCGACGCCGCGCGCGAAGGGCGGCTCGGCCAGCATGGGCATGGCGATGAGGAATTGCCCCGCGAAGGTGTTGGCGATCGTCATGGCCGCATTGTAGCCGCTACGAACATGAGCCGTGTGCGAATGTTCAGTGCGTCTGGCTTACCGTGTGCGCACGATCACAAGGAGATGGCATCGTGCGGAAAGTAATGTTTATCAAGGGTTTCGTGTTGATTTCCGCCGGCTTCGCGGGGGGCGCGGCGGCCTCCGCGCCGGGTGCCTGGAAGGACTACGACCAACGGCTGACCAGCGCCTGCCTCGCAGCCAGCGGCTTGAAGGACGCGAAGCCGGTGGGCGGTCCGATCCGGTACGACGACCGGGTGCCGGTCACGGCGCTGGTGCTGGCCGGGCGTTACCCGCAGAAGCACATGAACAACCGGCCCGGGCGGGAATTGTGCGTGTGGGACCGGAAGGCGGGAAAGGCGTACGTGAGTGAGGCGGACCAGTTGTTGCCGGCGATGGCTCAGTAGTTGCGCAGCACATTCCCCGGCAGGAACTGCCAGGTACGCGTGATGTACAACTCGTCCACCCGGGTCTTGTCCGAAGGCAGGGCGGGGAAGGGCGCGGCGAGGCGGACGATACGCTGGGCGGCGTCGTCGAGCAGCTTCTGCCCGGAACTCTTGATCACGTCCATACTCTTGATCGATCCATCGCGGTTCAGGCCCACGGTGAGCACCAGTTCGCCATGCAGCCCCTGGCGCCGCGCCTCGTCGGGGTAGTTGAGGTTGCCCACGCGTTCCACGCGGCCGACCCAGCCCTTCATGTAGGCGGCATAGACATACTCGCGCGTGTTCGAGGAGATGAATTTCTTCTTCGGGCGCTTCGCGTACGCCTGCGACTGGTCACGGACCTCGGCCGCCAGCTTGGCCATTTCCAGCTTGCGCTGCACCTCGTCGTCGGAGACGGGCAGGGGCCGTTCCTTTTGCTCGGTCTGCTCGTGCTTGGTATCGACCGCGAAAGCCGTTTCGCCCGAGGTGGTGAGGAGTTGGTCCGGCGTGGCCTCGCGTGGCGTGGGCGCACGGGCCTCGGTGGGCTCGGCCGCATCGCCGGGATTGCGCGTGGGCAGCGGGCCGGACGCGCGTTCCGACGGGCGTGCGGCCTTGTCCCGGTCGCCACCGCCCGAATTGTTGGCCTGGGCGAGGAAGTCCGCCTTGTCCGGTGCTTCCTGGTTGGCGACGTCCACGAGGGTGACATCGAGCGTGGGAACGCTCGGTTTGGGCTTCTCCGCCTCGAAGGTGATGCCGAGGATGACGACACCGTGCAGCAGCAGCGAGAACAGCAGGGTCGCGCCGAACAGGTCGGCGCCGGTGGTGCGGGTCGTCATCGGGCCTCGATCGCGTCGAACATCAGCCCCGCGATGTTAATGCCGAAGCGGGCGTCCAGCTCGCGCACGCCTGTCGGAGATGTGACGTTGATCTCGGTCAGGTAGTCGCCGATCACGTCCAGGCCCACGAAGCGCAGCCCCCGGCGGACCAGTTCCGGCCCGACCTGGGCGGCGATCCAGCGGTCGCGGTCGGAGAGGGCGATGCCCTCGCCCTTGCCGCCGGCGGCGAGGTTGCCGCGGAACTCGTCGCCTTGCGGGATGCGGGCCAGCGCGTAGGGGACCGGTTCGCCGTCGATCAGCAGGATGCGCTTGTCACCGGCGGTGATCTCGGGGATGTACTTCTGCGCGATGGCGAAATGGCGGGAGCCGTCCAGCAGGGTCTCGAGCATGGAATTGAGGTTGCTGTCACCGGCCTTGACCCGGAATATCCCGCGCCCGCCCATGCCGTCCAGGGGTTTCAGCACGGCCTCGCCATGGCGGGCGACGAACCGCTTCAGTTCGTCCCGGTCGCGCGAGACCAGGGTCGGCACGATGCACTGCGGGAAATCGAGGGCGAACAGCTTCTCGTTGCAGTCGCGCAGCGAGCGCGGGTCGTTCACCACCTTGCAGCCCGCCCGCTGGGCGCGCTCCAGCACCATGGTGTCGTAGATGAACTGGGGGTCGACCGGGGGGTCCTTGCGGGCCAGGACGATGTCGATCTCCCCCAGCGGGCGCCACACCGGTTCGCCGAGGGTGAACCAGCCGGACGGGTCTTCCTTCACGGTGAGCGGGCGCAGGCGTGCCCATGCCTCGCCATCGCGCAGGGCGAGGTCGCCCTGTTCCATGTACAGCAGGGCGTGCCCGCGGCGGGAGGCCTCCAGCAGCATGGCGAAGGTGGTGTCCTTGGCGATCTTGATGGCGCGGATGGGGTCCATCAGGACGGCGACGGAGAGCGGCATGGAGGTGTCCCGGTAGGCAGGAAAGGTGCCAAGTCTAGTCAAGGCGGGCAGAATTGGGGCGAATTCGGCAGGCGGAACTTTTCCTTTAAGAACAATTCATCTTGACGGCGCCCCGGCCAACCATTAAACAGCGGACGGGAGGAACGCCGAAGAGCGGACCGCTGGAGCCATGGGTTCCGGACATCGACCTGGCGCACGGAATAGTCGGCACGAAACCGGCTATCCTGCGACGGGATTTGCGGTTTTTTTGCGTGGCACGGGGGCGCAGTGAACGAAAACGGACGTGGTAACGACCTGACCGGATTGCGGGTCATGGTCATCGACGATTCGAAAACCATCCGACGCACGGCCGAGACCCTGCTGAAGAAGGAAGGCTGCGACGTACTCACCGCAGTCGACGGTTTCGAGGCCCTGGCCAAGATTTCCGACCAGAAGCCGAACATCATCTTCGTCGACATCATGATGCCGCGCCTGGATGGCTACCAGACCTGCGCACTGATCAAGAACAACGCCCAGTTCCGCGGTACGCCGGTGATCATGCTGTCCTCCAAGGACGGCCTGTTCGACAAGGCCCGTGGCCGCATCGTTGGCGCGGAGCAGTACCTCACCAAGCCGTTCACCCGCGACGAGCTACTCGGCGCGATCCATCGGTACGCGAAGGCGAACTGACCGAACACCACCGCTAGACGACGTCCAGGGGGACGTGTGGCAAACATTCTCATCATCGACGACTCGCCCACCGACGTCCGCGTGTTCACCACGCTGCTCGAGAAGGCGGGTTTCTCCGTTTCCAGCGTCGACAACGCCGAGGCCGGCCTCGATCGCATCCGTGCGAACAAGCCCGACCTGGTGATCATGGACGTGATCATGCCGGGCATGAACGGCTTCCAGGCCACCCGCACGCTGAGCCGGGACCCGGCGACGGCGGACGTGCCCGTGGTGATGATCACGACCAAGTCGATGGAAACCGACAGGGTGTGGGGCCTGCGCCAGGGCGCCAAGGCGTTCATCACCAAGCCGGTGAACGAAAAGGAGCTGCTCTCGACCATCGCCAGCCTCCTGCCGAACAAGACGCATTGAGGGCGCCATGAGCGAGAACGCCTCCCTTACGCCTTTCGAACTCCTCGCCCGCTACGAGAGGGCATGTCTCGCCCACACGGCGGACGCGCCCGAGCGCGTGGACACCCTGGGCCTGTGGCGAGGCATCGGTTTTCGCGTGGGCCGCCGCGCCTTCGTCAGTGGCATCGAGGAAATCAACGAATTGCTGGCCGTTCCGCCGCTCACCAACGTGCCCGGTACGCAACCGTGGCTGATGGGCGTGGCCAACGTGCGTGGCAACCTGGTGCCGGCGATCGATCTCGGCCGGTTCCTGTTCGACGAACGCACGCCGTCGTCGGAGCGCACGCGCTTGCTGCTCGTGCGCCAGCATGGCGGCACGGTGGGTCTGCTGGTGGATGAAGTGTTCGGCCAGCGTACGATGGACGAGGCACAGCGGGGCATGGGCGAGGAAGAGCACGATCCGCGGCTGGCGCGCTTCGTCGCGGAGAACGTGCAACTGGGTGAGCAGACCTTCGGCTTGTTCAGCATGAGCCGGTTGGTTCGTGCGCCGGATTTCAGGCAAGCGGCGTTGTAAGGCGCCTCATTGGGGGAGGGGGACGGCCGGGTGGCTGGCCCCTGACAGGACAGGCGGAGACGGCATGGCCGGCTTCGCGATGGGAACGGAGGGGCGGTCAGCGCGACCGCTTCGTCTTGCCGGCGGCCTCGTCGAGGCGCCGGTGGCTAGCTTTGCCAGGTTTGGGTGAGGTGGATATGAGTACGACAGCAGGCGGCGCAGGCCGGGAACGCGGGTACACGATCGTCATCGTGTTCCTTCTCCTGGCGATCGGTTTGGCGTCGGTCGACTTCTGGTGGCTGAACAACAAGAACGGCGAGGACCGCGAGGCCATCGCGCTGACGACCCAGGTGCAGGTGCTCTCGCAGCAGACCGCGAAGTACGCACTGGAGGCGTCGGACGGCAATCGCGATTCGTTCCGTGAGTTGTCGGCCACGCGAAACACCATCGATTCGGCCGTGCAGCGCCTGGTCAAGGGCGACGACAAGACCGGCATGCCGGCCTATGCCGACGCCAGCGCCAACGCCGCGCCCGCCGGCCGCGCGATCGGCGCGCTGGCCAACGCCTGGCACCAGCTCGACGCGGACATCGGCAAGATCCTTTCCAACAAGGACCTCGTGCTGTCCTCGGGCGAACGCGCCGACCTGTTCTCCAAGCAGATGCCGCTGTTGAACGCGCGCACCGACGAGGTGCTGAACATCGTCCAGCAGAAGAACGCCTCGGTGGAGCAGACCTTCACCATCGCGCGCTGGATGCTGATGGCCGACCGCATGATCCGCCGCGTGCAGGAGATCCTGCAGGGTGGCGACGGCGCCCAGTCGGCCGCGGATGGCCTGTCCCGCGACGCGCAGCTCTACGGCGCGGTGTTGAAGGGCCTCATCGACGGCAATCCGGACGGCGGCGTGCGTGCCATCAGCGACGCCAACGCGCGCAAGATCCTCGAAGGCATGCAGACCTCCTGGACGGAGCTGGTCGATCCGGTCGGCCAGCTGGTCACCGCCTCGCCGAACCTGCAGGACGTGAAGCGCGCCGGCAACCAGGCTTCCCTCGATTCCCAGACGGTGCTGCTCCGCGCCAACGAGTCGGCCGAGCAGATCGCCAAGCTGCCGCTGACCCGCCTGTTCCCGAACGTGTGGTGGGGCCTGCTCGGCGCCATCGGCGCGGTGCTCTTCGCCCTGCTGCTGGTCTACAACCTCGTGCGCGACCAGCGCCGCCGCTTCGAGACCACCTCCGACCTGAACCAGCGTAACCAGACCGCGATCATGCGCTTGCTGGACGAGATGGGCACGCTCGCCGAAGGCGACCTGACCATCAAGGCCACCGTCACCGAGGACATCACGGGCGCCATCGCGGACGCCATGAACTCCGCCGTCGACGAGATGCGCAACCTCGTCACCACGATCAACGAGACCGCGGTGCGCGTCTCCGCGGCGGCGCAGGAAACCCAGGCCACCGCCATGCATCTCGCCGACGCGGCGGAGCAGCAGGCGCAGCAGATCACCTCGGCCACCTCCGCGATCAACCAGATCGCCACCTCGATGGATACGGTGTCGAAGGACTCCGCCGAATCGGCCGACGTGGCCCAGCGCTCGGTGCAGATCGCTTCGCGCGGCGCGGAAGTGGTGCGCGAGACGATCCAGGGCATGGACTCCATTCGCGACCAGATCCAGGAGACGTCCAAGCGCATCAAACGCCTGGGTGAGTCGTCGCAGGAAATCGGCTCGATCGTGGAACTCATCAACGACATCGCCGAGCAGACCAACATCCTCGCCTTGAACGCGGCCATCCAGGCGGCGTCGGCCGGTGAGGCGGGCCGCGGCTTCGCGGTGGTCGCGGACGAAGTGCAGCGCCTCGCCGAGCGATCGGCGAGCGCGACCAAGCGAATCGAGACCCTGGTCCAGACCATTCAGTCCGATACCAACGAAGCGGTGAGCTCGATGGAACAGACCACCGCCGAGGTGGTCGCGGGCGCACGACTGGCCGAGGACGCGGGTACCGCGCTGGGCGACATCGAACGCGTGTCGAACGACCTGTCGGCGCTGATTCAGAACATCTCCGCGGCGGCACGCCAGCAGTCCGCGGCGGCGACCGACACCTCGGCGACGATGAACGTCATCCAGGAGATCACCTCGCAGACATCGCTGGGTGCCAGCCAGACCGCCGAGTCGATCGGAAACCTGGCCCAGCTCGCGAACGACCTGCGCCTGTCCGTCGCGAACTTCAAGCTGCCGGGCTAATGCAGTGAGACTTCAAGACCATACCGATTTCACCACGCTGCACTGGGTCAAGGCCGAGCTCGACGACGCCTTGTCCAAGGCACGCCAGGCCCTCGAGTCCTACGTCGAGGACTCGCGCGACGCCTATGTCATGCACACCTGCGCGGCGGACCTGCACCAGGTCCACGGCACGTTGCGTATGGTCGAGCTCTATGGCGCCGCGATGGTCGTCGGCGAAATGGAGCAGCTGGTCGCCGCGCTGATCGATGACCGCGTCGCCCATCGCGACGACGCCTATGCCGCCCTGATGCGCGGCATGATGCAGATGCCCGATTACCTGGAGCGTTTGCAGAGCGGTCACCGCGACGTGCCCATCGTGCTGTTGCCGCTGCTCAACGACCTGCGCGAAAGCCGGGGCGAGCAGTCGCTTCACGAGTCCGCCCTGTTCACGCCCAATCTCGACACCATGCTTCCGGCGACGGCGCCCGGCGCGGCCCATCCGGGCGTGGCCGAGGCCCATCGCGCCGAACTGGGCGACCTGCGCGTGAGGTTCCAGCAGCAGTTGCTGGCCTGGTTCCGCGGACAGGGCAACGAACGCCAGCTGCTCGGCATGCGCGCGACGCTCGACAGCCTCGCCGCGCGTTGCTACACGATCACCGGACGGCGCCTGTGGTGGATCGCCGCCGGCGTGCTGGAGGGCCTGGAGCGCGGCGTGTTGCGCGCCCACGAAAAGGACGTGCGCCAGCTCATCGGTCGCGTCGACCGCTCCATCCGCGAGCTCGTCGATGGCGGTGAGGAAGCGCTGCAGAACGGCGATTCCGACGAACTCGCGCGCAAGCTCCTGTATTACGTCGCCCAGGCCAAGCCGGGCAGCGAACGCATCGAGGAACTGCGCCAGACCTATCGTCTCGACGGCTTGTTGCCGCAGGCCGCCGAGCTCGAGCATGCCCGTGGCTCGATGTCCGGGCATAACCGTGCCCTGCTCGACACCGTATCGGCGGCGATCAAGGATGACTTGCTGCGGGTGAAGGAAGCGCTCGACCTGTTCCTGCGCCGTCCCGATGGCGATCCAGCCCAACTGGGTTTGCAGACCGACGTGCTCGACCGCGTGGGCGACACGCTGGGCATGCTCGCACTGGGCGTGCCGCGCCGTGTCGTGGGCGAGCAGCGCCGCATCCTCGGCGAGATCGCCACGGGCGCGCGTGCGCCGGACGAGGAATCGTTGCTCGACGTCGCCGGCGCGCTTCTTTATGTCGAGGCGTCGCTGGACGACCATATCGAACGCCTCGGCGCGGAGGGCGAACATCCTTCGTCGTCGAGCGATCTCGGCCCGGCGCCGCTGCCGCGCAGCGAGGCGCGGCACATCCTGGCCACGCTCATGCGCGAAGCCACCGCGAATACGTCCCGGGTGAAGGACGCGATCGTCGGTTTCGTCGAATCATCGTGGGACCACGAGCAACTCGCTGGCGCGCCCGAATTGATGGCCGAGATCGGCGGTGCGATGCGCATGCTGGGTGCGGCCCGTCCGGCCGAGTTGGCCGACGGCATCGGCCTGTTCATCCATCGTGAGTTGCTTGGCGACCGCCGCGTGCCGAACGGTACGCAGATGGATCGCCTGGCCGATGCGCTGGCCGCGCTCGAGTACTACCTCGAAGCCGCACGCGAACATCGCGGCGGCCTGGAACACATCCTCGACGTCACCCAGCAAAGCCTGGCCGAACTCGGTTACTGGCCGGTGCCGGTGGACGGCGAGGGCAACGAGGCGCTCGGCGAGGATGCGCTCGAAGGCATCGAGGCAGCCGCGATCGAGCATATCGCCGTGCCGTCGACCAGCGTCGACACGGGCGAGACGGTATCCAGCTTCGCCGACAGCTTCGATCTCGTGGACGAGCCACCCACCGACGAAGAGGTCGCCAACGCGTCCCGCGACGTCGACGCCGTGCCCGCGCCTGTCGCGGCCGCTGGCGAGGAAGACTGGATCGAGATCGAGGAAGAAGTCGAGCAGGACGTAGGCGGCCACGGCATGGCCGAGTTCGCTGGCTTCCAGATCACCGTGGACGGGATCGACGACGAGATTCGCGAGATCTTCCTCGAAGAAACCGATGAGGAAATCGCCAATCTCCGCGCCGGCCTGGGTCACTGGTTGACCGACCCCGAGCGCAGCGACGCGCTGGTGCCCATCCGTCGTTCGTTCCACACGCTGAAGGGCTCGGGCCGCCTGGTCGGCGCACGCCTGCTGGGCGAGTTCGCCTGGAAGGTCGAGAACATGCTCAACCGCGTGCTCGACGGTTCGATCGGGCCGCATGAAGGCGTGCAGGCGCTCGTGCGTCATGCCGTCGAGGCGTTGCCGCAACTCAAGGCCGCGCTCGAGGGCGACGCCACGCCCGGCGCGCCGATCGCCGCGATCATGGAAACGGCCGACCGCCTGGCCATGGGCGACGTCGCCTTCGTCGAGGACGTCGCGCGCAGTTCCATCCACCGCGTTCGCAGCAAGGTCAAGCGCCGCGTGCCGCGCGACACCATCGCCGCGGTGCCGACGGCCGGTTTCGCCGCCTATGGCCAGACGCCGGCGCCGGTGGAAGACAGCGCGGCGTCGGTGGAGGCAGCCTTCAGCGAGCCCGCCTATGTCGCGCCGCCGCTGCCTCCGGTGGATTCGGTCCTGCTGGACATCCTGCGTACCGAAGTGGCGCAGTATCTCAACGTGATCCGCGCCAACCTGGCTCGCGCCGGCGATGGCGAGCTTCATGTGGACGATGCCCTGCTGCGGGCCGTGCATACGTTGCACGGCGCGATCGGCATGGTCGACATCCCGGTGTTGATCCAGGTGCTCGCGCCTCTGGAAGGCCTGGTCAAGCGCGTGCGCGCGACGGGCTTGCCGTTGAGCAAGGACGGTGTCGACGCGCTGACCGACACGGCCGACCTGGTCGATCACGTGATGGAGCAGTTCGACGCGCCCGATCCACGCGTGCCGGACGTCGCGTCGCTGGCCGCGCGTATCGTCGCCCTGCGCGACGAGCAGCCGGAAGCGACGGTCGCGCACATCCTGTACGAGCCCGATCCGCTGCCGCTCGAGGACGAACTCGCCGAAGGCTCGCAGCCCGACGGCGCGGGTGCGGTCGACGCGTTCACGGAAACGGCGGAATCCTATCTGCCGGAGTCGGTGGAAGCCACGAGCGTTCCCACGCTCGACGAGGCGTTGATCGCGGAAGAGATCGCTGAAGACGAAGGCGAGCTTCCGGGGATCGAGTTGGCACCAGTCGAGCCGGTCGGTGGCGACGACGACTTCACCGCCGAACTGCTGGCTTCGCTCGAGAACTTCGAAAACTTCGAGATCGACAAGCCGGAAGGCGAGGTCAAGCCGATCCTGGCGTTCGACGCCGAGGAAGACGCCGCGTGGCGTGCGCTGGTGGGCGAGGGCTCGGAAGAGCCATCGTTGCCGCAGCCGATGACGCATGACGGTGAGGTGTTGCATACGGACGATGGGTTGGTCGAACCGCTCGTCGTCGAGGAAGAGATCGACGAGACGGTGTCGGAAGAGGAGGGGTTCGTTGCGGACGAGCTGCTCGCTTCGCGGGAATCGCCGACAGGGTCGGCTCCCACCGAGCCGGAACCGGTGGTTATCGAGGACCAGTCGCACGAGGCGTTGGCGGAGCCGGTGCATACGCCGGCCGACGATCCGGTCGTGGCGCTGGTACCGGAGTTGTCGCCTTACGCCGATATCGATCCCGATTTGCTCGAGGTCTTCATCGAGGAAGGGCGCGAGATCCTGGATCACGCCGATGCCGCGCTGGCGTCGTGGCGCGCCGAGCCGGAACAGGCCGAGCACGTGACCGCGCTGCAACGCGACCTGCATACCTTGAAGGGCAGTGCGCGCATGGCAGGCATGGCCGCGGTCGGCGACCTGTCGCATGCGATGGAAGCGCTGCTCGACGCGGTGGCCGGTGGCCAGCGCGAGAGCGATCGTCCCGCCATCGAGGCGACCGAGGCCGGCTTCGACCGTCTGCACGGCATGATCCAGAGCATCGCCCTGGGCAAGCCGATCTTCTTGACCGACGCCGACATCGAACCGTTCGCCCGCCTCGCCGGTGCGCCGATCGCACCCGACACGGTCACGGCCGAGACCTACCGCGAGGAACGCGAAGCCGCGATCGTCGAGTACGCGCCGATCCCCGAGCCGTCGCACGAGCCCGAGCCGGCGCACGCGATCGAACGCGACCTGCCCGACCTCCTGCCCGAGTTCGAGGAAGAGGAACTCCAGCGTGCCTCGCAGGAACAGATCCGCGTGCGAGCCGACATGCTCGACACGCTGGTCAACCATGCGGGCGAAGTGTCGATCTACCGCTCGCGCCTGGAGCAGCAGACGGCGAGCTTCCGTTCGGCGCTCACCGAGCACGAGCAGACGGTCAGCCGCCTGCGCAGCCAGTTGCGCATGCTCGAAATCGAGACCGAGGCGCAGATCATCGCGCGCTACCACCAGGAGCACCGCGATACGGGCGTGGCGGCTTTCGATCCGCTCGAGCTCGACCGCTTCTCGCAATTGCAGCAGTACTCGCGAGCACTCGCCGAGTCGGTGTCCGACCTCGTGTCGCTGCAGACGATCCTCGACGAATTGACCCGCCAGTCCGAGAACCTCCTGCTCCAGCAGCAGCGGGTGAACGCGGAATTGCAGGAAGGCCTCATGCAGACGCGCATGTTGCCGTTCGACGCGATGGTGCCGAACCTGCGCCGTACCCTGCGCCAGGCGGCCTCGGATGTGGGCAAGCGCGCGCAGCTGGTGGTGGAGGGTGCCAACGGCGAAATGGACCGCAACATGCTCGACCGCATCAAGGCGCCGTTCGAGCACATGCTGCGCAATGCCGTCGCACACGGTATCGAGCCGCCGGAGGCACGCGAGGCCGCGGGCAAGAATCCGGAAGGCACGGTACGCATCCAGGTGGCCCGCGAAGCCACCGAAGTGGTGGTGCGGCTTTCCGACGACGGTGCCGGCATGGATCGCGACGCGATCCGGGCCAAGGCGATCGAGCGTGGCCTGCTGCGTCCGGACGCCCGTGTATCCGACGACCAGATCTTCCAGCTCACCCAGGTTCCCGGTTTCTCCACGGCCGAGAAGGTCACCCAGGTGGCCGGTCGCGGCGTCGGCATGGACGTGGTCGCCAACGAGATCAAGCAGCTTGGCGGCACCCTGGGCATCGAGTCGCAGAAGGGCGCGGGTACCACCTTCGTCATGCGCCTGCCGTTCACCCTCGCGGTGACCCAGGCGTTGATCGTGCGCATCGGCGAGACCAACTTCGCCATCCCGATGACCTCGGTCCATGGCGTGGCCCGCGTGGCGCCCAATGAACTGGCCCACCGCATGGCCGACGACCAGCCCAGCTTCGAGTACGTGGGCGAGGACTACGGTATCCACGACTTGCCGCAATTGCTCGGCGTGCACGTGGTCTCGACCCCGGACGAGGGCGACATTCCGCTGCTGCTCGCACGGTCGGGCGACCTGCGTGCCGCGATCCGTGTCGATGCCGTGCTCGGTTCGCGCGAAATCGTGGTCAAGCCGGTCGGTCCGCAGGTGAGTTCGGTGCCGGGCATCCTCGGCGCGACGATCATGGGCGACGGTTCGGTGCTGATGATTCTCGACCTCGCGCCTCTGGTCCGTCACGGCGTGGCGCGCCGCGCGTTCGAAGCCGAGGCACTGGTGCCGCACGCACCGCGCGCGCAGGACGAAGTGCGCGTGAAGCCACTGGTGATGGTGGTCGACGATTCGATCACCATGCGCAAGGTGACCGGTCGTGTGCTCGAGCGCCACGAGTTCGAGGTGATGACGGCGAAGGATGGCGTGGACGCGCTCGAAAAGCTCAATGAGCGCGTGCCCGACCTGATGCTGCTCGACATCGAGATGCCACGCATGGACGGCTATGAACTGGCGACGCAGATGAAGGCGGACGAACGCCTCGCGGGCGTGCCGATCATCATGATCACCTCGCGTACCGGCGACAAGCACCGCCAGCGTGCCTTCGATATCGGCGTGGACCGCTATATCGGCAAGCCATACCAGGAGAACGACCTCATCGTGCAGATCAACGACGTGCTCGGAGTCCATCATGGGTGATCGCGAGTCGCGGGTGGCGTTGTTGTTCGATGACGGAAACCTCTCCGCCCACCTGCGTGACGCGCTCGTCGAGCAGGGGGCACGGATCGTCTATGAATCGGATCTCGGTTCGTTCGCGCCCGCCGAGCTGGTCGGCTCATCGGCGAACGTCGTGGTCGTCGATCTGGACGATCCCAGCGACGCCGACCTCGATCGTCTCTACGACACGGTGGAAGGGGGACATCCGCGCCTCGTCTTCAACGACGCGGACGTCAGCCGCAAGCTGGAAGGCTGGGACCGCGCCCGCTGGGCCCGTCACCTCGCCGCCAAGCTCGTTGGCGAAATGGCCCAGGACCCGCCGCGTCCTGAAGATGCGCGCGAGATCGAACCTCGCGTGACCGCCATGGCCGGTGTCGCCGCGCCCGTGGAGGTCGTGCTCGACGAACCGCTGGTGGACGACCTGGCGATCACCGGCAGCCATGGCTATCCGGAAACGCCGATGGCCGAGCCCGACGTGGCCACCGCCGTCCCGTCCTACGAGACAGCGGGCATCGCCGATGAATTCACCGACGAACTGACGTTCTCCACGCCTTTGTCCGATGCCGATGTGGAAGACCTGGGCGCCGACCCGGCCGACCTCGCGGCGGAGCTCGAAGCGCTGCTCGCCGATACGGACGGTGCCTCGCTCGATGAGTCCGATGGCCTCGATAGCCTGCCGTCCACGCCGGTCGAGCTGACCGAACTGGCGTCGCTCGACCTGTCCGGTTTCGAAGTGATCGAGGAAGCACCGGCCCCGGCCCCCGCGCCCGAGAACGAATTCGACGCCGGCCGTTTCAGTCTCGAATCCATGGGCGAGACACCGTCGGCGACGGTTGGGGAAGATCCCGCGCCCTTGCAGATCGAAGGGCGCGCGACCGAATACGTGCCGCCACCGGTGCCGGAATGGGACCTCGTCGATCACGACACCATCGTGGCCGAGCCGGTGGCACGCGTTGCGCCGGCCGACTTCGGCATCGAGACCATCAGCGCCGCCGAATACCTCGCACAGGATGTCGTCGACGACGGCACGCACGGGGTCGAAGCGGGCTTCACCCTCGAGCTGGTGTCGATGGAAGAAGCGGTGGCTCCATCCACCGACGGACAGTTCTCGCACGAAATGTTCCTCGAGGCGGCACCACGCGCCGTGCGCCGGGTGATCGCACTGGCCGGTGCGCGGGAAAGCGAAAGTTCGATCGCGGCCTTCCTCGCCGCGCTGCCCGAGCGCCTGCCCGGGGTCTTGCTCGTGGTGGCGCATCACGACGGCGATTCGCGGGCGTTCGCTTCGCGCCTTGGCCGCGCGCATGTCGCCGGCGACCGGCCGTACACCGCGCACGGCGAATGCCTCGTCGTGCCACGCGGTGCACACGTGCAGATCCGCCGCGACGGTAGCGTCACCGTACGCGAAGATGGCAGCGCCGCCAGCGCGACGGGGCCTTCGATCGACGGCATCCTGAGCACCATCGCCGGTGGTTTCGGCGCCGACGCGCTGGCGATCGTGTTCGCCGGGCGCGGCAACGACGCCGTGGCCGGTGCGCAGGCGGTGTACGACGCCGGCGGCCGCGTATGGGTCGAGACCGTGCCGCCGGAAGACGAGGCGGGGCACATGGTCGCCGGCATTCGCGAAGAACGCGTGGCGGGCTATGCCGGCGATGTGCACGCGCTGGCGCAGAAACTGATCGAGGAATTCCCATGAGCGAGCCGTTACCGCGTGAAATCCGCTGCGTCCTGATTCCCAGCGGTGGCGTCCGCTTGCTGCTGCCCAATGCGGCGGTGGCCGAAGTGATCACCCTCGCGGGCGTGGAGCCGGTGGCCGATGCGCCGTCATGGCTGCTCGGCCGTATCGCCTGGCGTGGCTGGAGCATCCCGCTGGTGAATTTCGACCACGTCGCGAGCCTTGCCGACGATGCACCGCCCCAGGCATCACGCGTGGCCGTGCTCAAGGCCGTCGGCCATCGCCCGGACATGCCTTACATCGCGGTGCTCACGCACGGCTTCCCGCGCCTGACCACGCTCAACGCGGAACTGCTCCTGCCCACGCACGATGGCCACGACCTGCCGTTCGGCGTTCGCGCTCGCGTGCTGGTGCGCGACGATACGGCCGTGATTCCGGACCTGGATCAGTTGGAAGAAACCCTGTCGGAAATGCTGGCGGAAGCCTGAGCCGACTCTGCTCGAGCCTACCCTGTGGGAGCCGCTTCAGCGGCGATCCCGCGGTAGCGGGCCAGGTCGAGGCAAGCACCCATCGCCGCTGAAGCGGCTCCCACAACAGCAAGACTCGTTGCCATCAAGGTTGAGTAGACCTGGTGGGAGAACGACTCCCACAAAAGCCGCCATAGGGCTTGACGTGTAATTGAGAATCATTATCATCAACTCCGCACCCTCAATCGCGGAGTCCCGATCATGCTGCTTCGAACGCTCCCCCTTTCCGATAACGGCGGCCGCGAAAAGGTCGTCCCGCTTCGTGCCGCGCCGGTGGCTACCCGCCGCATCGAGAGCACGAACCTGCTCGACGGCTCGCGCGAGCTCGTCATCGAGCACCAGGGCAGTGAGTACCACCTGCGCCTGACCCGCAACGACAAGCTGATCCTGACCAAGTAAGCGCTGCTTCTCCCCGACGCCGAGCCACGCGGGTTCTCCCCGGACCGCCCAGCCAGGCATCCCTCGACCGCTTTCGTCACCGGGAGACGCCATGTTCGGCTGGCTCGCATCCTTCGGCGTGCAATCGCGCGCCCGATCCACCGCCACCACGCGCTGGTTGGCGCTCGCGCCGCTCACCCTGTTCGAAGGGCTGGGGCAGCTTGGAGGCGTGCTCTTCCTCGCGCCGCGGATGGTGTCCTGTCCTGGTGCCGGCCAGATCGTGCATGGATGCCTCGTCGAGTCGATGGATCTCGCCCCACTCCTGGCGACGAGTCACGTCGGCCTCACCTGCGCCGTCACGGCCGAAGGCCCGCGCGAGTGGATCGACTGCGTCGACGGGCAGGGCGACACGGTAGCCCGCGTGTACCTGCTTCCCGACACCGATTACCTCGCCTGGGACGGTCTGTTCGCGGATGCCTCGCCTGTCGATGAACCCGCGCGCCGGGCTCCGGACCGGGAATGGCTGCGTGCTTCCCGTGCCCGCATCCTGTCCTTTACCCGGCGGCGCGTCGCTGGTTTCACGCTGCTGGGCGCCTGCGATGCGCCGATTTCGTCTTTGGGAAGGGGCGTCGCGCGCGACATCGCGGTATCCGAATCGGTGGGCATCGCCGTCTGAGCGGCGGCCCCCGTCCGGATCTGTCCGCGGGCCCGGGTGTCCGGACATTCTGTCCGCGGACACATGTCGTTCGACAGCGAGACATTATAAGTCGCTGATCGAACGACGAATTATGGCTTGGCACGCTGTTTGCCTGATATCCCCGCAAGCAGCCCAGGGAAGCCACCATGATCCGCGATACCTCCGCCCAGGACCGTCTCGTCGAAGTCCGTCCGAACCATCGTCGCAAGCTCATCTACGCCGCGGCCGGCCTGGCGGCGGTCGTCGCCATCGTGCTGGCGGTGCCCCGGATGGCCACGATGTTCTCGGCGGACTCTTCGGTCAGCGCGTCGCGCCTGTCCTTCGGCACCGTGACACGCGGTCCTTTCGTCCGTGACATCGCGGCGGAAGGCAAGGTGGTCGCGGCGGTGAGCCCCACGATGTACGCCGCTTCGGCGGGTGCCGTGGTGCTGAAGGTGCACGCGGGCGACGTGGTGAAGAAGGACCAGTTACTGGCCGTCATCACCAGTCCCGAACTGACCAGCAAGCTCGCCCAGGAAAAATCCGCGGCGGATGCCATGGAGGTCGAGTTCCTTCGCGCCCAGATCGATGCGAAGAAGAAGCGCTCCGAGCTGCAGAAGGCCTTCGACAACGCCACCATCGACCAGACCGCCGCCGAGCGCGACCTCAAGCGCTACCAGACGGCGTTCGACAAGGGCGCCGTGCCGGTCGCCGACGTCGACAAGGCGAAGTCCACCCTGGACAAGGCGGCCGTGACGGCCAAGCACGCGAAATCCGACCTCGCGATGGACAACGACAGCCTCACCTTCGACGTGCAGGCGAAGAAGCTCGCGCACGATCGCCAGGTGTTGCTGGTGACGGACCTGGAACGCCAGGTGGAAGACCTCAACGTGAAATCGCCGGTGGATGGCCAGGTAGGCCAGCTGTTCATCGCCGAGCGCGCGACGGTCGCCAAGGACGCGCAGCTACTCAGCGTTATCGACCTCTCCGCGCTGGAAGTGGAGATGAAGGTGCCCGAGAGCTTCGCCCGCGACCTCGCCATCGGCATGCCTGGTGAGATTTCCGGCAACGGCAAGACCTGGAACGGCAAGGTCAGCGCCGTGTCGCCGGAAGTGGTCAACGGCGAAGTCGCCGCACGCCTGCGCTTCGATGGCGAGACGCCGCAGCAGCTGCGCCAGAGCCAGCGCCTTTCGGTGCGCATCCTGCTCGACAAGCGCGACAGCGTACTCACCGTGCAGCGCGGTTCCTTCGTCGATGAAAGCGCGGGGCGCTATGCCTACGTGGTCAACGACGGCATGGCCGATCGCCGTGACATCCGCGTCGGTGCGAGCAGCATCGACAAGGTCGAGATACTCGACGGCCTGAAGGAGGGCGACAAGATCGTCATCTCCGGCGCCGACACCTTCGGTGACGCCAAGCACGTCGCCATCAGCCGCTAACAGAGGGAAAACCCATGCTCAAGATGACCCATCTCGCCAAGGTCTACCGCACGGAAGTCGTCGAGACCTACGCCCTGCGCGACTTCAACATCGACGTGAAGGAAGGCGAGTTCGTCGCCGTGACGGGCCCCTCCGGCTCGGGCAAGACCACCTTCCTCACCATCGCGGGCTTGCTGGAGACCTTCACCGGTGGCCAGTACCACCTCGACGGCGTCGAAGTGAGCCAGCTCGACGACAATGCCCGCTCGCGCATCCGCAACGAGAAGATCGGTTTCATCTTCCAGGCCTTCAACCTGATTCCCGACCTGAACGTGTTCGACAACGTGGAAGTGCCTTTGCGCTATCGCGGCATGAAGGCGGCCGAACGCAAGCAGCGGATCATGGACGCGCTCGAACGCGTGGGCCTGGCCTCCCGCGCCAAGCATTACCCGGCGGAACTCTCGGGCGGCCAGCAGCAGCGCGTGGCCATCGCCCGCGCGCTCGCCGGTTCGCCGCGCCTGCTCCTGGCGGACGAACCCACCGGCAACCTGGATACGCAGATGGCCCGAGGCGTAATGGAACTGCTGGAGGAAATCCATCGCGAGGGCGCCACCATCGTGATGGTCACGCACGATCCGGAGCTCGCCGCCCGCGCACAGCGCAACGTGCACGTGATCGACGGCCAGGTGGTGGACCTCGCCGAAGAACCGCGCTTCCACGCCCACGCCCACGTCGCCAATTCCTGATCCAGCGTCCGCCGTTCCGGGGGGAGTCCCATGTTCAGTTACTACCTGCAACTCGGCCTGCGCAGCCTGCGTCGCAACCCGATGCTTACCGCCCTGATGGTGATGGCGATCGGCTTCGGCGTCGCCGCGTCCATGACAACGTATTCGGTGTTCCGCGCCACGGCGCGCGACCCGATCCCGCAGAAGTCCAGCGTGCTCTTCAATACGCAGCTGGATGCCTTCGGCCCGGAGAATATCGAGAAAGGCGAACCGGCGGGAGCGTTGACCTACAAGGACGCCACGGCGTTGTTCCGTGCGCACAAGGCCAAGCGCCAGACCATCATCTACCCGGTGAGCGTATCGGTCATTCCCGATGATCCGGCGCGTTTGCCCAGCCGTGAAGCTGCCTATGCCGCGGGTTCGGACTTCTTCCCCATGTTCGACGTGCCCTTCATCCAGGGTGGCGGCTGGACGACGGACGACGACGAGAAGCACGCCAGCGTCGCCGTGATCACGAAGTCCACGAACGACAAGTTGTTCAATGGCGCCCCGAGCGTGGGCAGGCAGATCAACCTGGATGGCCGCCTGTTCCGCATCACCGGCGTGATCGAGGACTGGGCGCCGCAACCCTTGTTCTTCGACGTATGGAATACGGGCGGTTTCGATGAAGGCGCCTCGGTCTACATTCCGTTCACCCGCGCGGTCGACTTGCAGATGAGCACCAACGGCAATAACAACTGCGTGGCCGAGCCGGCCGAGGGCTGGGCCAATTATCTCCAGTCGGAATGCATCTGGCTGTCGTTGTGGAGCGAACTGCCCACGAAGGCCGATGTCGATGCGTATCGTGACTATGTGGCGGGCTATGCCGCCGAGCAGCAGCGTGCCGGGCGGTTCCGCTGGGCGCCGAACGTGAGGGTCCGCGACGTCGTGGATTGGCTGGACGCGGAACACGTGGTGCCGCCGGAATCGCAGGTGTCGTTGGTGGTCTCGCTGGGTTTCCTGGTGATCTGCCTGGTCAACACCGTGGGCTTGTTGCTGGCGAAGTTCATGCGCCGCGCCCCGGAGATCGGCGTACGCCGCGCGCTCGGTGCCTCCCGCAGGGACATCTATGCGCAGTTCCTCATCGAGGCGGGCACCATCGGCGTCGCCGGAGGCATCCTCGGGCTGTTGCTGACCGGCCTGGGCGTGCTGGGCGTCGGCCTGGTCTTCCCCGAAGAGATCGCCCGCCTGGCGACGCTGGATCCGGTCCTGATCCTGCTGACGCTCGTCGTCGCGATCGTGGCCTCCGTCGTCGCCGCCTTCTATCCCACATGGCGCGCCGCCCAGGTCCAGCCGGCCTGGCAGCTGAAATCCAACTGAGGACATGATCATGCAGATCAAGCCCATTCTCGCCGCCCTGCGCCGGCACAAGGCAGGCACGATCCTCATCGCCTTGCAGATCGCCCTTACCCTCGCCATCGTATGCAACGCGCTGTTCATCGTGCACGAGCGCATCGACCGCGTGAACCGGCCAACCGGTATGGACGAGTCGAACGTCGTCGTCGTGCAGAACAGGTACGTCGGCTCGCCGCCGAACTTCGTGCCGCTGATCAAGACCGACGTGCAGGCGCTGCGTTCGATCCCCGGCGTCGAGGCAGCCTATACGACCAACTCGTTTCCGCTACGCCGGGGCGGCTGGTCGACAGGCATCCAGACCAAGCCCGATGGAACCAAGGACGGCCTGCCGACCGCCCTCTACTTCGGCGACGAGCAAACCTTGAAAGCCCTCGGGGTGCGCCTCATCGCGGGGCGTAACTTCAATCCTGGCGAGGTCGTCATCGTACAGCCGCAGCAGCGGCCCGCGCCGCCGCAAGTCATCGTGACCAAGGCGATCGTCGACAAGCTGTTCCCGAATGGCGATGGACTCGGCAAGACCATCTATCTGTCGAAGGGCAAGCCGTCCACGATCATCGGCATCGTCGACAAGCTCACCGTGCCGTGGATCGATTTCGACCACATGGACAACGTGACGATCATGCCGCTGATCTTCAACAGCGGTTACCAGCACTTCGTGATTCGTACGCGTCCCGGCGAGCAGGATGCCGTCTTCAAGGCCACGGCGAAGACCTTGTACGGGGTCAACCGCATGCGTGTCCTGTCGGAAAAGACGGGTGTGCGGACGTTCGACATGGTCCGCAGCAGCGCCTACGAGACCGACCGCGGCATGGCGATCCTGATGAGCGTGGTCTGCGGCGTGTTGCTCGCGATCACCGCCGCCGGCATCGTCGGCCTGTCCAGTTTCTGGGTGGGGCAGCGACGCAAGCAGATCGGTGTGCGTCGTGCATTGGGTGCCCGGCGCAGCGATATCCTCAGTTACTTCATGACCGAGAATTTCCTGATCGCGCTGGCCGGCGTGGTATTGGGCGTCATCCTCGCGGTGGGCCTCAGCCAATGGATGTTCACGCACTTCGAAATGAAGAGGCTTTCCTTCACCTACGTGCTGGTCGGTGTCGTCGTGCTGCTTGGCCTCGGCCAGGTCGCGGTGTTCGCGCCGGCGCTGCGTGCGTCGAAGGTGTCGCCCGTGGAAGCCACGCGCAGCGTCTGATACTGGGAAATCCGATGTTCGGTTATTACCTGGAGCTCGCCTTGCGCAGTCTCCGGCGGAGCAGGGCGCTCACGGCGCTCATGATCCTCGCCATCGCCCTGGGGATCGGGGCGAGCATGACCACCCTGACCGTACTGCACGTGCTGTCGGGGGATCCGCTGCCGGGACGCAGCGGATCGATCTTCATGCCGCGTCTCGATCCGCGCGGCCTGAGGGGCTTCGATCTCTCGGCGGACTTGCCTGCCCAGGTGACCTGGACGGACGGCGTGAACCTGCTGAATGCCCGCCGCGCGCACCGGCAGGCGTTGATGACGGGAGGCGCCCTGCCGATCCAGCCGGACGACCCGTCGATCGATCCTTTCTTCGTCTCCGCCCGCTACACCAGCGCGGATTTTTTCGGCATGTTCGATACGCCGTTCCGCTACGGGCAGGCATGGAGCGCCACCGAGGACGAACAGCGCGCGCATATCGCGGTGATCGGTTCCGAATTGAACGACCGGCTCTTCCATGGCGAAAACAGCATCGGCAGGACGATCCACGCCAACGGCGCGGACCTGCGTATCGTCGGCGTGCTCAAGCCCTGGAGGCCGGTTCCCCACTTCTATGACCTGAACACCACCAACTACGGGGCGGCGGAACAGGTGTTCGTGCCCTTGACCACCTCGCGGGCGATGCGACTGACCCGCAACGGCGGCGTCGAATGCTGGGGCATGGGGTCCGGCGACGAAGATCACATGGAGTCGGCGAGTTGCGTGTGGTTGCAGCTCTGGGTGGAGCTGGACGATGCGGCTGCCGTCGCTTCCTACCGTAGGTTCCTGGAGGGCTATGCGCGTGAGCAAGTCGCGTCGGGCCGGTACGATCGTCCTGCGCGCGCCGAGCTTACCAACGTGATGCACCTTCTCGACGAGCAAGGAGTCGTTCCCGGTGACGTTCGTCTGCAGGTGTGGCTTTCGCTCGGCTTCTTCGTCGTTTGCCTGGTCAACACCGTGGGCCTGATGCTGGCGAAGTTCATGCGCCGGGCGGGTGAGGTGAGCGTGCGCCGTGCCCTGGGTGCGTCTCGGCGCAGCGTGTTCACGCAACTGCTGACCGAGGCGGGCATCGTGGGATTGGCCGGCGGTTTCGGCGGCCTGGCGGTGGCCTTGCTCGGGCTCGCGATCGTGCGCATGCAACCGAACCCGGCGGCGGAACTGGCCCACCTCGACCTGACCATGCTGGCGGCGACCTTCCTGGTCTCGCTGTTCGCTGCGCTCGCCGCCGGCCTGGTGCCGGCGTGGCGCGCATGCCGGATTCCCCCGGCATTGCAATTGAAGAGCCAATGATGCGCCTGGATATCGGACCCATCCTTTCGACGCTCGGCCGGCATAAGCTCACGGCGACGCTGATCGTGCTGCAGATCGCATTGACTTGCGCGATCCTCTGCAACGCGACCTTCCTGATCGGCGACCGGCTGCGCTGGATGCAATCGGCCAGCGGGATCGACGATGACCGTATCGTTCGCCTCATGGTCTCCGACATCGGTCCGCGCACCGACACGCACGCCCGGATCGAGGCGGACCTCGCGGCGCTGCGTGCCGTCCCGGGCGTGGAAGCGGCGACCGTGACCAACTCCCTGCCGTTCGGTCCGTCTTCCTGGAGCACTCCGGTGAGACTCACGCGCGACCAGTCGATGCCGTCCGTGGAAGCCGGCGCGTATTACGGTGAAGCGGTGGGCGAAACGCTGGGCCTTCGCCTCGTCGCCGGACGCTTCATCCGTTCCGACGAATACGTCTGGGTGGACGATCACGCCGCGAAGCAGGTGCGGGGAAGCCCGGTGGTCGTCGTGACACAGGCGCTTGCGCAACGCCTGTTCCCCGGCCAGCCAGCCGTCGGCCGGACCATCGTCATCGGCGACGAGGAGTTCCGGATCGTGGGCGTCGTCGAACGGCTGGCTCGCGCCGGCGACCAGAACCGAGCGGGTGTATACGAAACCCTGTTGCTTCCCTGGCGCATGGTCACCGCCTATGGCGGCGGTTTCGCGGTCCGCGCGCGTCCCGGCGAAGCCGGCAAGGTATTGCAATCCGCGGCGGCGGCACTCAAGGCCGTGGACCCGCGCCGTGTCATCGTCGAAAAGCGGCTGTACACGGAGGTGCGCGACCGTTACTTCGCCACGGACCGGGCGACGACCGTCCTGCTCGTCGGCGTATGCGTGGCCTTGCTCGTCGTCACCGCGCTGGGCATCGTCGGGCTGGCCAGCTTCTGGGTGGCCCAGCGCCGTCGCCAGATCGGCATTCGTCGCGCCCTTGGTGCGAGCCGCACCGATGTGCTGCGTTATTTCCAGACCGAGAACTTCCTTCTCGCCAGCATGGGCATCGTCCTGGGCATGGTGCTCGCCTATGCGATCAACCTGCTGTTGATGCGCGAGTACGCGCTCCCGCGCCTTCCGCTCGGTTACCTGCCGGTGGGTGCGTTGGTGCTCTGGCTATTGGGCCAGGCCGCCGTGCTGGCCCCGGCCCGACGGGCGGCGTCCGTGCCCCCGGTGGTGGCCACCCGTGGATAGAATGGGAAAGAGTGCCGGCGGGGATGCAACCTTTTCGCCGGGAGAGGCATCCATGGCTGCATGCGAAGGGACCAGATGCGCTGCGTATTGATCATCGACGACAACCCCGCCGTGGGCGAGGCGCTTTCACTTGCGCTCAGCTTGCGCGATATCCGCCCGCTGGTGGCCCTCACGCCCGACGACGGGCTGGCCACGCTGGCGCGCGAACGCGTTGACGTCGTCATCCAGGACATGAACTTCACCGCGGATACCACCTCGGGCGAGGAAGGCGTGGCGCTGTTCAAGGCGATCCGTGCCCGTCATACCGATCTTCCGGTGATCCTGCTCACGGCCTGGACCCACCTGGAGGCCGCCGTGGAACTGGTGAAGGCCGGTGCCGCGGACTACCTGGCCAAGCCCTGGGACGACACCAAGCTTCTCGCCACGGTGGAGAACCTGCTCGAACTGTCCGAGTCGACCCGTGAAGTGACCCGCGCGCGGGTGGAACGCCGCCGCCGCCGCGAAGCGCTGGAAAGCCGCTACGAACTCGATGGCCTGGTCTTCGCGTCGGAGGCGATGAGCCGCACGATCGAACTCGCCTGCCAGGTCGCGCGCTCGGACGTGCCGGTGCTCATCACCGGCCCGAACGGTGCCGGCAAGGAACGCATAGCGGCCATCGTGCATGCCAATTCCGCGGTGCGTCGCGGTCCCTTCGTGGCGGTGAACTGCGGCGCGCTGCCGGGCGAACTGATCGAGGCCGAGTTGTTCGGTGCCGAGGCGGGCGCATACACCGGCGCGAACAAGGCACGCGAAGGCCGCTTCGAGATGGCCGATGGCGGCACCTTGTTCCTCGACGAGATCGGCAACCTGCCGCTGCCGGGCCAGATGAAATTGCTGCGCGTGCTCGAGACCGGCCAGTTCGAACGGTTGGGATCGGGACGCACGCGACACGCCAAGGTTCGCGTGGTGAGCGCCACGAACGCCGACCTGAAGGCGATGATCGCATCCGGTACCTTCCGTGAAGACCTCTACTACCGGCTCAACGTGATCGATGTGAACCTGCCGCCGCTGTCGGAACGCAGCGACGACATTCTTCCCCTCGCTGAATTCTTCCTCGATGGGCGGGCCACGCTGAGCGAGGATGCGCGGGAAGCGTTGCTGGCCCACACCTGGCCGGGCAACGTCCGCGAACTGAAGAACGCCATCGCGCGTGCGGCACTGCTGGCCGCGGACGGCAGGATCGAGCCGGTCCACCTCAATCTTCCGCCACCGCCGGCCGCGGCCAGCCGCAACCTCGACGAGCCCAGCCGAGAGTCGGTCGAGGCGGCGCTGGCGTCGGCGGGTGGGGTGGTGAGCCGTGCCGCGAGCACCCTGGGACTTTCACGACAGGCGCTTTACCGGCGCATGGAGCGCTACGGGCTGGCGGTCTGATACGTTCACCCGCATGAAGACCCTCTCGCTCGAAGGACGCATGACCCTCGTCGTGGCCGGCTCGGCCATCGTCGGCGCGCTGGTCTTCGCCGGCGTGTCGATCTGGCCGTTCCCGCAGGTGCTGGCCTGGATACGCGCCGTGCCGGACAAGGTGGGCAAGCTGCCGGCGGTCACCCCCATCGAGCCGTTCGACGGCGGCACGGCGCTGATCATCTGCCTGCTGGTGCTCCTGCCCTTGTCGGCATGGGTGGCGCACGCGCTGGTGGAACCGTTGAGGCGCCTGATGCGCGCGCTGGAAAGCGCGGTGGCGAGCTATAAGGACGGCGATTTCAGCATGTCCATCGGTACCTCGCGGCGCGATGAACTGGGTGACCTGATCCGCATGCACAACGCGCTGGGCCAGACCCTGCGCGACCAACGCCAACATCTCGCCCAGCGCGAGCTGCTGCTCGACACGGTGGTGCAGAACACGCCGGTGGCGCTGGTCCTCACCGACCCGAGCGGCAAGGTCACCTACGCGAACATCGCGGCGCGGCACCTGTTCAACGAGGGGCGCGCGCTCGCGGGCCTGGATTTCGACACCGTGCTGGCGGCGATGCCCGAGAGCCTGCGCGAAGCGGCGGCCGGTGGCGAGGACGCCTTGTTCTCCGTCGAAATGGACGGCAGCGAGGAAACCTTCCACCTGTCCCAGCGTGGCTTTCGCCTGCAGGGGCGTCCGCACCGCCTGCAGCTCTATCGTCGTATGACGCGCGAGTTGTCGCGCCAGGAAGTGCACACCTGGAAGCGGGTGATCCGGGTGATCAGCCATGAACTCAATAACTCGCTGGCGCCGATCTCGTCGTTGTCGCATTCGGGCGCCGAGCTGGCTCGCCGTGGCGATCTCGCACGATTGCCCGGCGTGTTCGCCTCGATCGGCGACCGCGCGAAACACCTGCACAGTTTCATCGCCGGCTACGCCAGTTTCGCCAAGCTGCCGGCGCCGCAATCCCGGCCCGTCCCATGGGTTCCCTTCCTCGACGCGCTGGCGCTGCACGCGCAGTTCCGCCTCGCCTCGCCGCCGCCCGAGCAGTCCGGCTGGTTCGACCCGACCCAGGTGGAGCAGGTCCTCATCAACCTGATCAAGAACGCCCACGAGGCGGGTGGGGATGCCAACGAGGTGTCCGTGGCCGTGCACCAGGTCGGGCGCGACACACTGATCGAAGTGGCCGACCGTGGCCCGGGCATGAGCGAGACGGTGCTCGCCCAGGCCCTCCTGCCGTTCTATTCCACCAAGCGTTCGGGTACCGGCCTCGGCCTGGCCCTGGCCCGCGAAATTTCGGAAGCCCATGGCGGGCGTATCGCGCTGGCCAATCGCGAGGGTGGCGGCCTGCGCGTCACCCTGGTGTTGCCCGCCGGTTCGCCCTGAGGCGCTTCGCCTATACTCCCGGGACATACCGGGAGAGGGAGAGACAAGGCCATGGGAAATATCGTCGTCGCGCTGGTCGTGGTGGTCGTCGCCATCATCGTGCTGGCCAAGCTCATTCGTATCGTGCCGCAAGGCTACGAGTGGACGGTGGAGATGTTCGGCAAGTACACGGGCACGCTCACCCCGGGCCTGCATTTCCTCATCCCGTTCGTCTACGCGATCGGGCGCAAGATGAACATGATGGAGCAGGTGCTCGAAGTCCCCTCGCAGGACGTCATCACCAAGGACAACGCCGTGGTCCGCGTGGACGGCGTGGTGTTCTACCAGGTGCTCGACGCGGCCAAGGCCGCCTATGAGGTGGCGAACCTCGAAATGGCGGCGCTCGCGCTGATCATGACCAATATCCGTACCGTGCTCGGCTCGATGGACCTGGACGAAAGCCTGAGCCAGCGCGATGCGATCAATGCCAAGCTGCTCGGCGTGATCGACGAGGCCACGCACCCCTGGGGCGTCAAGGTGACGCGCATCGAGATCAAGGACATCTCGCCGCCACGCGATCTCGTCGACGCCATGGCGCGGCAGATGAAGGCCGAGCGCGAGAAGCGCGCGAACATCCTCGATGCCGAGGGCTTCCGCCAGGCGGCCATCCTCAAGGCCGAGGGTGAGAAGCAATCGGCGATCCTGGAAGCCGAAGGAAAGAAGGAAGCCGCGTTCCGCGAGGCGGAAGCACGCGAGCGCCTTGCCGAGGCCGAAGCCAAGGCCACCACGATGGTCTCGCAGGCCATCGCCAGTGGCGACGTGAACGCCCTGAATTACTTCGTCGCCAACAACTACGTCGAGGCCCTGAAGGAAATGGCCAAGTCGCCCAACCAGAAGACGCTGCTGCTGCCCATGGAGACCACGGGCATCCTCGGTTCGCTGGCGGGTATCGCGGAGCTCGCGCGCGACTCGCTCGCCTCGCAACAACGCGCGCCGGCGGAGACCTCCAACCGCACGCCGCCGCTGCCGCGCTGATCGCCATGGACCAGATCGCCGTGCATTACCTCTGGTGGATCGTCGCGCTGCTCTTGATCGGTGGCGAGGTGATCCTGCCGGGTTACTTCATGTTGTGGATCGGTATCGCCGCCGCGGCCATGGGCGTGGTGTTGCTGCTATTCCCGGAGATGACCGCGCTGGCCCAGGCGGTGCTGTTCGTGGTCTTCGCCTTCGTCTCGTGCTTCGTCTACTGGAAGGTGGTCAGGCCGCGCCTGGAACGGATTCCCGCCGGCAACGAGCGCCTCAATCGCCGGGGCGAGCAGTTGCTCGGACAGCGCTACACGCTGTGTGAGCCGATCGTGCAGGGGCGTGGCAAGGCCAGGGTGGGCGATGGCATGTGGCTGGTCACCGGTCCGGACCTGCCCCTCGGCGCGACGGTGGAGGTGGTCGGCATCGACGGCACGACCCTGCGCGTCAAGGCGGTGGATGTTGGCTGATGCCACGCCGCTGACCGTGCCGGTGGGTTTCGCCACCACCGCGATCAATACCCGCATCGCCTTCCTCACCGAGCTGGCGCGGCGGCTGCACCAGTACGGCACCACGGCGCCTCGGCTGGAGACGGCGATCAGCCGGTCGGCGCAACGGCTGGGCCTGTCGGCCGAGGTGTGGTCCAGCCCGACCGCGATCATCGTTTCCTTCGCCGACCTGGGGCAGGGCGAGGAAAGCGTCGCCCAGGTCACCCAGGTCATGCGGCTTCCGCCGGGTGACGTGAATCTTGGACGCCTCTGCGAGGCAGACCGCATCGCCGACGCGGTGATCGATGGCCAGATGGAGCTACGCGAGGGCTTTCACCTCTTGCGCAAGCTTGGCGCGCCGGAGACCTTCCGCGCCGAACTGGGTGTGATCGCGAGCTACGGCCTGTGTGCCGCCAGCGTCGTGGCCTTGTTGTTGCACAGCGCGTGGCCCGACCTCGTCACCGCCGGCGTCATCGGCGTGATCATCGGCCTCATCACCGTCGCCTCCGGCAGTCGCCCTCGGCTGGCCGCGGCGAGCGAAGCCATCAGCGCGATGGTGGCCACGATCATCGCGACCGTCGTCAGCGCTTACATCGTGCCGTTGGCGTTGAAGTCGGTCATCCTCGGCAGCCTGATCGTCCTGCTGCCGGGCATGGCATTGACGACGGCGGTACGCGAGATTTCCAGCCAACACCTGGTGGCCGGCGTCGCGCGCATGGGCGGCGCGGTGGCGACCCTTCTCAAGCTCACGTTCGGCACCGTCGCGGCCAGCCAGTTGTGCGAAGCCTTCGGCATCGAACCGCGCAACTACGCACTCCCTCCGCTGCCGGGCTGGGCGGATTGGCCTTCGTTGATCCTCGGCGCGTTCTCGTTCGCCATCCTCTTCCGTGCCGCCCGGCGTGACTGGCTGGTGGTGATGGGCGCGGTGGTGCTTGGCTATCTCGCCACGCGGTGGGGCGGCAGCATTTCCGGTTCGTTGCCGGGAGCGCCGTTCGGTGTCTTCGTCGGCGGCTTGCTGTTGGGCTCGTTGAGCAACGTATATGCGCGTTACGCGCAGCAACCCGGAGCGGTGGTGCGCGAGCCCGGGATCATCCTGCTGGTGCCGGGGTCGGTCAGTTTCCGCAGTGTGTCGTACCTGCTGGATCGCGACGCCTCGTTAGGCATGGACACGGGACTGCTCGGCGTGACGCTGCTCGTCTCGCTGGTGGCCGGCCTGCTGTTCGGCGACCTCATCGTGGCCCCCCGCCGTTCACTCTGACCAAGTGGTGTGCTGCCGGGTGGTTGTGGGACAGCTTAGGTGGGAGCCGACCCTGTCGGCGATGGGTGCTTGCCTCGACCTGGCCCGCTGCCGCGGGATCGCCGCTGAAGCGGCTTCCCACCCGGTAGCTGTTTCCCCCGGTAGGGGTTTCCCCAATGGGGGCCCCGCAGGTCGGGGCCCCACAAGCCGTCAGCTTGCGTATTGCGCTACGCCATCGCCGAACGACCAGTTTTCCTTCTTCACCTCCACCAGGCTCACGAAGACGTCGCCAGGCTTCACGCCGGGCGACTTGCCGAGGTTCTCGGCGATGGCCTTGTACAGTGCCTTCTTCTGCTCGAGCGTACGCGTGTCGTTGAAGGTGATCTGTACGATCACGATGTCGTCGCTGCGCTCGATGCCCAGGTAATGGGCGTCGTAAACGAGGCCTTCGGTGTCATGTTCGGCGATGACCTGAAAACGGTCGTCGGCCGGTACGCCGATACCGACGAGGGCATCGTGGACGGCATTGCCCAGGGCGGTACGGTAAGCGGCATCCTTGCCGCGACGCAGATCGATTCGGACGAGAGGCATGTGCGGCTCCTGGCGGTGAACGCGGGGTTAGACCAGCAGGTCCTTTTCCTTCTTGCCGGCCTTCAGCGCTTCGTTGAACCAATTCGGACGCTTGCCACGACCCGACCAGGTCTGGGTGGGGTCGGCGGGATTGCGATACTTGGCGGCTACGGTGGTACCGGCACGCTTCGACTTGGGCGCGCGTGCGCCGAATACGTCGTCGAAGGTGAAACCTTCAGCCTTGATGAGCGCGTTGATTTTCTCGCGCAACTTGCTGACCTTTTCCTTGCGCAGTTCGTTCTGGCGAACCTGTGCCTTGGTGATCAACTCGTTGAGCTGGTTGTGATTGAGGCTCTTGATATCGACGGCCATGGGCATCTCCGGGTTATTGCAGGATTAAGGGTTTCGCATTGGGCCATTGGCCCTTCTTGATAATGCGAACGCCGGAATTGTGACCCAATTGGCGAGATAATGGCAGTGCGACGAGGGATGTGTCGGCTAATAGGAAGCGATTATCGGATTAGCCTTACAGCGGTGAACACATATCGATCCGTGGAACTGCTCAAAGGTGGGAACTGCTCAGGGTGGGACCTGCTTCGGTGGGAGCCGACCTTGTCGGCGATCCCGCGGTAGCGGGCCGGGTTGCAGCAAGCCCCCATCGCCGCTGAAGCGGCTCCCACAACAGCATCGGGTGGACCGATCTGGAATAAACCTGGTGGGAGCCGACTTTGTCGGCGATCCCGCGGCAGCGGGCCAGGTCGAGGCAAGCACCCATCGCCGACAGGGTCGGCTCCCACCGAAGCCGGTCCTATCTCAACCTAGCAGGGCGATCAGTTCTTCGCGGGTGACATTGCGGGCTTCGCTGTCGGTGCGCGCGCGGTATTCGAAGGTACCGGCTTCCAGGCCGCGGCCGCTCACCACCACCCGGTGCGGTACGCCGATGAGTTCCATGTCGGCGAACATCGAGCCCGGGCGCAGGCCGCGGTCGTCGAGGACGGTTTCGATGCCGGCCTGCGACAGTTGCTGGTAGATCGATTCGGCGGCTTCCGTGACGGTCGCGTCGTTCTTCGGGTTGATCACGCAGACGACCACGCGCCAGGGCGCCATGGCCTCGGGCAAGATCATGCCTGCGTCGTCGTGGCGCTGCTCGATGGCGGCGGCCACGATGCGGCTGACGCCGATGCCGTAGCAGCCCATGTACATCGTGCGCATCTTGCCCTGCTCGTCGAGTACGCCGGCGCCCATGGACTCGGCGTACTTCTGGCCGAGCTGGAAGATATGGCCGACCTCGATGCCACGGCCGAGGCGGATCGTGCCCTTGCCATCCGGCGAGGCATCGCCATCGACGACCTTGCGGAGGTCGGCGACACGGTTGATCCGCGCATCGCGCTGCCAGTTGGCGCCGGTGTAATGCGTGCCGTCCTGGTTGCCGCCGCAAACGAAGTCGGCGAGTACGGCCGCGCTGCGGTCGACGATGACCGGGATCGACTCGGGCAGCCCCACCGGGCCGATGAAGCCGGGACGCGTGCCGGTGGCGGCGATGATTTCCGCTTCGCTGGCCAGTTCGGATTCGTCCGGGAGTTCGGGAAGGTGGGCGGCCTTCACCTCGTTGAGTTCGTGGTCGCCGCGCACGCACAGGGCGACGAGTCCTTCGCGGCCGCGGACCAGGATGGTCTTCACCACCTGCGACGCGGGGACGCCGAGAAAGGCCGTGATTTCCCCGACCGTGCGCTCCTTCGGCGTATCGACACGGGTGAGTTCCGCCGATGGCGCGGGACGCTCGGTGGAAGGCGCGACGGCTTCGGCCAGCTCGATGTTGGCCGCGTAGCTGGAGGCGTCCGAGAAGGCGAGGGCGTCCTCGCCCGAATCGGCGAGCACCTGGAATTCGTGGCTGGCACTGCCGCCGATCGCGCCCGTGTCGGCGTCCACCGCGCGGAATTCGAGGCCGAGGCGGGTGAATATGCGCGAGTACGCCTCGTACATCACCTTATAGGTTTCGCCGAGCGATTCCTGGGTCAGGTGGAAGGAATAGGCATCCTTCATGAGGAACTCGCGCGCGCGCATCACGCCGAAACGCGGGCGGATCTCGTCGCGGAACTTGGTCTGGATCTGGAAGAAATTGAGTGGAAGCTGCTTGTAGCTCTTCAGCTCGTTACGCGCGAAGTCGGTGATGACCTCTTCGTGCGTGGGGCCGTAGCAGAACTCCTGTTCCTTGCGGTCCTTGATCTTCAGCAGCTGGCCGCCGAACTTTTCCCAACGGCCGGTCTCTTCCCAGAGTTCGCGCGGCTGCACGGAGGGCATCAGCATCTCGACGGCGCCCGCGCGGACCATTTCCTCGCGGACGACCTTTTCCACCTTGCGCAGCACGCGCAGGCCCAGCGGCGACCAGGTGTACAGGCCCGAGGCGAGCTTGCGGATCATGCCCGCGCGAAGCATCAGCTGGTGGCTGACGACTTCCGCGTCGGCGGGGACTTCCTTGACGGTGGCGAGGTGGAACTGGCTGAGGCGCATCTGCAAGCGATCCCGACGGCAAAGCCAGGATTATAGGGGTTTCCAGCGTGCCGCCGCTTCAGCCCTGGCAGTAAAGCGTCATCTGCGCCTGGGCGGTCTTGATCTGGCTCTGCCGCGTGGCGTCGTCGACCTGCTTCACGCCACCCTTGCCGTCGTCCATGGTGACGACCTTCTCGTTGTTGAGGATGTCGAGGTTCTTACGCAACTGGTCGCAGAGCTTCTGCCGGTTGGCCGGCGTGTCGTCTGCACTGGCCGGCGCCTTCGTTCCGCTCGCGGCGGCCGTCGCGCTCGCCGCCGGAGCGGGGGCAGGAGCCTCGGCGGTGCCCGAGGTCTTGATCTTCTCGTATTTCATGCCGCCCGGCGGGGGCGCGTCGGCGTAATGGGTGACGCCCTGGGCGTCCTTCCACTTGTAGGCCTGGGCCAGGGCCAGGGGGCAGACCGACACGAGGAGTGCGAGAGCTAGGCAACGGCGCATGTGGGTTTCCGGCTGGCTGGATGAGTGGCGCAAACAAGTATCACCCGGCGTGGGGGTGCGCAAGCGACGTGGGTCGCGGTTCCCGTCAACGGCCCCGGGACGCCCCTCCGCCGGTGCCGGACTGACGCTTCACGGCGCCTGGGATACACTGTCCGCCCATGTCACGGAATGGCCCATGAGCGATCCGATCCAAGCCCGGGGGCCGCGTCACCGCGGTATCTACCTGCTTCCGAACCTGTTCACGACGGGCGCCATGTTCGCCGGTTTCTACGCGATCGTGTCCGCGATCAACGGGCACTACGGCGTGGCAGCCCTGGCCGTCTTCGTGGCGGGCATCCTCGACGGCATGGATGGCCGCGTGGCGCGCATGACCAATTCGCAGAGCGAGTTCGGCGTGCAGTACGACTCCCTCTCCGACCTGGTCAGCTTCGGCCTCGCGCCCGCGCTGGTCATGTACACGTGGGCGTTGTCGTCGCTGGTGGCCTACGGTCCCGTCTGGGGCAAGATCGGCTGGGCAGCGGCCTTCATCTACGCGGTCTGCGCCGCTTTGCGCCTGGCCCGTTTCAACACCCAGGTCGGCGTTGCCGACAAGCGCTATTTCCAGGGCCTGGCCAGCCCCGCCGCCGCCGGGCTGTGCATGTCCTTCGTCTGGACGATGGAAAAGTTCGACATTCCCGGCCCGTCCGTGGCGTTCTTCGCCATGCCGCTGGCGGTGGTCGCCGGGCTGCTCATGGTCAGCAACGTGCGGTACTACAGCTTCAAGGCCTGGCCCAAGGGTGATCGCGTGCCCTTCATCTGGCTGATCGCCGCGGTGCTGATCGTGGTGCTGCTGTTGATCGACACGGCCCGCGTGCTGTTCGCCGTGGCGGTGATCTACACCGTTTCCGGTCCCGTGATGACGCTGTGGGGCCGTGCCGCGCATCGCCGGCGCACGCGCCGCCACGCCAAGGCGTCGGAGTAAGCGCGATGTCCGCCATGCCCGAACGCCGCGAACGCCTGCTCAAGGTGATGGGCGTGACGCCCTGGCGCCTGCGGCTCGGCGGGGCATCGTCCGGATCGGCCGGCCAGCCCGCGAACGACGGGCCGGCGCCGGCAGGAGACCGCGTGTCCTGCGTGGTGATCCTTCCGGCCGGGGCGAGCGGACGTGAATTGGACCTGCTGGGCCGAGCGTTGCGCGCCTTCGGTCCGGTGACGGCACGCGCCGCACGGCTCGAAGTGGGTGAACGCGGGTTGGGCGACGTGCCCGCGGCGTCGGCGTATCTCGTCTTCGGAGAGGCGCAGGCCCGTGCCCTGGGTCACGACCTTCCTGCTGCGGTGATGAGCGCGGCGCACATCGTGCTGGTGGATACACCGGCGGCGATCGTCACCGATCCGGCCGCGAAGCGCCGGCTCTGGAATGGCTTGCGCGCCCTTGGACGTGCCCTGCGCGGAGCCTGAACCCATGGTCGCCGTGGCTCGCCCCTCCACCGAAGTACGCGCGATGCGCCGCGAAGATCTCGACGCCGTCGTGGCGATCGAGCACGCGTCATACGAATTTCCCTGGAGCGCGGGCATCTTCCGCGACTGCATGCAGGCGGGACACAACTGCTGGGTGATCGTCCATGAGGGCGACATCGCTGGCTACGGCATCCTTTCCGTGGCGGCGGGCGAAGCCCATGTGTTGAATGTCTGCATCGCCGCCGCCCATCGCGGTCTCGGTTACGGGCGGCGGATGATGCGCCGGCTGATCGACCTCGCCCGCTGGTATGGCGCCGAGCGGATCTTCCTCGAGGTGCGGCCGTCGAATCCCGTGGCGAAGGACCTGTACGATTCGCTGGGTTTCGCCGAGATCGGGAGGCGTCCTTCGTATTACCCGGCGAGGGGTGGGCGTGAGGATGCGATCGTGATGGCGTTGGACATGTTGTCTGGGGAATGAGGTGACCGGGGAGGATGAGGTAGCCGGGATCGCGGCCCAGGCCGCTTCCCACCCCTCTCCCGCAACATCGCCTACCGTCCAACATCGCCTACCGTCGGGTGGGAAGCGGCCTGGGCCGCGATCCCGCTCACCTCATTCCCACCAAACCCTCCCTCTCGACTCACCCCTCCCGCAACAACGCCATCGGCGAGGTGCGCAACACTTTCCGCGTGCCGAACAGGCCGATCGCCATCACGACGAGTGCGGCAAGCGCCGCCGCGCCGACGAGCGGCCATATCGGCGGTACGAAATTTTCGATGCGGAAGACGGCGTTGCCGAGCCACAGGCCGGCGCCTGTCGCGCCGAGCGCGGCGGTGAGGCCGGCGACCAGGCCGAGCAAGGCGAACTCGCACGCCGCCGCCGCGCGCAGTTGGGCGCGCGTCGCGCCCAGCGTGCGCAGGAGCGCGGCTTCCTTGCGCCGCTCCTGCGCGCTGGCCGCGAGCGCCGCGGCGAGCACGAGCGCGCCGGCGAGCAGGCTGAAGCCGAGGACCCAGCGCACGGCGCCGCCCACGCGATCCACGATCTCGCGCACGCGGTCGAGCAGGGCGTCGACGTCGATCAGGCTCAGGTTCCCGAAGTCGCGGGAAACCTTCGCCAGCTGGTCGGCATGGCCGCGCGGGAGGTAGAAGCTCGTGAGCCACGTATGTGGAAGCGTGTCCGCGTGCGCGGGATCGAGCATGAGGAAGAAGTTCACCCTGAACGAACTCCAGTCGACCTTGCGCACGCTGCTCACCTTCGCGTCGATCGTGCCTTCGCCGACCTCGAAGCTGAGCGTGTCGCCGATCTTCAACTGGTAGCGGTCGCGCCACGACGTGTCGACGGATACTTCCGCCTGCGCGGGCGAGGGTCCTGCCCACGTGCCTTGCACGACTTCATTGGACGGCGGCAATGCGGCGGCCCACGAAAGGCGTAGCTGGCGGTCCGCCGATTCCTTCGCGTCCTCGTTGGTGAAGGCGATGCTGTCGACGGGCTTGCCGTTGATCGCGGTGAGCTTGCCCACGGCGAGTGGCATCATGTTCGTGCGTGACGCTCCCATGCCCTCCAGCGCCCGCGCGAAGGCGTCGCGCTGGTCGTCCTGCAGGTTGAGCGCGAACCAGTTGGGCGTATCGACGGGAAGCTCGCGCCGCCAGCCTTCCAGCAGCGAGGGTGCGATCACCGCGAGCAATAGCAGGGCGCAGAGCCCCAGCGAGAGTGCCGTGGCCTGCACGAGGGAGAGGCCGCGGCGGCGGGCCAGTGCCGCGAGCCCGAGGCGCAGGGCGGGGTGCGCACCGGGCGCCACGCGCCGCGCGATCACCAGCAGCAGCGCCGAAAGCAGCGCGGCGACGACGGCCACGCCGGCGAGGGTGGCGGCGAGGATGCCCGCCAGCTTCGCCGAATCGCTCTGCACCCAGACCAGCAGCACGGCCGTGACCAGCGGCACGAGGTAGAGCGCATCGAAGCGGCGCACGCGGCGCTGCATCGATTCGCGGAACACCGCGACCGGGGGCACCTCGGCCAGCCGAACCAGCGGTGGCAGCGCGAAGCCGGCGAGCACCGCCAGACCCATCGCCGCGGCCGCGAACGCGGGTCCGAGCGGAAGGGTGGTGGGGATGTTGTCGAACAGCTGGCGCGCGAAGTACCACGCGCCCTGGGCGAGACCCAGCGCGATCGCCATGCCGAGGGCGGCGGCGGGCAACGCGAGCGCCGCCAGCGTCGTCACGAGCAGCGCGGCGATGCGCCGCCTCGGGGTGCCCAGGGCGCGTAGCAGGGCGACCTCGCCGGCCTTGCGCCGCGCATACCGCGCCGAGGCGAGGGCGATGGCCACGCCGGCCAGCAATGCCGAAAGCAGGGCGGTGAGGCGCAGGAAAGCGCTGGCACGGTCGAACGCCGTGCGCATGCGCTCCTGCATCTTTTCCGGCGTGATGAGGTCGGCGCCCGCAGGCAAGGCGCTTCCTTCGAGGCGGGTCCGCCACGCCGCGACGGCGGCCGGCGGGCCGGAGACCAGCAGGCGATGCCGCGCGCGGCTGCCCACCGAGAGCAGCCCCGCCTCGCTGGCGTCGTCCAGGTTCATCAACGCGCGCGGGGCGAGTGCGAAGAGTTCGCCGCCGTCGGGCTGGCGAAGGAGTTCGGCGGCGACGGTGAGGTCGCGTCCGCCGACCTGGATCGCCTGTCCGGCGCGTATCCCGAGGCCGACCATGGCGCGATGGTCGAGGAAGACCTGGCCGCGCGCGGGACCGTGCGCGACGCGATCGCGCCCGTCCGCCCCGCGCACTTCCAGCGTGCCGCGCAGGGGGTAGGCCCCGTCGGTGGCGAGCACGTCGAGCAACTGGCTGCGTTCGCCGACGAAGGCCACGCTGCGGAACGACGCGCCACGCGTCGCGGCCAGTCCATCGGTCCGCGCCGACCGCAGCATCGGCTCGGGCAAGGGCGCGGGTGCGGACACACCGAGATCGCCACCGATCAGTTCGGCCGCGCTGGCTAGGATGCCGCGTTCGATCCGGGTAGAGAGTGTCGCCACCACGCCCAGGGCGATGACCGCCAGGACCAGCGAGGCCGCCAGGGTGCGGAGCTCCACCAGGTGCCATTCACGCCGCAGCGTGCGCAGGGCCAGCCGGAAGACGTTCACGCGGGCACCCCGAGGCGGCCTTCGTGCAATTCCGCGGAGCGAGCGCAGCGGGCTGCCAGGCGCGCGTCGTGGGTGACGAGGATGAGCGTGGTGGCATGTTGCCGGTTCATTTCGAAGAGCAGGTCGCCGATATGTTCGCCGGTGTGCTGGTCGAGGTTGCCGGTGGGTTCGTCGGCGAACAGGATGCGCGGACGGTGGACGAAGGCGCGGGCCAGGGCGACGCGTTGCTGTTCGCCGCCGGACAGCTGGGCCGGGTAGTGCCGGCGCCGTGCGCCCAGGCCGACCGACTCCAATGCCGCGTGGGCACGCTCGCGTGCGCGGTTGTCACCCTCCAGTTCCAGGGGGAGCATCACGTTTTCCTCGGCCGTCAGCGCCGGGAGCAGGTGGAACGACTGGAAGACGAAGCCGACCAGGCGCCGCCGGATCGCCGCGCGGGCCTCCTCGTCGATGCTTTCCAGCGGCTGGCCGTCGAGGCGGATGCTGCCGGCGCTGGGAACATCCAGGCCGGCCAGCAGTCCGAGCAGGGTCGTCTTGCCCGACCCGGATGCCCCCACGATGGCGAAGCTCTCGCCCTCCGCGACGCGCAGGTTCACCCCCGAGAGGATGTCCAGCTGGCCCTCCGGGCCGAAAACCGACTTGCTAACATCCGCTACTTCGAGAAGAACACGGGAAGAATCGCTCATGCGTCGTTGCCTGGTCCTGTTGCTGTTCGTCTGGTGCGCCATCGCCTCCGCGGCGGATACGCCGCGCAAGGTGCTGGTGCTCGGGGACTCGTTGTCGGCGGCGCACAACATCCCGGTGGAGGCCGGCTGGGTGCGTTTGCTGGACGCGCGCACTTCGAAGATGGCGACGCCATGGGCGATGGTCAATGCCAGCATCAGTGGGGAAACGTCCCTGAGCGGGCGCAATCGGCTGCCCGGGCTGCTGGAGAAGCAGCGGCCGGGGGTGGTCGTGATCGAGTTGGGTGCGAATGACGGCCTGCAAGGCCTCCCCTTGGGCAAGCTCGCCGACAACCTCGATGCGATGATCGGCGCAGCCACGCGCGCGGGAGCGAAGGTGCTCCTCCTCGGCATCGAATTACCGGTGAACTACGGTCCCCAATACCGCGACGGGTTGCGCAAGGTCTACATCGACGCGGCGAAGAAACACGGCGTGGCGCTGGTGCCATTCCTGCTCGACGGCGTGGCCCTGGACCCGGCCCTCATGCAGGACGATGGACTGCACCCGACCGCTGCCGGCGAGCCTCGCGTCGCCGAGAATGTATGGAAGGCGCTAAGCCCGATGCTCCGCTAGACGACGCGGTCTCCACGTTGCGTTACCCACAATGAATCCTTGTTTTCGGTCTTCACGCTGTTCTCACCGGTCCGACCGTTAACTCTTCACATTTGTGAATCACCAGAGGAGTGGAGCGATGAGCAACGACGTACAGGCGGGTCTGATCCTTCTCGTCGAGGACAATCGCCAGATCGCCGAGATGGTCGGTGAGTTCCTCGAACGCAGGGGATATTCCGTCGACTATGCCGCCGATGGCGTCAGTGGCCTGCATCTGGCGGTTTCCAACAGCTATGACGTCATCGTGCTGGATCTCATGCTGCCGGGCATGGACGGCCTGGATGTTTGCCGCAAGCTGCGCAAGGACGGCAAGAAGTCCACGCCGGTGCTGATGCTCACGGCGCGCGACACGCTCGAAGACAAGCTGGTGGGCCTCGAGGCCGGCGCCGACGACTACCTCGTGAAACCCTTCGAGGTACGCGAACTGGAAGCGCGCCTGCGTGCCCTGATCCGGCGCGACCGTCGTCAGGTCTCGTCCGAGGTCCTCAACGTGGGCGACATGACCCTCGACACGGCCACCTTGCGTCTCACCCGCGGTGGCCAGGAACTCACCGTTTCGCCGATCGGTCTGAAGCTTCTCGCCATCCTCATGCGCGAATCCCCGCGGGTCGTAAGCCGCCGCGATATCGAACGGGAGATCTGGGGCGACACGCTGCCCGATTCCGACACGCTGCGCTCGCACCTGTACAACCTGCGCCGCGTGATCGACAAGCCGTTCGACCGGCCGTTGCTGCACACGATCCACTCCGCGGGGTACCGGCTGGCCGACCTCGATTCCGAAGTCGCCGCGTCGCAGACGGCATGAAGCGGGGGCGGGTTCGGAACTGATCGATGGAAGGCAGGGCACCGCAGGGGACCAGGCGCCGGCGCGGATCGTTCCGCGCACGTGTCGCGATCGTCTTCGCATTGCAGACGGCCGTCGTCGTCATCGCGTCGTTGATGGCGGCGAACAACGTCGCGCCCATCGGTGCGGCGATCGCGATCATGCTTTGTTCCGGGGGACTCGCCTGGCTCGCGGTGTCGCGGGAATGGATTCCCGTGGCGGCGCTGGCGCGCCTGCTGGAAGGCTGGGACCCCGACCGTCCCGACATGGAAGGCCTGGATCGCGAGAACGGGAGGCGTGCCGATGGTGACGTCTCGTCGCTGATCCATGGGCTGCATGGGCTCGCCGCGCGTATCGAGGGCTTCGGCGAGCGCGAGCGCAACTTCACCCGGGACGCCAGCCACGAGTTGCGCAGCCCTCTCACCGTCATCAAGATGTCTTCCGACATGCTTGCCGACGAGACCGAGCTTTCGGATTTCGGGCATCGTTCGCTGGAGCGCATTCGCCGCTCCACGCGCGAACTGGAAGCGCTGGTCGAGGCTTTCCTCATCCTCTCGCGCGAGTCCGACCAGGGCCTCGCGGAAGAAGACTTCGTGGTGAACAATGTGTTGCGCCAGGAAGTGGATTACGCGCGCGAACTGATCGCGGGACGTCCGGTGGAGCTGATCCTCGACGAACCGGCGAGTTTCGCGTTGCATGCTTCGCCGCGCGTCTTCGCGGTGCTTTGCGGCCAGTTGATCCGTCATGCCTTGCAGCAGACCGACCAGGGCACGATCGTCGTCACCGTGATGCCCGGCAGCGTAAGCGTGATCAACCCCGCGCTCGATACGCCCGAAGCCGGCAGCCGCCGGCACGCGTCGGTGGACCGGCATGGATTCGACCTGGCGATCGCGCGACGGCTGTCGGATCGGTTCCAGTGGCCGCTGGAGTTGCGCTCCTTGCCCGGCGCCAGCCGCATCGCCAGCGTGCGGTTTCCGCATCCGCAGCCGGTGGAGGCCTGAGGCCAGGCCGTATCGCCGACAGGGTCGGCTCCCACCAGGGTGAGGCGAGCACCCATCGCCGACAAAGTCGGCTCCCACTAGGGCGAGGCGAGCACCCATCGCCGACAGCGTCGGCTCCCACCGGGTTAGCCGTGATCGGGTGGGAAGCCGGCTAGCCGGCGATGCTCTTTGCCCTGGCCGGTGAGGCTCTTCGCTCTGGTGGGAGCCGACCCTGTCGGCGATGGGTTTGCCTCAATCCACCAGCGTCGCGATACGCCCCGCATCCAACGCCCCACTCACCGCCTCACGCGTCCCATCCGCCTTGATCGCCAGCGTGCGCGGCGTTTCCCCTCCCCATGTCGGATCGATGAGGAAATTGAGCCGCTCCGGCGTCGCATCCGCATAGGCTCGCGACGGCACGGCATCGAGCTTCGCCGCCTTCAACCGTGCCTCCAGCGCTTCCTTTTCGCCGATGGGATCGGTGGCGACGAAGACCAGTTCCACATCCGCATGGCTGCGTTGGAACGCAAGCAGCGCCGTGAGGTTCTCTTCGCAGTAGGCGCAATCCAGCGACCATAGCGCCACGATGCGCACGCCCCTGCCAGGTGGGGCGATGAGCGCCTTCGTATCGGCTGGGGTCAACACGGTGGGTTCGGCGGCGGATGTCGCCGCCGCGGCGAACAGGCAGATGAATGCGGTGAGCCAGTACTTCATAGCAGTTCCGTCGGCACCAGCCGGAAGTGCCCGTCGGGATTCCAGCCGACGAAGGCGCGGTGTCGCCATAGCAGCAGTTTCGGCCAACCCGACCCGCCATCGACATGGGCGATGGCGCGCGCCTCCGTGAAAGTCGTGCCGCCATCGGACGACTCGCGCAGCATCAGTTCCAGCCCCTTCGCCGACACCTGGTGGTAGGCGATCCACACGTGCTTCCCATCCACCGCGATATCGGCGTGGGAGGCCCCCGCTGCCGCGACCGTGGCGAGATGCGTGGGCTTGTCGCCGGGATGCAGCTGGCCGTACCAGATCGTCGCCTTGCCATCGGCTGCGCTGAACCAGACGGCGTGGCGCGTTCCCGCCGCATCGATCGCGAGCGAGGGGCCGTGGTGCGGGCAGCCTTCGATATGCCACTGGGTGAAGGTGGCACGTTCCACCTTCGGCATGTCCTTGCCGACGGAGAGGTTGGCGAAGGCATGGTCGCGGATGTTGTCACCGTAGATCGCGCGGAAGAACGCTTCGATCGTGCCATCAGGCGCACGCGCCAGGGCGATCCGGCAGCACTCGCAACTTTCGTCGACGATCTTGCGCTCGTGCGCGAACGTGGCGCCGCGGTCGTTCGACCAGCTGTAATACGTAGCGGCGCCCAGATAGGGCTTGCCGCTCGCCTTGGCCGCTTCGACATCGCGCTTGTCGATCCAGGCGACGACCACGTTGCCCTTGCCGTCGACGGCCAGCGAATCGAAGCGATGAGTGATCTCGGCGCGATCGGCATGCACCGTCATCGGCGCGTCGAAGTGCGCGCCGCCGTCGAGGGATCGCGAAAAGCGTACGAACCCCGTCCACGGAAGCTTGCGTGGCTGCGACCAGCTGACGTAAAGCTCGCCCTTGGGACCCAGGGCGATCTTCGGCCGGTTCTCTCCCTCGGCGTAGATCGGTTCGCCGGTGGGATTGACGATGGTGGACATGGCGAAGCTTCGGCCCATGTCATCGGATCGCCGCGCGCGGACATGCTCACCGACGGTGTCGACGACCCAGAGATGGCCCGTCGCATCGAACGTCGCATCGAACCCCAAGGGCGCCTCGTGGCCCATCGCCATGCCGGCCATGCCGTCGTGCGTCTGCGCCATGCTCGCGCAGGAAAAAATCGAAGCGAATACGAGGGCGAGGAACGGGCGCATGCTCAATGCTCGTCGGGACGTTCGCGCACCGGATGCTTGCTGAGCTTGCGCTGCAGCGTGCGGCGGTGCATGCCGAGACGACGTGCCGTTTCGGAGATGTTGCCTTCGCATTCGGTCAGGACGCGCTGGATGTGTTCCCACTCGAGCCGGCGCAGCGGCAACGGGGCATCGGGTGCGTCGACCAGGTCGTCGAGGTCGGCCGGACCGGCATCGCCGTCGAGCAGGGCACGGACCACGGCGTCCGCATCCACCGGCTTCGCGAGGTAATCGTGCGCACCGCGCTTGATGGCCTCCACGGCGGTGGCGATCGACGCGTAGCCGGTGAGCAGCAGCACGCGCATGTCCGGCACCAGCGACTGCAACTCCGGGATGAGGCGCAACCCGTTCTCGTCGCCGAGTTTCAGGTCGAGCACGCAGTACCGCGGCTGGTGACGGCGGGCGAGGGCCCGCGCATCGTCGGCGTTGTCGCAGCTGATCACGTCGAATCCGCGCGAGGTGAGGGCGCGGCCTAGTACCCGGGCGAAGGTGGCGTCGTCATCGACGATCAGCAGCGGGCGCCCGCCGGGTGGAGCGAGGTCGTTCATGCATGGTCTCCAATGACCGGAAGGGGCAGGCGCAGGCGCATTTGTGCGCCGTGGCCGGTATTGCTCGCGGAGAGTTCGCCATCGAGGCGTTCGGCGGTGGCTTCGGCCAAGGCGAGGCCGATGCCGAGACCGGTCGCTTTCTGCGACAGCCCGAGCGTTCCCATCTCGTCGAATTCGTCGAAGCCCGGGCCCTCGTCGGTGACCACCAGCTCGAGCCACGGCCCGACGATGCCGACCCCGAGGGTGACGGCGGTGCTTTCGTTCAGCGCGGACGCATCGGCGGCATTGTTGAGCAGGTTGATCAGGGCGTGACGCAATCCCGGCGGCGAACGGAGCGGGATACGACCGGCGCCGGGTTCGAGCTGGAGGGACACGTCGGCCTCGGGCCTGAGCAACTGGAAGCGCTCCAGGCAGCCGTGGACGAACTCGTCCAGGGTGACCTTCTCGGGTACCTGCGACAGCTGCGCCTGGCCGAAGGCGACCATCTCGCGGAGGATCGTACGGCAGCGTTCGACCTGGCCCTGGAGCAGGTCGAGGTCCTCGCCCAGGGCGTTGTCGGTGGCGTGCTCGCGGCGTATCTCCGGCAGGAGCGTGCGCATCGTCGACAGCGGCGTGTTCAGTTCGTGCGCGGCGCCGGCCGCCTGCGTGGCGATGGCCAGGATGCCCTCGTCGCGCAACGCGCGCTCGCGTACGCGCTGGACTTCACCCTGCTGCACGCGGATCGCCTTGGCGAGGTTGCTGATGAAGACGCCGAGCAGGATCGCCATGATGACGAAGTTGACCCCCATGCCCGCGACGTACAGGTCGAAGTCCAGGCTCTTGTCGCCAAGCGTCGGCAGCGGCAAGTGGTAGGGCACGAGCAGCACGTAGGCGACGCCGGTGAGGATCGCCACGAGCGACACACCGGCGATCGACAGCGCCGCCGCCGACAACGCGATCGGCACCAGCAAGAGGGTGACGAAGGGGTTCGCCGCGCCCCCGGTGAAATAGAGCAGGTAGCCGAGGACCAGGGTATCGGCGGCGATATGCACGATGGCCTCGCCCTCGCTGACCTTCCACGGCATCCCCAACCGGAACGACGCCGCCGCGGCGAACACCGCGAGCACGCACACGCCGATCATCAGCGGCAGGAGGGGGATATCCAGCTTGAGCAGGGTGACGCAGGAAAGGATCGCCACGCTCTGGCCGGCGATGGCGCAAAGACGGAGCCAGGCGAGCGTGCGCGCGAGCGCGAAGGGACCGGAGCGGGACGATGGCATGCGCAGATTGTCGCTCACGGTAAGTCTCTTCGTGGCGAAAGGGCCGCTCCGCGAGGGAGCGGCCCTTCACCGCGTCACAGGTCTTCGTTATGTACGGGCGGCACCGGCGGCACGTTGGCCAGTGCGTGGTTCAGCGACAGCTTCTTCATCAACGGCAGCATGGCCACGGCGATGGCGGTGCAGGCCAGGCCCACGAAGCCGAGCTTGTTGAACAGGCTGGTGTAGATCGTCAGCGACTCGAGCGGGTTCGTGATGTTGTCCGGGATCGCGGCGTAGTTGGCGACGACGCTGCCCATGTACTGCGAAACGCCGGACGCCACGTAGTAGGCACCCATCATGAAGCCGCCCATGCGCGCCGGCACGTAGCGGGCGATCATGGCCAGGCCGAGGCCGCTCACCAGCACTTCGCCCAGCGAATACAGGCCATAGCCCCAGACCATGTACCACGACGAGATGGCGCCATTGATGGCGGTGGTCGCACCCAGCCCGTACATGAAGAAGCCGGCGGCGACGGCGGCGAAACCGAGCGCGAACTTCGCCGCGACCGGGAAGTCCTTGCCGTGCTTGCCCAGGGAGTTGTAGATCCAGACCAGGATTGGCGAGAGGATGACGATCCAGATCGCGTTGAGCGACTGGAACTGTTCCGGAATCCAGCGGAACAGCTGGAAGCCGAACAGGTTGAAGTCGAGGTCGACGTTGCGCTGGGCGAACAGGTTCAGCGAGGTCGACATCTGCTGGTAGAAAATGAAGAAGAAGATCGTCTGCACCGTCAGCACCAGCGCGGCGATGAGCCCGGCGCGTTCGCCCGGTTCGCTGGAGCGGATCAGATGCACGAAGATGCCGAGGATCACGATGCCGGCGGCGTAGACGCAGGCCTCCGCCACGCCCTGGTTCTGCAGGATGTACGCCGAGGCGGCGATGATGACCAGGCCTCCCACGATCACGCCGAGCACGTTCTTCAGTACCGGCGGCCGCTCGTCGCAGTCCGAGCCGATGTGGGCCAGGGTACGGCGCATGAAGAAGTAGTTGACCAGGCCGAGGATCAGGCCGATCGAGCAGACGCCGAAGGCGGTGTGCCAGCCCAGCGCATCGCCGTAGTGCGCGCCGACATAGTCACGGATCCACGGGGTGAGCAGCATCGAGATCGTCGAGCCGATGTTCACCGCCATGTAGTAGATGGTGAACGCGCTGTCGATGCGGACTTCGTCGCCCTCGTAGATCTTGCGCACGAGGTTGCCGGCGTTGGGCTTGAACAGGCCGTTGCCGAGGATGATCACGCCCAGGGCGAGATACAGGAAATAGGTGTTGTTGGTCGGTATCCAGAGCAGGGCGTAACCGAACATCAGGACCACGGCGCCGGAGAGCATCGTGCGGCGCGTGCCGAGGAACTTGTCGCCGATCCAGCCGCCGATGGCCGGCGTGGCGTAGATCAGGGCGGAAGCCGCACCCCAGACGAGGTTGGCGTCGACGTCGGCGAAGCCGAGCTTCTTCACCATGTAGGTGACCATCAGCACCTGCATGCCGTAGAAGCCGAATCGCTCCCACATCTCGATGAGGAAGACCGTGCTGAAGGACTTGGTCTGTGAAACGGGCGGGTTCTGGATGGCCATGTATTTTCCGGACACATTGGAAACAGCGAACCGGGCTTTCGCCCGGTTCCCATCGCCGTGACCCTGAACGGATCACAACCGTTCAAGCGTAATACAAATGGTCCGCCCGGTTGTGCTGCGGCGCCAGAGGGGCGCGTCGATTCGCCACGGCCACCTGCCATAAGCCGGACCCAAGGTGGCCTGTGGCATGATACCGGGCTATTCCAGCCGCCAAACCCGAGCCAATGCCGCAGCGCACGCAAAATCCTGTCGTCCGGACCCCGCGTCCGGCCCTGTCCCGGGTGGCCTGACCGCCCATGGCAACGACGGAGCGGCGTGGGCCGCGGCAGATCTATGCGGCGTTCCTGTGGTCCATGAAGGGCCTGAAGGCGGCTTTCCGGCACGAAGCCTCGTTCCGGCTTGAGGTTTTTCTCGCCATCGTGGTCGTCCCGCTCGGCCTCTGGCTGGGCCAGGGAGCGGTCGAGAAGATCATCCTCATCACCTTTCCGGTCCTGGTCCTCTCGGCCGAGTTGCTCAATTCGGCGATCGAGGCGGTGGTGGACAAGGTCAGCCCGGAATTCCACGAGTTGGCCGGCCGGGCCAAGGACATGGGTTCCGCCGCGGTTTTCCTGCTGCTGACCATGGTCGTGGTGACCTGGGGCCTGATCCTCGGTCCTCGATTCCTGGGCTGAGGCCGGCGGCCCCTTTGCGGCCCCGGTCGTCCGCAAGCGCGGGCTTTAGGGTAAGTTGTTGCGGGCACACTCCAAGGAACCGTCCGCCATGAAGACACTCGTCCGCGCTTTCGCCCTCGTACTTATCGCCGGGTTCCTTTCCGGCTGCGGCTACAACGCCATCCAGCGCGAGGACGAGGGGGTCAAGGCCGCCTGGTCCGAAGTGCTGAACCAGTACCAGCGCCGCGCCGACCTGGTGCCCAACCTGGTCAATACCGTGAAGGGCTACGCCCAGCACGAGGAGCGCGTGCTCACCGAGGTGACCAATGCCCGCGCCAAGGTCGGCCAGACCCAGATCACCCCCGAACTGCTCAACGATCCGGAGGCGCTGGCCAAGTTCCAGGCCGCCCAGGGCCAGCTGACCAGCGCGCTCTCGCGCCTGATGGTCGTGAGCGAGAACTACCCGCAGCTCAAGGCGGATGGCTCCTTCCGCGACCTGCAGGCCCAGCTGGAAGGCACGGAAAACCGCATCACGGTCGCGCGTAACCGTTATGTCGCCGCCGTGCAGTCGTACAACACGCTGATCCGCTCGTTCCCGAACAACCTGACCGCCAAGGTCATGGGTTACCAGGTGAAGCCGAACTTCAGCGTCGAGAACGAGAAGGCCATCTCGACCGCGCCGACCGTCGATTTCGGCAGCAATCCGGCCCCGGCTTCCTCGGCCGGCCACTGATGCGCCGTTTCGCGGCGGGGCTGCTGTTCGCCATCGCCCTGCTGGTGCCGCCCATGGCGGCACTGGCGGACGACGCCGTCGTGCCGAAGCTCACCCGCCACGTCACCGACCTCACCGGCACCCTGACGCCCCAGCAGGTCGACCAGCTGGATGCCCGGCTGGTCGCGCTGGAGAAGGCGAAGGGATCGCAGGTGGTGGTCGTGATGGTGCCGACCATCCAGCCCGACGACCTCGAGGGCTATTCGCTCAAGGTCGCGGAGACGAACAAGGTGGGCCGCGAAGGGCCGGACGATGGCGTGCTGCTCCTGCTGGCAAAGAACGACCGGCGAGTTCGCATCGAAGTCGGCTATGGCCTGGAAGGTGCGCTGCCCGACGCCATCGCCTCGCGGATTATTCGCGAGTACATGGCGCCGAAGCTGCGCGCCAACGACTATTACGGCGGTATCGACGAGGCGCTGAATGCGATCACCCAGATCGTGCAAGGCGAAGCGCTGCCCGCGCCGGTCGCTCCCGATGAAAGCCACGAGAAGCGGCGTGGTGGCGGAAGCGGACTGCTCCTGCCGCTCATCTTCGGCGTGATCTTCCTGCGCGGCATCCTCGGTCGAGCTCCCCTGGGCGTGCGCATGCCGCTGGGTGGGGCGATCACGGGCGGCCTCGGCTGGCTGTTCCTGCATTCCATCCTCGGCGGCGTGCTCGGCCTCGTCGCCGGGGCCGTCCTGATGGCCATTCCCTTTGGCGCCGGCCGTTCGATCGGCGGTGGTGGCTGGGGTGGATTCGGCGGCGGCGGTTTTGGTGGTGGTGGATTCGGCGGCGGTGGATTCGGCGGTGGCGGCGGTGGCGGCTTCAGCGGAGGCGGCGGCAGTTTCGGTGGCGGCGGCGCGTCGGGGAGTTGGTGATGGACATGCAACGTATCGCGGCCAACCTGTTCGGAGCGTGGTTCCAGATCGGGCGGCATTTCCCGCCGGCGACGCTCGACACCATCGCAAAAACGGTGGCGGCCGGCGAGGACAGGCACCGTGGTGAACTGCGCGTGGCGATCGAATCGCGCCTGCCGTTCTCGTCGGTCGCCGCGGGCGTCACCGCACGCGATCGCGCGGCGATGTTGTTTTCCCATCTGCGCGTCTGGGATACCGACGACAACTGCGGCGTGCTGCTTTATGTGCTGCTCGCCGAACACCGCATCGAGATCGTCGCCGATCGCGGTATCGCGAAGGTGGTGACGCCGGCCGAGTGGGAAGCGATCACCACGCACATGCGCGATGAATTTATCCAGGGACGCTTCCGCGAAGGCTTGCAAACCGGGGTATCCGAGGCGGGTGACCTGCTGGCACGGCACTTCCCCGGCGACGGCAAGCCACGCGAGAACCAACTGCCGGACCGTCCCCTGGTTCTCTGAAGCCAAGCGGCTCCCACAGAGGCTCCTACAGGGGTGAGGCGACAAAAAAAGGGCCGCCCGAATGGGCGGCCCTTTTCGCGTTCGCGTCGCCGGGGCGACGCTCGGCGGGTCTTACAGGCTGAAGTCGTACTGCACCATCAGACGCAGGTAGCGCGGCGTCTGGTAGTACGTCGGCACGCGGTAGGTCGTGCTGTAGTACGTCTGGTCCGCACCGTTCTCGGCGATTTCGCTGATCGCGGTGGGCTTGTCGTTGTTGAACAGGTTGATCAGGTCGAGCTGAACGGTCAGGCCCTTGGCGTAAGCCGGGGTGTAGACGACGTTCGGGCTGACCGACCAGGTCCACGGCAGGCGCTTGGCACGGCCACGACCCGAGATCTTGCCTTCACAGTAGAAGAACTCGGAGTTGTAGCTCGGGATGCCACCAACCGTCTCGTCACCGCCGCCGAAGCAGCTGGTCGGACGACCCGATTCGAGCAAGCCGTTCACACCGACCGACCATTCCGGCGTGATCTTGTAGCCGCCGTAGATCTTGAAGCTGTGGCGACGGTCGTTCGGCAGGTAGCCGGTCGCGCCGACCATCAGTTCCGGATAGTCGAACGCACTGGTGGTGCCGGTGTCGTCCTGGCCGTTGTCCGACTTCACGAGGCCTTCGGTGTTGCCGCGGTTCTTCGACCAGGTGTACGACGCATTGACGTACCACTTGTCGGTCGCCTTCTCGGCCGAGAGCGTGACGGCTTCGTACGTGCGCTTGGCCTTCTCGCCGAACGCGGTGCCCGGGATGGACACGTTGCGCAGGACGCCGCTGCCATCGAGGTCGACGTCGATGTTGACCTTGCTGCCCGGGTTGTAGATGAAGCAGCCCGGCATGGTCGACGGCGGGGTGAACTGGTCGCCATTGGCGTCCATGTCCAGGCCGATCGACTTGCCATAGGCGTAGAACGGACGCCAGTCGCAGGTATCGTCGATGGCGTTGTTGAGCTTGCGGTACGTCGCCTTCGCGCCGACGACCCAGTCGTTGAGGAACTCGTTGTCGCTGGTGATGCGATGCTGGAAGCCGAGGATGAATTCATCCTGCGAGTACGGCTTGAGGTCCTTGGTCGCGACCGAGCGCGGGTCCGGCGTGCTGCCGTTCTCGCCGTTCACGATGGACTGGCCGCTGAGCGGCGCGCCCAGGGTCGGGACGCCCGTGACCGGATCGATCGACGAGTACGAGAAGTTCTGGATCGTGTAGTACGAGGCGGTCGCGGCGCGCAGGGCGACGTTCGCGGCGATCGGCAGCGAGTAGCGGCCGGCCGTACCGAAGATCTTCGTGGTGGAGTCGCCGAACAGGTCCCACGAGAAGCCGAGGCGCGGCTGCCAGATGTTGCCCTGGCGGACGAAGTTCTCGGCGGCGCCGTTCTTGTTGTTGAACGAGTCGTTGCGCACGCCGATGTAGGCGAGGAACTTGTCGGTCACCTGCCAGTTGTCCTGCAGGTACCAGGACTTCTGGTCGATCGCGACCGAACCGCCCGTGCGGTAGTTGTACTGCGACACGTAATCGGTGCCCGCGGCGTTCGTGCGGTAGTAGTACAGCGCGCCACCGGCGTAGCTCTGGCCGGAGTCGGACTTCCACTTCTCACGCGAGTAACCACCGGCGATGTCGTGGTCGCCGATCTTCCAGTCGAGGTCGACGCGGTAGGCCGTGCGCTGGTCTTCGCCGTTGAAACGGTCGATGGTGCTGGCCAGGTAGCACGAATGGACCGGGTCGGTCACGCCGCTGAGCGTGCTGGAGCGACGGTCGATCACGTACGGGCAACCGGAGTTGGCGCCGTTGATGTCACCGTTGTACTTGGTGACGGTGCCGTCCGCGCTGACATAGTCCGAAGAGTTCTTGCTCTTCATCTTGCCCCACTGGGCGGACAGGGTCAGGTCGTCGGTGAGATAGCTGGTGTACTTGAAGATGTTGACGTCGCCGCCGGTCTTCACATGGCGACGGCCGAGGTAATCGTCGGTGAAGGGCTTGCCTTCGCCGTCGATCTCGGAGTTGTAGTAACGATTCGTCGTGTGCTTGGTGTTGTTCATCCCCGTCCACTCGAGGATGTTCGAATCGTTGATGTTCCAGTCCAGCTTGATCAGGTAGAACGGATCGCTGTACGTGTTGCGCTGCGCGGCGGCCGAGCTGGTGGCGCCCGGATAGGCGGTCTCGGTTTCGCGGTGCGACTGGAAGATGCCGTAGAAGAACAGCTTGTCCTTCACCAGCGCGCCACCGAGCCACGCCGAATAGACGTTGTCGTTGTCGTTGTTCTTCTGGTAGGTGCGGTAGAGGTTGCCGTCCTTGGTGTGCGTGGTCGGCTGCTGCTCACGGCCCCAGGCCGGGGTGTAGACCCAGCTCGCGCCACCCTTCCACTCGTTGGTGCCGCGCTTGGTGATGACCGAGGTCACGCCGCCGGTGGAGAAACCGTACTGCGCGCCATAGCCGCCGGTCTGCACGTCGAGCTGCTGGATGGCCTGGAACGGCACTTCCGAGAACGACAGGTTGTTGTAGAGGTTGGTGACGTTGAAGCCGTTGACGTAGTAGCTGTTCTCGGCGACCGAGGCGCCACCGAACGACGGCAGGTTGCCGAAGGCGGAATCGCCCTTGACCGTGCCCGGGGTGAGCGCGGCGACGTCGACGACGTTGCGCGGCACGGGCAGGCTGTTGAGCTGGTCGGCGGTGAAGCTGGTGCGCGACTCGACGGAAGCGACGTCGATCGCGGCGAGGGCGTTGGCCGACACGGTGACGGTGTCGAGCGCCTGCGCGCTGGCGTCGGACGTGGCCGGCGCGGCGAAGTTCACCTGTGCGGACTGGCCGGCGACGATGTTGATGTCGCGGGTGGAGACGGTCTGGCCGTTCTGCTGCACGTTGATGCGGTAGCTGCCGATCGGCAGCGACGAGGCGCGGTAGCGGCCGTCTTCGCCGACGGTGACGGTGCGCGAGGCGCCCGAGCCGAGGTTCTGGATCTGGATGGTCTGCGAAGCGGCGGCGCTGCCGTAGAGGTCGCCGACGGTGCTCTGCGCATAGGCGGTGCCGGCCAGCAGGCAGGCGCCAAGTGCCGAGACGAGCGCAGTGCGCTTGAACACGCGAGAGCGCGCGAACAGGGTGGTGCTTGTCATGAGGTCAAAGTCTCCCTGGCCCTGCTTTGCGGCAAGGCTGAACAGCTTGTGTTAGCGCCGCTAGCGGCACTCGTTTGTGGGGTGAATCCGGGTCTGGGGTGTGGGGACACCCACGTCGCGCCAACCCAATAGCGCGAAGCGACGTAACGCGAACATAACGCGACCATCATGCTACTGCAAGAGTTTGAGACCGATTCCTATCCGGTCTTTCGGAAATGCGCTGGATCGTGCGAAGTAGGGAAGATCCTGCGCGCTCAGAACTTTTGCTGGTAACCCAGGTAGAAGTAGCGGTCGATGTCGAACGCCGGGTTGTAGGGCGGGCTGCCGCCGCCCGCGCTGGACACGTTGTAGTAGAACGGTCCCTTGCGGCCGAACACGTTGTTCACGCCCAGCCGGATGTTGCCGTTCCATGGCGCCTGCCAGCGAAGCTGAAGGTCGTGGAAGGCGACGCCGCCTTTCCGACTGACGCCGGTGACGCCGGTCAGCGCGTTGAGTTCGTCGGGACGGTTGCATTCCACGTCCGCCGACCAGCACGAATCCTTCAATCCGGAAAAGTAGCGTGTCGTCCACGTGGCGCCGAAGCGGCGCCACGACCAGTCGAGCGAAAGGTTCGAACGCACGCGGTAGAGCCCCTGTACGCCACTCATGTAGCCGGCAAGATGACGCGGTGCGGCGCCCGGGCTGCTGACCTGCGTGTAATCCTTCAGGTAAGTGCTGTCTGAGAGCAACGTGAACTCGCCGTAGCGGGTTTCAGGGAATCGATAGTGCAGGCCGAGATCGTAGCCCTCGGTGCGTAGCGTGCCGAGGTTGGCGAGGCTTTCGTCGAGCGCGGCGACGTGGTCGTCGGCGGCGCGCGTGAAGCGGCCGCACCAGGTGGGATCGTTGCGCACGTAGCAGAAATTGAGGATGTCGCCCGCGAGGATGGGCGTGATGACATCGCTGATGTCGATCTTGTAGTAGTCGAGCGTGACGTCGAGCCCATCGAGATATCCCGGGCTGTAGACCAGGCCGGCGGTACGCGTGATCGACGATTCCGGTTTCAGCGCCGGGTTCGCGCCGGTGCGGAAGGCGGTCGCGCTCTGCCCGCCCGTCGCCGAGCCGATCTGCGCGCCGGACTGGTCGATCTGCCGGTAGTTGGCGGGCACGCCCGCCGCGCCACAGCGTGCACGCACGGCGGCATCGGTGGCCGAGGCGCCGAAGGCGCTGTCACAGGGATCGAGGAAGCTCTCGAAGCTCTCGCTCGATCCGGCGTAGAGATCCGCCACGGTGGGTGCCCGGAATCCCTGGGCGTAGGTTCCACGCAACAGCAAGTCGTCGAACGGCTTCCAGCGGAAGCTGTACTTGTTATTCGTGCGTCCGCCGAACGCGGAGTAGTGCGAATACCGGGTGGATGCATTCACCGCGAGCTCGCGTGCCATCGGCAGGTCCGTGAGCAGGGGGACGTCGAATTCGAGGTAGGCCTCGTTGACGATGTAGCCGCCGTCGGTGGGATCGCTCGCGAGTTGCGTGGTCAGGCCGGCGGAATCCGCGGGATCGGGCGTATAGCGGCCATTCTCACGCCGGTGTTCCACGCCTCCGGCGGCGCGCAGCATGCCGGCGGGAAGGTCGAACAGGCCTCCGGTGAGGTTGGCGACGAGATCGTTGGTGCGGGTGACCTGGCGGGCCGTGGTGGTGGAGGCCACGTAGTTCCACACCGCGTCCGGCGTGCCACCCGGGCCGGCGAGGATGTTCCACGGCACGCAGCCCGCGGCACGATCGGCGGCGTCGGCGCAGGCGGTTCGACCGTCGATCGTGGTCGTGGGGCCCAGCGCCTTGCGTGCGTTCACCAGGTTGATATTGCCGCTGGTGGTCCGGCTGGCGCGTGTCTCGGCATAGGCGTAGGTGACATCCCAGTTCCAGGCGTGATCCCTCCACTGGAACGTGCCCTCGGCACCGGCATCCGCATGCAGGGTCTTGCTCCTGGCCCAGGTCATGCGTGGAAGCTCGGTGGTGCGCCGGAAGAACGATGTGGCGTAGCCGGGGAAGGGGTTGTATGCGTTCGCCGGATCGATGAACAACCCTTGCTGCCGCCCCGCGCCGCTCTCCAGCGGATAGCCGGCGGCCTGGCTGCGCGTATCGCGCACGCCATAGCTGGCCATGCCACGCAGGGTGATATCGTCGGTGAGGTTATAGCGGCCCGTGCCGAACAGGTTGCGCAACTTGCTGCCGGCGCGGAAGGTCATGTCCTGGGCGGTGGAGTACTTGTCCACGTTGCTGGCGACATCGTACGGATGGTAATTGGCGAAGTTCGCCGTATCGCCCACCACGCCGCCGGGATGGTCGATGACGTAGCGATCGGCCGGCGCACGTGGATCGACCACGCCACCGTAAGGTCCCATGCCGAAACCATCGTCCGCATGCCGCGGGCCATAGGCGCTACGGGTGATGGACCGCTTGTCGTCGCGCAGGGCATCGCCATCCTCGTAGCTCGCGCCGAGGATGATCGATCCGCGCTGGCCGCTCTTGCCCCAGGTGAACGTGCCGTTCTTCTGCGCGCCGTCGCCCTTGCCATTCACGCCGTAGAAGACGTCGGCGGAAGCGCCTTCGAAGCGATCGGTGGTGATGATGTTCACCACGCCGCCGATGGCGTCCGATCCATAGATGGACGACGCGCCATCCTTGAGCACCTCGATGCGTTCCACGATCGAGACGGGGATGGTCGATAGGTCGGTCAGGCCGCCCAGGCTGGTGGTCCAGCGGCGCCCGTTCACCAGGACCAGCGTGCGCACCGCTCCCAGGTTGCGCAGGTTGGCGTAACGGCCTCCGGCGTCATTGCTGGAAGACAACGTGTCCTGCGGTGTGACCTCCGGCATGGAGGCGGACGGCATGCGGGCGACGATGTCGCCCAGGCTGGTGAGGCCCGTGGCGCGGATGGCCTGGCGGTCCATCGTGAAGACCGGCTGGGCGGTTTCCACGTCGATCCCGCGGATACGCGAGCCGGTGACCGTGACATTGACTGGAGCCAGCATCTCGGCGGACGAAGGTGCCGTTTGCTGCGCCTTCGCGGTGGCTAGGGGCAGCGCAGCCAGGAGTGAGGTCGCGAGCACCATGCGTCGCAGCGCGACGTGGCGCCGGTGCTCCGAGCTGACGTACATACCCCGTAACCTCCCAAGCCCCGCCATACCCCATCCGGGCGCGACGATCTCGCGACCATAACGCCTGGGGTATGGCGGGCGCAACCGCCGGAAGCAACGGGTGGGCCGAATCGTTTACGGCGCGGCGGAGACCGCCGGTGCTTGTCCGCTGCCGATATTCTTCTCGAGGAACGCCTGCAGGCGGTTGTAGAACTCCTCGATATTCTCCGGCTTCACGAAGCCATGCCGTTCGTCGGGCTTGGTCAGCGTTTCATAGGGCTTGTGCGCGGCATCGAGCGCGGCGCGCATGGCCTTGAACTGGGCGAAGGGAGCTCGTTCATCGTCCTCGCCGTGGACCAGGAAGACGGGAACGCCGATCTTGTCGGCGAGGTGCGTGGGCGAGTTCGCCGCGAGGTCCGCCTGGTCCTTGCCGATCACGGTGGTGAGGTAGCTGCGTCCCGACTTCCTGTCCTTGATGTCGCCCTTGTTGTACATCATGTCCAGATCGTAGATGCCGTCGTAACCCACCGCGCACTTGAACATGCCCGGTGCGCGCACCGTGGTCATCATCGCCGCGTAACCGCCGAAGCTGGCGCCGAAGACACAGACGCGGGCGGGATCGGCGAAGTTCTCGGCGATCGCCCATTTCACGCCGTCGATGAGGTCCTCCTGGACGCGCGTGCCCCACTTCAGGTAACCGGCCCGCTCGAACTTGCTCCCACGCCCGCCCGAGCCGCGGTAGTTCACCTGCAACACGAGGTAGCCGCGGTTGGCCAGGAATTGCGCATCCCTGTCGAAGAACCAGTCGTCCGACACACCGTGCGGGCCACCGTGGGGAAGGAGCACCATCGGCAGGTTGGCCTCGCTCCGGCCCTTGGGGAAGGTGAGGATGGCTTCCAGTTCCATGCCGTCGCTGGCCTTGAAGCGCATGGGCCGGCGTTCGGCCATCTGCTTGGGATCGATCCAGGGTTGCGCGTCGAACAGCTTGCTCACCTTATAGGTCTTGGTGTCGATGAGCATGTAACGTCCCGGTTCGCGATCGCTCGCCACCTTGAACATCAGCAGGCCGCCGTCTTCGCTGAAGTCGACGAAGCTGAGGAAGTTGCCGGGGAATTTCTGCGACAAGGCCATGTGCAGTTTCGAGATCGGCGCCTGCGGATCGATGTACGTGGCCTGGGGCACGCCGGTCGTCGCGACGGTGCCGAACGGACGCAATGGCGCCGGCGTCCAGAGACCGGACGAGGCGACCTCGCTGAAGTCGTCCTTGCGGATCACACGCACATTGCCGCCATCCTCGTCCTGCTCGACGAACTCGCCGCCCTTGCCGTCCGGGCTGGAGACCGCATAGATGCGATTGCCGTTTCCGGCGACCGTCGCGACCGGCGTGAAGTTCTGGCGTTCTTCGCTTTCCGGCACCTTGGCCCAGCCGCTGCCCTCGCGGTGGAACACCACCCACTTGAAATCGTCGTCGGTACCGAAGGCGAAGCGGGGCGTCCCATCCGGCGCGATCATGAAGCTCATGCGGCCGAGGCCGATGTCGGCCATCTGCCTGCGCGCGCTCGTCTTGGCGTCGACGTCGTAGAGCGTGCTGCGGTCCTGGTCGGCCCAGGCGGTGGCACGCATGTAGAAATGGCCGTTGCTCTGCACGGGGGTGCCTTCGATCGTGCCCCAGCCGCGATCGAGCGCACGGGTGGCCGCGCGCTTGCCGAAGCTCTCGAAACCATAGAGATAGTCGGGATTCTTGCCGTCCACGTCGATCGCCATGAGCTCGCCGGTGTACGAGGCGGCGCCGATCGAGCCATCGACCTTGCCGCGCGCCACCACGAGGCGGGTGGGACTGGCCCAGACCATGTCGGCCGGCATCTCGTACGGTGGCATGCGGATCAGGGTGGCGGGTTTGCTCATGTCGCCCACGCGGTAGATCGCCAGGCCGTGGTTCTTGCCGTCGGGATCGTGGTAGGCGAGCGAGACATATTGCCCGTCCGGGGACAGGCGTGGACTGGTCAGCGGCATGCGCCGGGCGAAGTCGCTGACCGGGATGAGGTCGGTGGCGGCGGCGGTGGCCGAGGCAAGACAAAGCGCGGCCACGATGGGCCGCACGAAGCGGTACGTCATGAATTCCCCCTGGTTCGATGGATCCGTATCGTGCCGTCCCCCCGGACGGCCTCCGATGGCCGATATAGCCGATCGGTGGCTCGACGGCAAGCCGACCTTCGGTCGTGGCGGGGCGTTACACTTGGCGCTGATTTCGATCCGGGCACCCCATGGCCACTCCGTTCATCGTAAAAATCGACCCCGTCGCGTTCTCCCTGGGTCCTGTCCATGTCCACTGGTATGGCCTGATGTACCTGGGCGGGTTCCTCGGCGGGTGGGCGCTGGGTGAGTACCGCCGCCGCCAGGGCCGCCTGCCGGTGAACGCGGATCGCTTCGGCGACCTCATGTTCTACGCGATGATGGGTGTGGTGATCGGTGGCCGCGTCGGCTACATGCTGTTCTACACGGCGATCAACTGGATATGGACCGATCCCCTGGCGATCTTCCGCATCTGGGATGGCGGCATGTCCTTCCACGGCGGCCTGCTCGGCGTCCTGGTCGCCGGCTTGTGGTGGTCTCGCCGCAACGGGGTGAAGTTCTTCGACACCGTGGACTTCGTCGCACCGCTGGTGCCGGTCGGCCTCGGACTCGGCCGCCTGGGCAACTTCATCAATGGCGAACTCTGGGGCAAGCCGACCGACCTGCCGATCGGCATGATTTTCCCGAACGCTCCCGATGCCTTGCCCCGGCATCCGAATCCGCTCTACGAGTTCGCGCTCGAAGGCGTGGTGATGTTCACCGTGCTGTGGCTGTTCTCGATGAAGCCGCGTCCGCGCTACGCGGTATCGGGCCTGTTCGGGCTGCTGTACGGTTGCTTCCGCTTCGCCGTCGAATTCGTCCGCGTGCCCGACGCGCAGTTGGGCTACATCGCCTTCGGCTGGCTCACGATGGGCCAGATCCTGTCGTTGCCACTGATCGCCGTGGGCATCTTCCTTTTGCTGCTCTCGCGCCGCGCGCCCTACGCGCCGGTGGAGATCACGCCCGTCAACGCCAGCTGATATCGTCTTCGCCATGCAGCCCTATCTCGATCTCCTTCGTCACGTCCTCGAGCACGGCGCCGAGAAATCCGACCGCACCGGCACCGGCACGCGCAGCGTATTCGGCTGGCAGATGCGCTACGACCTCTCCAAGGGCTTCCCGCTGGTCACCACCAAGAAGCTGCACCTGAAGTCGATCGTCCACGAGCTGATCTGGTTCCTGCAGGGCGACACCAACACGGCCTACCTGAAGGAGCACGGAGTCAGCATCTGGGACGAATGGGCCGACGCGAAGGGCGATCTCGGCCCCGTCTATGGCGCCCAATGGCGCGCATGGCCCACCGCCGACGGCAAGACCGTCGACCAGATCGCCTGGTTGGTGGACGAGATCAAGCGCAATCCGGATTCCCGCCGCATGATCGTCTCCGCATGGAACGTCGGCGAATTGCCGAAGATGGCGCTGATGCCGTGCCATACGATGTTCCAGTTCTACGTCGCGAACGGGAAGTTGTCGTGCCAGCTGTACCAGCGCTCCGGCGACATCTTCCTCGGCGTGCCGTTCAACATCGCCAGCTATGCCTTGCTGACCCACATGGTCGCGCAGGTGACGGGCCTGGAACCGGGCGATTTCATCCACACCCTGGGCGATGCGCACCTTTACTCGAACCACGTCGAGCAAGCGACGAAGCAGCTCGCGCGCGAGCCTCGACCCTTGCCGAAACTGGTGCTGAACCCCGACGTGCGCTCCCTCTTCGACTTCCGTTTCGAAGACGTCGCGATCGCCGGCTACGACCCGCACCCTGCGATCAAGGCGCCCGTGGCGGTGTAAGTCAAACGGTCGTTAGTTCCACCCCAACCCGCGGAGGACTACTATCCGCTGCGCATGGGCCACAGGCCCGATCGTTTCCGTCTTTGACTCGCGAAGGAAGTTCCATGGCCGTTCACCTGGTTGCCGCGCTCGATGAAAACTTTGCCATCGGCAAGCAGGGAGGGCTCCCCTGGCACCTTCCCGACGACCTGAAGTACTTCAAGCGCCTGACGATGGACAAGTCGGTGCTGATGGGTCGCAAGACCGCCGAGTCGATCGGCCGGGCGCTGCCGGGGCGGGTGAACTACGTGCTCTCGCGCAAGGGCGTGGCGCCTTTCCCGGGACAGATCACGGTGCGCTCGGTGACCGAGGCCCAGGCCAGCTGCGGCCACACCGGCCTCATGGTGATCGGCGGCGGTGAAGTGTTCCGCGAGGCGCTGCCGTATGCGCGCAGCTTGTACCTCACGTGGGTCTATGCGGCCGTGGAAGGCGCGGACGTCTTCTTCCCCGGGATCGATTTCAAGGAATGGACCGAGGTGTCGCGCGTGCACCACGCGGCCGATAAGGAACACCCGCATCCGTTCGACATGGTCGAATACGTCCGGAACGTTTGATGCACGTCGCCGCCGGCGTCCTCGTCGACGACAGCGGACGGGTCCTCATCGCCCAGCGGCCCCCGGGCAAGCACCTGGCGGGCCTGTGGGAGTTTCCCGGCGGGAAACTGGAGCCGGGTGAGACCGCCGGGGCCGCGCTGGAGCGCGAACTCGACGAGGAACTGGGTATCGTCGTCGACCCGCATTCGTTCAAAGCGCTGATCCGCGTGCCGTGGAACTACGGCGAGCGCCAGATGGTGCTGGAGGCCATGGTGGTTCGCGCCTGGAGCGGGGAGCCCAAGGCGCTGGATGCCGCAGCGATCGCTTGGTGCGAGCCGTGGGCGATCGATCCGGCCATCCTCGCCCCCGCCGATCGGCCGATCCTGGCGGCGGCGCGCTTGCCGGGGCACTACGCGGTCACACCGGCCCTGGCGACGCCGGACGAGGCCATCGGCGGATTGCTCGCCGCCCTGGATCGCGGCGAACGTCTCCTGCAGCTACGCCTTCCCGCACAGCCCGTCGAGGCCGTGCGTGCGGTGGCTTCGCGCGTGCTGCCCCATGTGCGGCGTTTCGGGGCGCATCTGCTGCTCAACCGCGATATCGAAGGCGCACTGTCGTTGGGCGCTGGCGTGGGAGTGCATCTGAGCGCGTCGCAACTGCGCGACCTGGCGGAGAGACCGCTCCCGTTCTCCGGTGTCGTCGGCGCCTCTTGTCACGATGCGGAAGAACTTGCGCTCGCTTCACGGCTTGGTTGCGATTTCGCGACCTTGTCGCCCGTCCTGCCGACGGCAAGCCATCCCGATGCCGAGCCGCTGGGTTGGCCGCGCTTCGCGCGTTTGACCGAGGCGGCGTCGCTCCCCGTCTATGCGTTGGGTGGGCTTGGGCCCGGGGATATGGCCGAGGCGCGGATGCACGCGGGGCAGGGCGTGGCGGGGATTCGAGGGTTCTTTTGAGGTTCGCGATGCTCTTGTGGGAGCCGCTTCAGCGGCGATGCTTCTACTTGGACTTCAGCCGGGCCACCAACGCCTGCAAGACGGCCTGGGTTTCTTCGCCGAAGAAGTCGTCGATGAAACCGGGATCGAGCAGGTTCGACGTGTCGCCCCATACCGCGACGAGGTCGGCGCGTGCGATGGCGCGCGTGCGCAGCATCGCCTTCGGCGGCAGCTTGAGCAGGTCGGCCAACCAGTTCACGGCGCGCGTGACCACTTGTTCGACCGTGGCCAGTTCATCGACCAGTCCGATCGCATGGGCCTGCTCGGCATCGACCATCGCACCAGCCACCAGCAAGCGCTCGGCACGGTACGAGCCGACGATGCGCCGCATCGCGAACTGTATGGGTTCCGGAACCGACAGGCCCACCTGCACCTCGTTGAGGCCGATCTTGTACGGACCGTGCGCCATCACGCGGTAATCGCAGAACAGCGAAACCACCGCACCGCCTGCCGGGCTGTGACCGGTGATGGCGGCCACCGTCGGAACACGCGAGGCGGCGATGGCGCCGCACAGGGCGAAGAACTCGTCCCAGAATTCGCGCACCCCCGCGCGGTCCCGCTGGAGCAGGGCGGGGACGTCCACGCCCGCGGAAAACATGCCCTGCGCGCCCGACAGCACGATGCCGCGCGCGCCGTTGGAAGGCGCCTCGGCGATCGCGTCACGCAGTGCCCGGACCAGGGCGATGTCGAACGCGTTGACCGGCGCGCGGGCCATGCGGATCTCGTGGATGTCGCCGTCGTGCAGGAGGATGTCGAGCATGTCGTTGTCCGTGGTGTGGATGGGGCGATCGGGCCGTGTTACTTGGGCAGGTCGGCGTCGGTCCAGGTGTAGCGCACCGCGTAGTCGAGATCCGTGCTGCCGTTGGCTGGTACCTCGACCTTGAACTCCAGCAGTTCCGGCGAGACCTTCGACGGCTTCACGGAGGACGACGTCACCGTCCATGCGCGCCAGCGGCCGGGATGCTCGCGCACGACGATGGTGCGAGCGGTGTCACCGGCGTTGGTCAGGTGGATGCGCATGCCCTCGTCGATGCGGTGCGCGGCGGCATCGGCGGTGAAGGCCGTTTGCTCGCGCGTCGCGCCGAGGTCGAAGGCGTTGCCTAGCGAGATGGTGGTGTCCTTGTTCTTCGGCGTGTCGTCGAGGCGTCCCTCGCCGAGGAGTTCGGCATTGCCGTCGCGGTCGGTGGTGAGCACGCGTACGTAACCGGCGGGAAGGGCGTCGAAGGCCTTGAAACGCAGGTTCGAGACGACCGGGACGCCGTTCGTCGGGAGGCCGATGTCGCGCTCCATGCGCGGCTGTGGCGGCTGGTAGGCCATGCCGGTGTCGTAGACGGCCTCGCGCTGGCAGTCCAGCGTCCGGCTGTCGTACAACGGCGTTTGCGTGACGCTGCCATCGGGCAGGTCGACGGCCGTGGGCAGGGTATACGTGCGCAGGTCGCCGAGCGTGGCCTGACGCGGTTCCGCTGGTGCCATGTCCATGGCAGCCATGGGTGCCGGGGCGCGGGCCATGAACATCTTTTCCCGCTGCGGCGGTGCCTTCGCGCGGCGTGCGTCGCCCGCGACGAGTTTCAGGGACACGTCCTTCCAGTCGCGCCCGCTGCGGTTGGCGATGCTGGCGGCGGCGTCGAAGGCCATGCGGCAGGTGTTGCCCGGGGCGAGCGTGGCGACATAGGCGCCGCGCCAGCCGAGCCCGGAGGTGGGATAGTCGAGCTGCGCGGTGGTCGATCCGGCCGAGCCGCCATTGACGCGCACTTGCAGGGTCGAGCCACGGGCGAAGTCCGTGGCGTCCGCCGCACGCAGGGCGGCGTATTGACGGATCAGGCTGGCCTGGCCGTTCGCCTCGCGCACGACGAGCACGTCGCCGCCGCGGACCAGGGTGCCGGTAGCGATCGGCTGGCCGTTCTCGCCGATCACGCTGACGTTGCGGCCGACGAGTCCAGCCACGGCTCCGTCGAAACCCTGCCCGAGCAAAAGGCGTTGGGAGACGACACGCGTGTTCTTGCCGGGAAAGCGCAGCGACATGGCTTCGCTGTCCAGCGCGGAGGGAAGGCCGTCGATGGAAAGGTCTTGCACGCCGCCTTTCAGGTCGAACGCGCGACGCTCATGGACGACGGCGTAACCGTCTCCGGACACGGCATCGCCGCCAGTGGAAAAGAGTTGGTCGCCATCGGCGCGGTAGAGCGTGAGCGCGGTGCGCTCATCGGCGGCAAGGGCGGGCAGGGCGACGGCGCAGGCGATCGCGAGTACGAGGGAACGGCGCAACATGATTCACTCTCTCCGTGGGTGACCCTGACGGATCATACCGGTCGGATCTGAATCCGCGCGATCTTGCGAAGTGCGGCAGGCCTCACTTTCGAGACCTGCCGGCTTGACTCAGGCGTTTTCGGCTGCCTTCACCGCGTCGCGGATCACCTGCGGCACCTCGACCGGGCGACCGTTCTGCGGGTTGACCCAGACCATGGTGACGCTGCCGTCGCAATGGATCTTCGTGGCGTCGTCGCTGGTCACGATGCGGTGGCCGATGGTCATGGAACTCGTGCCGATGCGATCGACGAAAAGCTCGATCTGGATGTCCGCCGGGTATCCGATGGGCATGCGGTAGTTCAACTCGCTGCGCGCCATCACCGGTGCGCTGTTCTTGCCGTACCACTCGCCCGGCAGCTGTTGCAACCACTTGATGCGTGCCTCCTGCAGGTAGACCAGGTAGTTCGCGTTGTTGACGTGGTTGTAGGCGTCGAGGTCCTGCCAGCGCACGTCCATCGGCGTGATGAACAACGGAACGGGCGTCGGGGTGTTCGAGGCTTCAGTGGTCATGCAGTCCTTTTTTTCTTCGCGTCCGGGGCCGCTTTCGCGGCCGGTTTCTTCGTGGCGACCTTGCTGGCCGCCTTCGTCGTCGCCTTCGTCGCCACCTTGGCCACGGGCTTGGATGGTTTCAGGTGCGGGAGGAGGAAACGGCCGGTATGCGATGCCTTCGTCGCGGCCACCGTTTCCGGCGTGCCGCTGACGAGGATGCGGCCGCCACCCGCTCCGCCCTCGGGGCCGAGGTCGATCAACCAGTCGGCCGTCTTGATGACGTCGAGGTTGTGCTCGATCACGACCACGGTGTTGCCGTGCTCCACGAGTTTGTGCAGTACCTCGAGCAACTGCTCGATGTCGTGGAAATGCAGGCCCGTGGTGGGCTCGTCGAGGATGTAGAGCGTGCTTCCCGTGTCGCGCTTGGACAATTCCTTCGACAGTTTCACGCGCTGCGCTTCACCGCCGGACAGCGTGGTGGCGCTCTGTCCGAGCTTGATGTAGTCGAGGCCGACGGCACGCAGCGTTTCCAGCTTGCGCGCGATCACCGGCACGTTCTCGAACAGCTTGAAGGCGTCTTCCACCGTCATGTCGAGCACGTCCGCGATGGTGTGTCCCTTGTAGAGCACTTCCAGCGTTTCGCGGTTGTAGCGCTTGCCGTGGCACACGTCGCAGGGCACGTACACATCGGGGAGGAAATGCATCTCCACCTTGATCATGCCGTCGCCCTCGCAGGCTTCGCAACGGCCGCCGCGCACGTTGAAGCTGAAACGGCCGGGCGTGTAGCCACGCTGGCGCGATTCGGGCACCTGTGCGTAGAGCTCGCGCAAGGGCGTGAACAGGCCGGTATAGGTGGCCGGATTCGAACGCGGCGTGCGGCCGATCGGCGACTGGTCGATATCGACCACCTTGTCGAACAGTTCCAGGCCCTCGATCGACTCGTACGGGGCGGGTTGCTCGCTGGCGCCGTTGAGTTCCATCGCGGCGAGGCGATAGAAGGTGTCGTTGATCAGGGTGGATTTGCCCGAGCCGGACACGCCCGTGACACAGGTGAACGTGCCCACCGGGATACGGACGTCGACGTCCTTGAGGTTGTTCCCGGTCGCGCCCTTGAGTTCGATCCACTGGTCGTCGCGGGGCTGACGGCGCTTGGCCGGTACCTGGATGCCGCGCTCTCCGCTGAGATACTTCGCCGTGACCGACCGTGGCGACGCCAGCACCTGCTCGAGCGTGCCCTCGGCGACGATGTGGCCGCCGTGCACGCCGGCGCCGGGACCGATATCGAGGATGTGATCGGCGGCGCGGATGGCGTCCTCGTCGTGTTCCACCACGATCACGGTGTTGCCGAGGTCGCGCAGGCGCGTGAGGGTGCCGAGCAGGCGCTCGTTGTCGCGCTGGTGCAAGCCGATGGACGGCTCGTCCAGCACGTACATGACGCCGACGAGGCCGGCGCCGATCTGGCTGGCCAGGCGGATGCGCTGCGCCTCGCCACCCGACAAGGAGTCGGCCTGGCGGTCGAGCGTGAGGTAATTGAGACCGACGTCGTTGAGGAAGGTGAGGCGCTCGCGAATCTCCTTCACGATCTTCACCGCGATCTCGCCACGCCAGCCCGGCAACTTCAGCTTTTCGAAGAAGGCCAGGGCGTTGTCGATCGCCAGCGACGTCAATTCGGGGATGGCGCGATCGGCCACGAACACGTTGCGTGCCGATGGGTTGAGACGTTGCCCGCCGCAGTCCGGGCACGGATGGTCGGCGATGTAGCGAGCCAGTTCCTCGCGTACCGCGGCGGATTCCGTTTCGCGGTAGCGGCGCTCCAGGTTCGGCAGGATGCCTTCGAACTTGTGCTCGCGGGTCACCTTGCCGCCGCGCTCGGTGATGTAGCGGAACGGGATGAGTTCGCGACCGGAACCATTGAGCACGGCGTTCTGCACCGACTTCGGCAGCTCGCGCCAGGGCGTCTCCGGATCGAAGCCATAGTGCTTCGCCAGTGAAACGATCATCTGATGGTAGTAGGCATTGCGGCGATCCCAGCCGCGAATGGCGCCACCGGCGAGACTTAGCTCGGGGTGTCCGACCACGCGCGACGGATCGAAGACCTGGGTGACGCCCAGGCCGTCGCAGGTCGGGCAGGCGCCGACCGGGGAATTGAACGAGAACAGGCGCGGCTCGAGTTCCGGTAGCGAGTAATCGCACATGGGGCACGAGAAGCGCGAGGAGAACAGCTGTTCCGTCGCCTTCTTGTCGTCCATGTCGACCAGGATCACGATGCCGTCGCCAAGGCGCAGGGCGGTCTCGAACGACTCGGCCAGGCGCTGCTTGATGTCCTCGCGCGGACGGAAGCGGTCGATCACCGCCTCGATGGTGTGCTTCTGGCGCAGCGTCAGCGGCGGCACGGCATCGAGGTCGTACACCTCGCCGTCGACACGCGCGCGTACGAAACCCTGGGCGCGCAACTGTTCGAAGACCTGTACGTGCTCGCCCTTGCGCTCCCGGATGACCGGCGCGAGGAGCATCCACCGCTTGTCCGGGTCCAGCGCCATGGCCGTATCGACCATCTGGCTGACGGTCTGTGCTTCCAGGGCGATGCCGTGGGTCGGGCAACGGGGGGTTCCGACGCGCGCGTAGAGCAGGCGCAGGTAGTCGTACACCTCGGTGATCGTACCGACGGTGGAGCGGGGATTATGCGACGTCGACTTCTGCTCGATCGAGATGGCCGGCGAGAGGCCTTCGATCGTGTCCACGTCCGGCTTTTCCATCATCGAGAGGAACTGCCGCGCATAGGCGGACAACGACTCGACGTAGCGACGCTGGCCTTCGGCGTAGATCGTGTCGAAGGCGAGCGAGGATTTGCCGGACCCGGACAGTCCCGTGATCACGATCAGGCGATCGCGGGGCAGGTCGAGGTCGATATTCTTGAGATTGTGCGTGCGGGCGCCGCGGATGCGAATGCTGTCCATGTGCCGACGTAAATGGGGGAAGTCGCTGACTATACCAAGGGTTTTCGGCCTTCATTCCGTCTCGACCTTTGACAGGTCATCACATTTGTTATGCGGGACCGGAACCCTGCCGGATGTGGGTGACCCCGGTGGCCGGGCGCGGCTACCATGGCCCGGCCCCGGGGAGGGGTCGAAGCCACCCATTCGAAGAGGAAGACACGCATGCGTAAGTGGACAGGGATCGCTGCCGGCCTGGTGCTGGCGGGTTGTGCGGGCCAGGCGCTGGCGGCGCCGCCCTCCGAGCAGCAGGTGCGCCAGCTGATGGATGCCGTCGGCATGGGCCGCATGCTCAGCCAGATGAACAGCCAGATGGCGGGCGTGATGCAGAACGCGTTGCCTTGCGTGCCGGCCAGCTACTGGCAGGGTTTCGTGGACGCCAACGCCACCAACCAGCTGATCGGACGGATGGTTCCGGTCTACCAGAAGCATTTCACGGCCGAGGATATCGACGGCCTGCTCAAGTTCTACCGTTCACCCCTGGGCCAGAAGGTGATCACGCAGATGCCGGCGACCATGGCCGAAGGCATGCAGATCGGCAAGCAGTGGGGCCAGGAGCGCGGCCAGCAGATGATCGCCCAGCTGCAGAGCCAGGGCACGCTGAACCAGCAGGGCCAGTGTCCGGCGGCCGGCGCGGCGGCCAAGCCGGCCCCTGCACCCGCCCCGGCGGCGCCTGCGAAGAAGAAATAGTCCAAGCCGGCCGGTTCCCATCGAGGCCCATGCCCGGTGGGAGCCGACCCTGTCGGCGATGCCGGTCCGCCGGATGGAAGCTAAGGCCATGTTTTCAAACCAATGTCTTCCCAGGGGCCTCGCCAGGGCCCATCCCGGCATTCGGGCCTTAACCAACTGATTGACCTTGCCTTTTAGGCCCAGCTATAATTCGCGATTCGCAACACCCGCAAGACCCTAAAAAGAACTACATAATCAGCAACAGGAAACAACCATGAGCTACGCAGTCATCAAGACCGGTGGCAAGCAGTATCGTGTGATGGCAGGCGAAATCCTGCGCGTCGAGCTGCTCCCCGCCGAAGTCGATTCCACCGTCCAGTTCGACCAGGTCCTCCTGGTGGGCGAGGGTGAGTCGATCACCGTTGGCGCCCCGCTGGTCGCCGGTGCCACCGTCAGCGCGAAGGTTCGCGCCCACGGCCGCGCCGATAAGATCCGCATCGTCAAGTTCCGTCGTCGCAAGCACTACAAGCGCACGCAGGGACACCGTCAGCATTACACCGAAATCGAGATCACGGGCATCAACGCCTGAGTCGCCGGAGGATATAAGTCATGGCACATAAAAAAGGCGTAGGTTCCAGCCGTAACGGCCGCGATTCGAACCCGAAGTACCTCGGCGTGAAGATCTACGGTGGCCAGGCTGTCGAAGCCGGTAACATCATCGTTCGCCAGCGTGGCACCAAGTTCCACGCCGGCGTGGGCGTCGGCCTCGGCCGCGACCACACCTTGTTCGCGCTGGTCGACGGCACCGTGTCGTTCAAGACCCGCGGCGAAAAGGGCCGCAAGTTCGTCGACGTCGTCCAGGCGTAAGCCTCTTTCGACGCGATAGCGAAGGCCCCGCCATAGGCGGGGCTTTTCGTTTGTACGGCGGCATCACTTCTACCCAGGTCATCTTCCATGAAATTCGTCGACGAAGCGCAAATCAGGGTCTCGGCCGGTGACGGCGGCAACGGCTGCGTGAGCTTCCGTCGTGAAAAATTCATCCCGTTCGGCGGTCCCGACGGCGGCGACGGCGGCAACGGCGGGTCGGTGTGGCTGGTGGCCGACGAGGGGCTCAACACCCTCGTGGATTTCCGCCACATGCGCTCGTTCAAGGCGGCGCGCGGGCAGGGCGGCATGGGTAGCCAGATGTACGGCAAGGGTGGCGAAGACACCGAAGTCCGCGTTCCCGTCGGCACCGTGGTGACCAATGTCGACACCGACGAGGTCATCGGCGACCTCACCATGCACGGCCAGCGCCTGAAGGTGGCGCAGGGCGGGCGCGGTGGCCTGGGCAATATCCACTTCAAGAGCTCGGTGAACCGGGCGCCGCGCAAGTCCACGCCGGGTACGCCGGGCGAGGTGCGCGACCTGAAACTCGAGCTCCGCCTGCTGGCCGACGTGGGCCTGCTGGGCTTCCCCAATGCCGGCAAGAGCACCTTCATCCGTGCCGTATCGGCGGCGACGCCTCGCGTGGCGGATTATCCGTTCACGACCCTGCACCCGAACCTGGGTGTGGTGCGCATCGGTACGGACCAGAGTTTCGTGATCGCCGATATCCCCGGGATCATCGAGGGGGCGGCCGAGGGCGCGGGCCTGGGCATCCAGTTCCTGCGCCATGTGTCGCGCACCAGCCTGTTGTTGCACGTGGTCGATATCCAGCCGATCGACGGCTCCGATCCCGTGGAGCAGGTGCGTGCCATCGAGCACGAACTGCAGCAGTTCGATACCGAACTGGTCGAACGGCCGCGTTGGCTGGTCATCAACAAGTCCGACGTGATCGACGATGAGGACGAGCTCAAGCGTGTGGTCGACGATATCGTCGCGCGGCTGGAATGGACCGCGCCGTGGTTCGTCGTTTCCGCCGCGGGCGAGATCGGTACGTGGGACGTGTGCCTGAAGGTGCAGCAGTTCTTCGACGCCGAGCGCATCGCGCGCCGTGAGCGTACGGAAGCGGTCGACGATGTCCGCATGCGCGGCGAAGACTGAGAGGGTGGCAACAAAAAAGCCGGCGTAAGCCGGCTTTTTTGCGAACGGCGATGTCGCGCAGGCTTACGCCAGGTCGCGGATCTTCGCGTTCAGGCGGCTCTTGTGACGAGCGGCCTTGTTCTTGTGGATGAGGCCACGGGCAGCGTAACGATCCATCACCGGCACGGCGACGGCGTACGCGCTGACCGCGCCAGCCTTATCCTTGGCGTCGATCGCCTTGACGACCTTCTTCAGTGCGGAACGCACCATGGAACGCGCGCTGACGTTGCGCAGACGGCGCTGCTCCGACTGACGCGCACGCTTCTTCGCGGACTTGATGTTGGCCAAGGTAAAGCTCCAGAGTTCGGTTGGTTTTAAAAAAGACGCTCATTTTGAAGCCAAAGACGGGTTGCGTCAATAGCTTAGCCCCCGTACGGGCGGGTCGGCGGACGGGCGGGGCGGACTGCCCCGCAAATTCCAGATGGCGGACTGTCCTCCGCCCCGGCGCCGCTGTCAAACTAGGGGTTTGTTCCAGGTATCCCTCGTCCGGATGAAAACCCCCAGTCTCCTTCGCGGCATGCTCAGCTTCAGCGGCATGACCATGGTGTCCCGCGTGCTCGGCCTGGTCCGCGACATGGCGATCAACGCCTCGTTCGGCGCCAATGCGGCCACCGACGCGTTCTGGGTGGCTTTCCGCATTCCCAACTTCATGCGCCGGCTGTTCGCCGAAGGCTCGTTCTCGACGGCCTTCGTGCCCGTCTTCACGGAAGTGAAGGAGACCCGCCCGCACGAGGACCTGAAGCGGTTGATGTCGCTGACCGCCGGCACCCTTGGCGGCGTCCTGCTGGTGGTCGTGGCCCTGGGCGTGATCTTCGCGCCACAGGTGACGGCCATCTTTTCGCCGGGCGCCGTCGAGACACCGGAGAAATTCGGACTCACCGTCGACCTGTTGCGGCTGACCTTCCCCTTCCTCCTGTTCGTTTCACTCACGGCCCTGAGCGGCGGCGCGCTGAACAGCTTCCACCGGTTCGGCCTGCCGGCGCTGACGCCGGTGATCCTCAACCTCTGCATGATCGCCGGGGCGCTGTGGCTCGCGCCGAAGTTGCACACGCCGATCATGGCGATGGGCTGGGCCATCCTCGTGGCCGGCGCGCTGCAACTGGTTTTCCAGATGCCCGCGTTGAAGCAGCTGGACCTGCTCACGCTGCCGCGCTGGGGTTGGAGTTCGCCGGACGTGCGCCGGATCATGCGGCTGATGGTGCCGACCCTGTTCGGTTCGTCGGTGGCGCAGATCAACCTGCTACTCGACACGGTGATCGCCTCGCTGCTTATCGCCGGTTCGCAAAGCTGGCTGTCGCAGGCCGACCGCTTCCTGGAGCTGCCGCTGGGCGTGTTCGGCGTGGCGTTGGGCACGGTGATCCTGCCTTCGCTTTCGCGTCACCACGTGACCACCGACAAGGAAGGTTTCTCGCGCGCGCTGGACTGGGGCCTGCGCACGACGCTGCTGATCGCCGTGCCGGCGATGTTCGGCCTGATGATCCTTTCGGTGCCGCTGGTGGCCACGATCTTCCAGCATGGCCGGTTCACCGCCTTCGATACGAAGATGGCGTCCCTGTCGATCTCGGCGTTGAGTTTCGGGCTGCCCGCCTTCGCCCTGGTCAAGGTCGTGTTGCCGGCCTTCTATGCACGCAAGGACACGAAGACCCCGGTCCGTGCCGGCGTGGCTTCGCTGGTGGCCAACATGGTCTTCAACGTGGCCTTCCTGGCATTGCTGTTCTTCCTCTGGGCGAGTCCGGCGCAGAAGGCGGGCTCGTGGATGGAGGCGATCGCCACGATCCCGGGATTGCACATGGCCCTGGGCATGGCCAGCGCCCTGGCCAGCTATCTCAACCTGCTGCTGCTCTGGCGATGGTTGGGCAAGGCCGGCGTGTATGCCCGCCAGCCGGGCTGGAGCCGTCACCTGGTCCGCCTGGGCGTGGCCTGCGCGGTGATGGTTTCGGTGTTGCTCGCCGGCCTGTATGTCTGGCCGGAATGGAGCGCGGTCGAGAAATGGGAGCGGGTATGGCGCCTGGCGGCGCTGGTCGGTGCCGGTGGCGGCGCCTACGTGGGTACGCTGTTCGCGATGGGTTTCCGCCTGCGCGATCTGCGCGCGCAGTGAGGGGCCGGGCGTCGCATTGTGCGGCGCAATGGGGCGGCTATACTGGCCCGATGGCTTTTATTCCGTATCGATCCAAGGGCATCCCGGCATGACGTTGCGACTCCATCGCGACGTCGACGGTCCATGCCTCACACCCGAAGGCAGCGTGGTCGCGATCGGTGCTTTCGACGGCCTGCACCTCGGCCACCAGGCGATCCTGTCCGAGGTGCGCCAGCGGGCCGAGGCGCGTGGCCTGGCCCCCGCGGTGATCACCTTCGAACCCTTGCCCCGCGCCTTCTTCTCGAAGGAGCCGGTGCCGCGCCTTTCAGGCGTGCGCGAAAAAGCCGAGGGCATGACGGCCGCCGGCATCCGCGAGTTGCTCTCGTTGCGCTTCGACCAGGCCTTGACCGCGATGTCCGCCGAGGACTTCGTTCGCAAGGTGATCGTCGGCCGCATGGCCGCGCGCGAGGTGTGGGTGGGTGAGGATTTCCGCTTTGGCCATCGTCGCGGCGGCGATTTCGCCCTCCTGCAGGCGATGGGCGCCGACCTGGGCTTCACCGCGCATGCGGTGCCGCCGGTCCTGGTCGACGGCGAACGGGTCTCGTCGTCGCGGGTGCGCACGCTGCTGGCCGAAGGCCGTTTCGGCGAGGCCGCGCGTCTGCTGGGCCGGCCGTTCGTCATCGATGGCCATGTGGAACACGGCCAGCAGTTGGGCCGCACCCTTGGATATCCCACCGCCAACGTCCATCTCAGTGAACGGGTGAGCCCGATCCATGGCATCTTCGCCGTGCGTATCGGCATCGGCGACGGTCCCTGCAGTTGGCCCGGCGTGGCCAGCCTCGGTTACCGGCCGACGGTGAACGAGGTGCGCGAGCCGCTGCTCGAGGCCCACCTTTTCGATTTCTCCGGCGATCTCTACGGCCAGCGCATCGGCGTGGAGTTCGTCCGGAAACTGCGCGACGAAGAAAAATTCGACGGCCTCGACGCCCTGACCGCGCAAATGCGCCAGGACGAGATCGCCGCCCGGCAGGCCCTTGGGATGAACCCCATACTTGTCGATGCCCCAGAAACCCACGGTTCCCAGCGATGACCCAGGATTACAAGAACACCATCAACCTGCCGCAGACGGATTTCCCGATGCGTGGCGACCTGCCCAAGCGCGAGCCCGGCTGGCTGGCCACGTGGGAGCGCGTGGGCCGCTATGCGCAGATCCAGGCGCACACGGCGGGGCGAGACAAGGTGTTCGTGCTGCACGACGGCCCTCCCTATGCCAACGGCATGATCCATCTCGGACATGCGGTCAACAAGGTGCTCAAGGACGTCGTCGTCAAGTCGAAGCTGATGGCCGGTTACCGCGCGCCTTACGTGCCGGGCTGGGATTGCCATGGCTTGCCGATCGAGATCGCGATCGAGAAGAAATTCGGCAAGGCGGGCGACAAGCTCGACGCCGCCGCGTTCCGGCAGAAGTGCCGCGAGTACGCGATGGCGCAGATCGATCTCCAGCGTACGGATTTCAAGCGCCTGGGCGTCCTTGGCGATTGGGAGAAGCCGTACCGCACGCTCGATTTCACCTACGAGGCCGACATGATCCGTGCACTGGCACGCATCGTCGCCAACGGGCACGTCGTGCGTGGCGCCAAGCCGGTGTACTGGTGTTTCGATTGCGGTTCGGCGCTGGCCGAGGCCGAGATCGAATACGCCGACAAGACCTCGCCGGCGGTGGACGTCGCCTATGACGCGGTCGATCCGGTGTCCTTCGGCGCCTTGTTCGGTATCGCCACGGGTGAAGCGAACATCGCCGTCCCCATCTGGACGACCACGCCCTGGACGCTTCCCTCCAGCCAGGCCGTGTCGCTGGGTGGCGAGATCGAATACGCCCTCGTCGAGGGACCTGCGCGCGGCGGCAAGCCGCTGCTGCTGGTGATCGCCTCGGCGCTGGTCGAGAAGGCGCTGGCCCGCTATGGCGTGGACACGGTGAACGTGCTCGCGCGTGTGCAGGGCGCGGTGCTGGAAAACCAGCCGCTGCGTCATCCGTTCTACGACAAGCATGTGCCGATCATCCTCGGTGACCACGTGTCCGACGAGGACGGCACCGGTGCCGTGCATACCGCGCCCGACCACGGCGCGGAAGATTTCGTCGTCGGCCAGAACTATGGCATCGGCACGCTCAACTACGTCGACGGCCGCGGTGTCTATCGCGCCGACCTGCCCCTGGCGGGCGATGTCTCGTTCGCCGGCGTGCACATCTGGAAGGCGAACGACCAGATCGTCGACCTGCTGCGCGATCGCGGCGTGCTGCTCGCCTCGGCGAAGCTCACGCACAGCTATCCGCATTGCTGGCGGCACAAGACGCCGGTGATCTTCCGCGCCACGCCGCAGTGGTTCATCGGCATGGAGCAGGCCGACCTGCGCCGTACCGCACTTACATCGATCAAGGCCGTGCGCTGGGTGCCCGGCTGGGGCGAAGAGCGCATCGCGGGCATGGTCGATGGCCGTCCCGACTGGTGCATCTCGCGCCAGCGCACCTGGGGCGTGCCGATCACGCTGTTCGTCGACAAGAACACGCACGATCCGCATCCGGATTCCGTCGAACTGATGGAGAAGGTGGCGCGGAAAGTCGCGCTGGAAGGCATCGACAGCTGGTTCTCGCTCGACCCGCGTGAACTGCTGGGTGACGATGCGGACAAGTACGAGAAAGTCACCGACGTCCTCGACGTGTGGTTCGATTCCGGCGTCAGTCATTTCGCCGTGGTCGGCGCGCGTCCTGAACTGCAGGCAGGGGACGCCAGCGAATACAAGGTGATGTACCTGGAAGGCTCCGACCAGCATCGCGGCTGGTTCCAGTCCTCGCTGCTCACCTCGGCGGCGATCCACGGCCGCGCACCTTACGACCACGTGCTGACCCACGGTTTCACTGTGGACGCGCAGGGTCGCAAGATGTCCAAGTCGCTGGGCAACGGCATCGAGCCGCAGGACATCATGAAGACCCTGGGCGCGGACATCCTGCGCCTGTGGATCTGTTCGACCGACTACCGCAACGAGATGTCGCTTTCGGACGAGATCCTGAAGCGCGTGGCGGACACCTATCGACGCATCCGTAACACGGCGCGCTTCCTGCTCGGCAACCTCGATGGTTTCGATCCGGACAAGCACCTGCTCGCCACCGACGCCTGCCTCGATCTCGATCGATGGGCGGTGCGCCAGGCGGCGGACACGCAGGCGGCGATCGTGGCCGCGTACGAGCGCTACGACTTCCCCGAGATCGTCCAGCGCGTGCAGAACTTCTGCACCAACGAACTCGGCGCGCTGTACCTCGACATCACGAAGGACCGCCTCTACACGATGCCGACGGACAGCCGCGGCCGGCGCAGCGCGCAGAGCGCGATGTACCGGATTCTCGAGGCCATGGCCCGCTGGTTGGCGCCGATCGTCAGCTTCACCGCCGAGGAAATCTGGGCGCACATGCCGGGCTCGCGCAGCGAATCGGTGCTGTTCGAGACCTTCTATGAAGGGCTCGACGTGCGCCAGGACGCCGACGCGCGTGGCTGGTGGTCGACCTTGCTTACGATTCGCGAGACGGCGTCGCGTGTGTTGGAAGGGATGCGCAAGGACGGCAAGATCGGCGCCTCTCTCGACGCCACCCTGACGATCCACGCCGACCTCGCCACCCAGGCGGCGCTGGCCGAATCGGCTTCCGAACTGCGCTTCTTCTTCATCACCTCGGAAGTGACCCTCGCGCCGCTGGAAGGTCGTCCGGCCTCGGCCGAGCGGGTGGAACTGGACGGAGCCGAGGTGTATGTCTCGGCCGCGGTCAGCGAGGCGGTCAAGTGCATCCGTTGCTGGCACCATCGTCCCGATGTCGGTGTCGACCCGTCCCATCCGGAGATCTGCGGCCGCTGCGTGGAGAACGTGACGGGGCAGGGCGAGGACCGCCGCTGGTTCTGACCAGCGGCCCCGCCACCTCAACCCTCCGACTCGAATGGCTCCCGACGCATGACCGTACGCCCCAAACCCAACGCGCTGTCCTGGCTCTGGCTCGCCGCCGTCATGATCGTGCTCGACCAGTTGACCAAGTGGTGGGCGCTCACGGCCTTGCAGCCGGCCGAGACGCCGCATCCGGTGATTCCGGGCATCCTCAACTGGACGCTCACCTTCAATACCGGCGCCGCGTTCAGCTTCCTGGCCGATAGCGCCGGCTGGCAGCGCTGGTTCTTCGTCCTGCTGGCGGCCGTCATCAGCGGCACACTGAGCGTGTGGCTCTCGCGCACGCCGCGCCACGACTGGCGTACCGCCGTGCCCCTGGCGTTGATCGTGGGCGGCGCGCTGGGCAACGTGATCGACCGGGTGCATGCGGCCAAGGTCACCGACTTCATCCAGGTCTACCTGGGCAGCTACCCGTTTCCGGTCTTCAACGTGGCCGATTCCGCCATCAGCGTGGGGGCCGCGGCCCTGATCGTGTTCAGCCTGTTCAGCGGCTCGCCCAAGCCCACCCCCCGTTAAGGGCGGGAAGCGCGCTGGCGCGCGAATGGGTCCGCCGCAAGTTCGTTCGCGCGCCAGCGCGCTTCCCACCCCCTTGCCCACCCGGCTTCCCACCCGGCTTCCGCCGGGAGATGGTTGGATTTCAGCACGACTTAAGGGACGCGGAGGGCGCCCGTGCGATAATGCGGGGGTTCCGGCGCCCCAGGGCGCCCAAAAGCCCATAACCACGGCCCCACGGCCACGAGGTCCCCTTGGATATCCTCCTCGCCAATCCCCGCGGTTTCTGTGCCGGCGTCGATCGCGCCATCGCCATCGTCGAGCGGGCGCTCGAGTCCTACGGCGCGCCCATCTACGTGCGTCACGAGGTGGTGCACAACCGTTACGTCGTGGAGCGCCTGCGTGCCGATGGCGCGGTCTTCGTCGACGAACTCGACGAGGTGCCCGATGGCGCCACCGTGATCTTCAGCGCCCATGGCGTGCCGAAGGCCGTGCGCGAAGAGGCCGACCGCCGTCACCTCAACGTATTCGACGCCACCTGCCCGCTGGTGACCAAGGTGCACATGGAAGTCGCGCGCCTGGGCCGCGCGGGCCATGACGTCGTCCTCATCGGCCACGCCGGCCATCCGGAGGTCCAGGGCACGATGGGCCAGTGGAACCGCGCCAACGCCGGGCATATCTATCTCGTCGAATCGGTGGAGGACGTCGCCGAACTGGTGCCCTCGCAGCCGGACAAGCTCGCCTTCGTCACCCAGACGACCCTGTCGGTGGACGACACCATCGCCATCATCGGCGCCTTGCGCGCGAAATTCCCGAGCATCGAGGGCCCGCGCAAGGACGATATCTGCTACGCCACGCAGAACCGCCAGGACGCCGTGCGCCGCCTCGCCGACGCCGTGGACCTCGTCCTCGTGGTGGGCTCGGTCAACAGCTCGAATTCGAACCGCCTGAAGGAACTGGCCGAGAAACAGGGCGTCACCTCATACCTGATCGACGGCGCCGAACACATCCAGCGTGGCTGGCTGGAAGGCAAGACCCGCGTCGGCGTCACCGCGGGCGCCTCCGCACCGGAAAAGCTCGTCCAGGAAGTGATCGCCCGCCTGCAATCCTGGGGCTCGGGCAGCGTGCGTGAACTGGATGGCGAGGCGGAAAACATCACCTTCGCCCTGCCCAAGGAGCTGCGCATGGCCGGCTGAGGCTTGCGCCAAGTGCCAAGCTTCCCTAGAATTCCGCTTCTCGCCGGAATAGCTCAGTTGGTAGAGCGCGTCATTCGTAATGATGAGGTCGTAGGTTCGATTCCTATTTCCGGCACCAGCGCCTTTCTCCCGGACTGCCGACGAGCGGTCCCGGAGGACACAAAAAAACCCGCGCCAGCGGGTTTTTTTGTGTCTGTTGGAAAAGCATCGCCGACCTTGTCGGCGATAGCGGCCCCGGTGGGAGCCGACTTCGTCGGCGATTCGGCGGCTACGGAGCGTGATCCGCCGCATTGTCGTTGAACTGCTTGAAGAAGCCCGCGTAGCTCCCGTTCGCCTCGGCGAAACGCAGCGGCTTCACACGCTCCACGAGGATCTCCGTCGCATCCGGCGTGCTCTCGATAAGCCGCATCGTTTCCTCGATGAACGCATCCAGCGGCATCGCGTTCGGATCGTTCTTCTGCCGCTCCCCCATCAGTTCCGTCTGCACATACGGCGGTACCAGTTCCAGCACCTGCACCGACGTGTCCTTCAGCTGGTAGCGCAGTGTTTCCGAATACGAATGGATCGCCGCCTTGGTTGCGCAGTAGGTCGGTGCGACGGCGAAAGGAAGGAAGGCAAGGCCGGAAGACACCGTGACGATGCTCGCCTTCGGTTGCGCCAGCAGATGATCGATCAGTGCCGCGTTGAGCCGGATCGGGCCGAGCAGGTTGGTGGTGATGGTGGCTTCGGCGGTGTCCGTGCTGCCATCGGTCAGCCGCTCCGGACGCATGATGCCGGCGTTGTGGATCACAACGTTGAGGGCCGGAAAGTCCTTGCGCAGTTGGGCGGCGAAACGCTGGATAGCCGCAGGGTCCTCGATGTCCAGCACCGCTGACTTCATACCGGGGTTCGCGGCGGTGGCCGCGTCGAGCACGCCTTGCCGGCGGCCTGCGATGACGACCTGGTTGCCGCGCGCGTGGAAGGCTTCCGCCAGGGCCCGGCCGATGCCCGAGCCGCCGCCGGTGATGAGGATCGTGTTGCCTGTGATGTTCATGGGGAACCTCGTCGGATAAGGGGTGGGTGTAGGCTAGGCTGGACACGATCCAATGGAAAGTAGGCGCCAGAAAGTTCCATACTTACCCTTCGGAAACCATGGAGCACCGATATGCCAGCCAAGGCCAGGAAAATCTATGACGAGCCTTGCCGCGTGCTGGGCGAGACCCATACCGACCCCGAACTCGACACGCTGGTGCGGGGAGTCATCGAGCGCGTCGCCGACCGCTGGACGATGCTCACGCTGGAAGTGCTGGCGGAACACGGCCGCCTGCGTTTTGGCCGTCTCGCCGACCTTATCGGCGGGGTCAGCCAGAAAATGCTTACCAAGACCTTGCGCCAGATGGAGGCCGACGGCTTGGTCACGCGCACGGTTTATCCGGTGGTGCCGCCGCGCGTGGAATACGAACTCACCGAGATCGGCCTGAGCCTCGGTGCCGCCTTCTGCAGCGTGTGGTTGTGGGCGGAAAAGCATCGCGCGGAGATCGAGGCGGCGCGTGCCGCCTATGAAAAACGCGAGACCGGCGAGGACTAGTTGCGGCGGCGGCCGGATCGGCCGAGGATGCCGCATGGACCATCCCGTTCACCCCGTCTTCCTCACCGCGCGGCTGCGCCTGGACCGCCTCGTTCCGGCGGACGCAGCGCTTCTGCATGCTTACCGTGGCGACGATGCCGTGGCCCGCTACCAGGGCTGGAAACCGGTGGACGTCGGCGATGCGGAAGCGTTCATCGCGAGGCAGACCGTGCAGTCGTTCGCCGCGCCCGATAGCTGGTTCCAACTCGCGATCCGGGAAAAGGACTCCGCCGAACTCGCCGGCGATCTCGGCATCCATTTCCCCTCCGCCCCGGGCGAGGCGATCGAGTTCGGCGTGTCGCTCCGGCCCGAGCGGCAAGGCCGTGGCTACGCCCGTGAAGCCATGGCCATGGCCCTCGGCCTCGCCTTTGGCGATTGGGGCTACCGGCGTGCCGTGGCCTCCGTGGACCCACGCAACGTCGCCAGCATCGCGCTGTTGCGTTCGCTCGGCTTTCGCCAGGAGGCCCATCACGTCGAGAGCTATTTCTTCCGCGGTGAATGGGTCGATGACGTCGTCTTCGCCCTGCTGGCGCGTGAATGGCCTCGTCAGGGCTGAGGAAAGGCTACGAGCGATGCGCTATGTCCGGGTCTACGTCATGCAGCCACCGCAGCCCGGCACCGAATGGGCGGTGCGGGTGGATGCGGAAAAACCGGTGCGTTTCGAACAGGAGCGCGACGCGTTGTCTTATGCGCTGCGCCAGGCGCGCGCGCATCACGCGAGCGGCGCATCCGTGGAGCTGCGGATCGAGGACGACCATGGCCACTGGCGCAGCATGGCCCTTTGACGTTTAACCCGCGGCGAGACGTGCCATGGCGGCCGCGCTGGGCGGTGCCAGGTGGAGCAGGGGAGCATCCGGCAGGTAGCGCCAGTCGCTCAGGCGCCGGGGCAGGCGGGCATCGGGATGACCGGCACGAAGGGCATGGATCGCCTCTTCGGCGCTGTCGTAGCGACCGACTTCGCGGTCACCATGGAGCGCACGCCAGCGGTGGCCGTGGCGAACGACGCGGAACGGAATATCCGCCGAGGTGAAGACATACTGCGCGAGCACGGAAGAACTCCTTTCGTAGCCCGCCTATTCTCACCGCGATTTCGTGACCGCTGCGTTATACCGATGCGACGCCGGCGTGTCGGCGACACGCGCGGCGTCGTGTGGCGGGTTTTACTTGGGCGCTTTCGCCGGCACGAAGGGCGAGACCGGATCGCTGGCCGGGAAGGTTTCTTCCAGGGCGTGGTCCTGGTTTTCGTCGGCGTGTTCCTTTCGGGCCTTCTTTTCGTGTTCGGATTCCGGATGCTTCGGCTGGCTGTGGTCGGGGTGTTTGACGTCCTGGCGGTCGTGGTTCATGGCTGGGCCTCCCGTTGTGGGTGAGGTCGCCATGGAGCACCGTACGGTGTGAACGTCCAGTGGTGGGTGAGTGGACGCCGCTCGTCGGAATAATCTGACCGAATGTCGGCTGGCGCTGGCGTTCTGTTCAGCATTGGTTACTGTCACGCCGTCGGAATGGTTTTTGGGGGAGCCAGCGTGATTCACGTCCCGTCGCCGCGCGTCCAGCGCGGTGTATCGATGATCGAAGTCCTGGTCGCGGTGCTGATCTTCACGATCGGCCTGATCGGCCTCGGTGGCTTGTTGATCACGGCCACGAAGTCGAACGTTTCAGCATATGTGCGCACCCAGGTCACCTTCCTTGCCGGCAACATGGCCGATCGCATGCGGGCGAATCCGGTGGGGATATGGCAGGCGAATTACGACGCCACGACCTATCCCATCGATGACGATCCGCCCGTTTGTGACGCAACCGCGGGCTGCACGCCCGCACAGGTCGCCCTGCGTGACAAGGTCGTCTGGAGCCAGCAGTTGAAGGAAACGCTACCGGCGGTCGGCGCCACGAGCATCCAGTGCACCAAGGGCTCCGTCGATCCGACCAGCCAATACCCGATGCGACCGCCGTACGGGGGCACGTGCACCATGACGATCACCTGGGCCGAACGCGGCCTGACCGGTGGTGACGACAAGGTCGCCGCAGGCAACCTGCAATCCTTCACCTGGGTGTTCCAGCCATGAGTGTGTTCCGTCCCTTCCAGCGCAGCCGCGGCGTCACCCTGGTCGAACTGATGGTGGCCATGGTGCTCGGCCTGATCGTCGCTGGTGGCATCGTCACCGTGTTCATGTCCACCTCATCGAGTAACCGCGCCCAGACCCAGTTGGCTCGATTGCAGGAAGCAGGCCGCTTCGCGGTCAACCGCATCGCCGATGACCTGAAGATGGCCGGTGCGCAGTACTGCAGCAGCACCGGAGGAATAGCGAATGTCGCCAGTGGCAGCAATATCGCGCTGGATGCCTTGCGCGCCCCCCGTGTCCTGGCCAAGAACCTGACGTTCCCGCAGAACACCACACCGTGGGGAGCTCCCTATCCTGACCAACCGACGGCGCCTTACAGCCTCCCTTCGTTTTTCTACATGCGTGGTTTCGAGTGCACCAAGACCGACTGCACGCCTGCCAGTCCTCCCACGGTGGACGATGGCGTACCGGCAATGGGCGACCAGGTCGGCGATCGCGTCAAAGGTGCCGCCGTGCTGCAGCTTCGCTACGTGGACTCAGGGCGAGGCTGGAGCATTGGGGGAGCGAGCACGATCGTCGCCAACAACGGGCTGATCAGTTCTGTTCACATCGAGCCGAAAACGGCGGCCGGTGAACCGTCGCTTACGGGTGTCGCCGACGGAGAACTGATGATGCTGGCCGATTGCTCGACGGCGCAGATCTTCCAGACGAACGGCAATCCCGACTTCGTGCCCGTCGATACCGCCGGAAACTTCACTGCACCGCGCGCACTCGTGCCGCAGTCGGCGCCGCGCTTCTTCCGGCTGAAAACCGACTTCCGCACGATTACCTATTTCCTCCAGGTGGTCAGCGACGACGGTACCGCTAGTGGTGCAAAGACAGGTGCGCTGATGCGCTGCGACAGCGGCGGACAGACTCCCGCCTGTCAGGAGCTCGTCCGTGGAGCGGAACGGCTCGATTTCACTTATGGCATCGAAGACGCGAACGGACTGCTCCACTACCTGACGGCAGCCGAGGTGGATTCTCGGGCCGCGAAAACGATCGCGTGCCCCTCCGGTCCACCGGATTCCACGTCAGCCGACCAGGGGTGTTTGTGGCGCGCGCTGAAGACGGTCGAAGTCAACGTGCTCATGGATGGCCAGCAGCCGCTTTATACCTTGCAGGCTCCCGACATCGCTTACGCCTATTCGCCCGAAGGCATCACGACACCGAAGGCGCCTGATGATCGCGGCGATGACGGTATCGCGCCATCAGACCAGGGATTCGCCAACCAGATGCTACGCCGCCAGTTCAACACGGTGGTCATGCTGCGCAATTACAACCCTTGACCGTCGGAGACGACGCCATGAACCGACCTTTTTTCATCATTCGTTTCAATCCACCTCATCGGCAGCGGGGCGTCGTGCTCGTCGTCGCGCTGATCTTCCTGCTGCTGGTCACCATGCTTGCGATCAGCGCGTCGGGCACGTCGATGTTGCAGCAAAAACTCGCTGGCGGTCAGCGCAACGCGCAGTTGGCCGAATGGAGCGCGGAAAGCGCGATCCGTGCGGCGGAATGGCGGTTGTGGCGCGCAAGCTCCGATTCCTCGACGCGCATGCAGTGCGGCAGCGGCGTATTGTCCAATTGCTACGACTACGATCCCAATCCCCCGACCACGTCGAAAGCCTTCATCTTCCGGACCTCGTCCGGTTGGGTGACTGAAGGCGCCACGGAATATGCGACCGCCACGTTGACCAACGCCAGCGCGGACGGCACGTTCGACCTCGGAAGTAACCCGTACTACATCATCGAAGACCTTGGTCTGGAACTGCCGCCTAACTCCGGCTTGCAGCATGAGTCCGGTTCGACCGGGTCGACCGGCACCGGCTATACCAGTACCAACCGGCATCTTTATCGCATCACCGCGCGTGGCATGGGCAACAACCAGAACGCCATACGCGTCATCGAAACTACCTTTGCCGCGAAGGCCGACTGACGCCATGAACGTTTCCAAGCGAGTTCATCATTTCGGATCATGCCTGGCATTGCTTTCGCTTTGCGCATTGGCTGCACCGATGGCCACGTCTGAAGCGCAAACAACCGCGACGTACTACACCACCGACCTAAGTACGGCACCACCCGACCTGACGGTAGCGGTATCGCCGAATATCGCGGTGACATTCGATGACTCTGGGTCCATGGGGTCGTCCAATTTGCCGGACACGCTGGATAATTCAACAGATAAAAAATACTACTATTCATCGACCTCGAATTCGCAATACTACAACCCGAGCATCAAATACATCCCGCCGCTACAGTCCGATGGAAAGACACGTTTTCCCGACTCTGCGGATTTCACCAAGGTGCCCCGCGATGGAATATGCGCCACCTTGAAAACCTGCACCCCAACGATCGTGAATTTGGAAGGAGGGCTTGGGTATGATAAAAAAGGCAACCTTCTTCCCGGCCAGTTCGTGTATGGCTTTTATACGAAGACATCGGCCAGTGCATCGGCAAATGCTTACGGTTCGAGCATCGTAAACGCGGTCGCACAAAATCAGACCGGAGCGTTTTATTACACTTGTCCCACGCTCAACAGTGAAACTGGCTGCACAATTCAATTGCTCTCGGGTAAGAATGCGACGGCGGCGGAAAAGCTGAATTTTGCCAATTGGTATTCCTACTATCGCACTCGAAACTTGATGACCCGTTCTGCGATTTCCAACGTCTTCTCGGGTTTGGGTAGCAGTATCCGCGTGGTCTATCAAAACATGAATTCCCAGACTTATCGGCTCGCTGCGGGCACGACGACCTTCGATAAGTTTGCTGGTACACCCCGCGACAATTTCTTTAAATGGCTATATCAAGTCAGCTCGAGTGGAGGAACTCCCACACGAGTTGCGATTGAGCGTGTCGGCCAGATATTCATGTCGGGAGCCGGTGTTAAGGGGAACATGAACCCTTATTGGGAGCCGAACGTGGGGCCGGACTCTTCAGGCATGGAGCTGACCTGTCGTCTCAATTACAGTCTCCTGGTCACGGATGGCTATTGGAACGGCGAAGACCCCGGTGTCAAATCGCCTACGACGCGCAAGTCCATTACGTTGCCAGATGGCATCGAGTACGACAACAGCGCGGCCGAATCGAAGATCTTCTGGAATGTCCCATCGACAACGTATTCCACGTTGTCGGACCTTGCCTTTTACTATTGGGCTACCAACCTTCGCCCAGACTTCACTAGCGGAAGCAAATTCAAGCTTGATGTGCCGCCGTCGTTTGTCGACTACACGGATCAGAATGGAAAACCCGTGGATTGGGATGGCACAGGGGTTCCGCCAGCGTCCCTGTACTTCAATCCTAAGAATGATCCTGCGACATGGCCCCACGTCGTTCAGTACATGATCGCACTTGGTATCAATGGTTCGCTGCAGTTCGATGGTGACTACGCAGCGCTTCGTGCGGGAAAAAAAGCGTGGCCGACGCCAACCGGGTCAGGTTCCGGCGACCTTACCGACATCGACGATACCTGGCATGCCGCTATCAATAGCCGTGGCCAGTACTTCAGTGCGCGTGATCCGGATAGCCTCGCCAACTCGCTGTCTCAACTATTGACGCGCATTATCTCGCGCAGTAGCTCGGCTGTCGCGGGCGCGCTAAGCAGTTCTGTGCTTACTGGCAATGGCGTTACCTATTTGACTGGCTTCGATAGTTCAAATTGGAGCGGTTCTCTGATTGCCGCGCTTATCGATTCCAATGGTGCAATTGGCAAGACGTACTGGAGTGCGGGGGATATTCTGACGGCACGATCGAAGGCAGGCGATTCCCGTGTCATCTTGACCAGTACAGCTGCTGGTAAGGGTGCGGGTGCCGCATTTACGTGGACGTCAGCGTCGGCTGCCCTGAAGGCGGCTGATCCAGTCAACTTCACGGATACCAATGGCGCGGATAAGGTTGCCTATCTACGTGGCGATACGAGCAAAGAAGGTACAACTTATCGCCGTCGTACATCCATTCTCGGGGCAATCATCAATTCCCAGTCGGTGTATGTCGCTTACCCTGCCAGCGGATACACAGATACTTTCTCGACGGGGGCGCCCGAAGCGGAGCGCGACGCGCAGGGTAATTTGCTTTATAGCTACGAAAAATTTGTTTCCGATCACGCCAAGCGGGCGCCAACCGTGTACGTCGGCGCTAACGATGGAATGTTGCACGCGTTCGACGCGACTACGGATGCCACGCCGGCGGATTCTGTCGACGTAACGCCGTCGCCAGGCAAAGAACGCTGGGCGTACGTACCTTTCTCCATTTATAACAAACTGAATTACCTGACTCCCAATACAGACTTCACCATGATACCTACGGTAGATGCCACGCCAGTGACGCGTGATGTCTTCTTCAGTGCCGGTACGAAGGGATGGCATACGATTCTTGTAGGGGGATTGCGCCTCGGTGGTCGTGGTGTTTATGCACTGGACATCACCGACGCGTCTGCCAGCGAAAGCAATGCCAATAGCAAGGTGCTTTGGGAGTTCAACAATACGACCGTAAGCGGTGGTACGAACGTCGGCGCCAACCTCGGGTACACCTACGGGAAGCCCAATATCGGCCGTTTGGCGAACGGAAAGTGGGTGGTTCTGGTTCCATCAGGATATTTTCCGTCGAGCACGCTCGCCGCCACCCAGCCGTACAAGACGGAGTCGGCAAACGATCCCGCCTCATCGCGAACGCAGAGTTCGCTGTTCGTCCTCGACGCGCAGACGGGAGCAGTTATTCGCGAGTTGGTGACGCCGACCAGTGCGTCCGGCGTCACGGGTAACATCACCAGTTATGGATTAACGTCGCCAGTCCTTGGCGATTACAACAATGATCAAATCGATGATGTGGCATTTGCGGGCGACCTCAATGGCAATCTCTGGCGTTTCGACCTATCAGATGCCGACCCGGCCAAATGGGCGGTCTCTCTTGCCTTCTATTCGGCAGACCAGGGTTCGCGTCCTATCACGGTCATGCCTCGCTTGTTCTCCGACCCAACCTCATCCTATTTCATGGTCGTGTTCGGTACAGGCAAGTACCTGGGAGGCGGCGACAACACGGTCGATGGTTCGGTAGCCACTCAATATGTCTACGGTATCCGCGACGGAGGAACGGCGAGCGCGGCACCCGTGATCGAGGGCAAGACGAAGATGGTCGAACAGGTGATGACCGAGGTAGGTGACATTCGCGGGCTGACCCAGAAGCCGTTGCCGGCGACAGATGCCGATGGTAATTCGTATGGCGGATGGTTCATCAAGCTGTATACGGGATCCAGCAGTGCGCAAACCGATAAGGGCGAGCGGGTTGTCGTCGACGCGACTGCGCTTTTCGATAGCGGTCGCGCCATTATCACTACTCTTTTGCCGGGCAATACCGACCCCTGTGCCCCGGTTCGAAAAGGCGCCATTCTCGTGATCGACGCTGCGACCGGTGGTGCCGCAAGCGGTGTCAACGTCGGTACAGCTGCGCTCGGTGCCGGCTTCGCCCAGGCAGGAGTTCGGGTTAGCAACGTGCCGATCTCAGGTTCATTGCCCGCGGCGACTGGTGTTGGTGGAGGTAAGATCGCGCTACCTGGGCTCACGATCCAGAATGCAGACGGCACGACAGGGACATTCAACATTGGTGACGCCGTATGGCGCCGCCGCTCGTGGCGGGAACTGAACAGTGGCCAGTAACGGGAGGGAGGCACTCATGCGTCGATTCGGAAGAACCGGGCGGGGGTTCACGCTGATCGAGTTGATGATCGTGGTGGCAGTGATCGCGGTGCTGATGCTGATCGCCCTGCCGTCCTATACGCGCTACACGTTTCGCGCGCGGCGTGGCGAGGGGCAGGAACTACTCCTGCGTCTCGCCAATGCTCAGGAGCGTTACTACGCCACGTACAACAAATACGCGCAGGACCCGGTGAATGATCTGAAGTTCGCGACCAACTTGAGTGCGGGCGGTTACTACAAGATCACCATCACTCAACTCACCGGTACGACCTTCGACACGGGCTACGTCGCCAAGGCCGCTCCCCAGCAAACGCAGGCAAGCGATTCCTGCGGCACGCTGTCGATCGACTCGCGCGGCACCAAGTCGCAGAGCGGATCGACGACGGCCAACGGCCGGTGCTGGTGACGCCATGACGATCCGGTCGAGCAGGGGGTTCTCGATCCTCGAACTGATGGCCACCGTGGCCGTGCTGGCGATTCTCATGGCCATCGCGGTGCCGGCATTCCGCGGGACGATGCGTCGCGCCCATCTCAGCAATATCGTGAATACGATGGTAGGCGACCTGCAGTTCGCTCGCTCCGAGGCTGCGACCCGCCATCAGTTCGTCTCGATGTGCCGAAGCAGCGATGGAAGTACCTGCGCCGATGACGATTCCAACTACGATGTGGGCTATCTCATTTATGCGTATGACGCATCGTCTGCCGGACCGAACCAGGCCTACGATGCGACGAAGCATTCCTTGTTGAGGACCACGCCCATCACACCCGATGTCTCGATCCAGGCCACCGATGGCAACGTCTTCACCTTCGGCCAGACCGGCCTACCGGTCGCCAACGATACGCGGACGGCGATCGAATTCGTGTTCTGCGCCCGTCAGGCGGGGAAAACGTCCGGTGCGGGAGAAAACAACAACGAATCGCCCGGATCCCGGGTGACGGTCGGGGTGTCCGGTTCCCTGATCAATACCAAGCTGGCCAACTCGGCTAATTGCCTGCCGACGGAGTGATCCGGGGGGTGATTGACCCACCCCCCGGCCAGACCTTAGAATGCCCCGCTCGATGGGCGGTTAGCTCAGCGGTAGAGCACTGCCTTCACACGGCAGGTGTCACAAGTTCGATCCTTGTACCGCCCACCATCGAATCCTGAAGACCCGGCCACGCGCCGGGTTTTCTTTTGGGTCATACCATGGTTCCCGGGGCTAAAATGCGCCGGCTCACCCAGCGGACACCGCCATGCACGAAGCCCTTGCCGACCTCCACCTGTTGACCCTCACGCCCTGGAAGATCATCGGTCTCCTGGGCACGCTGCTCTTCACCGCGCGCTGGTTCGTCCAGTTCTATGCCACGCGGAAGAACAAGAAGGTCACCGTGCCGATGTCCTTCTGGTACCTGTCGGTCAGCGGCAGCGTGCTGACCCTGGCTTACTTCATCTGGGGCAAGAACGATTCCGTCGGCATCATTCAGACGGCTTTTCCGATGATTGTGTCGTTTTACAACGTGTTCGCGCATTTGAAGCATCGTGAGCGCGGGGAGACGGTGAAGCCGGGTGGGCCTGAGGAGACTTGAGTCCCCGGGGTTCGGGTGATGGTTTGGCGAGCACCCGATCGCCGCTTAAGCGGCTTCCCACCCGAGGCCAAGCGGCTTCCCGGGGATTAGCGGCTTCCCACCCGAGGGTAAGCGGCTTACTAGCCGAGGGTAGGTTAAGCGGCTTCCCGGCAGTGGCTTCCCACCCGAAGGTGGGGCCGTCTTCAGTCGGGGTCGTAGTCGAGGTAGGGGGCTAGCCAGCGTTCGGCTTCGCGGCGTTCCCAGCCCTTGCGACGGGCGTAGTCCTCGACCTGTTCGCGACTGACCCGGCCGACGACGAAATACTGGCTGTCGGGGTGGGAGAAATACCAGCCGGACACGGCGGCCGTGGGGTACATGGCGAAGCTGTCGGTGAGCTGGATCGTCGTGTGTTCGGTGGCCTGCAGCAGGTCGAACAACGTCCGCTTCTCCGAATGCTCCGGACAGGCGGGATAGCCCGGGGCCGGGCGGATGCCGCGGTACCGCTCCGCGACGAGTGCATCGTTATCCAATGCCTCGTCGGGCTGGTAACCCCAGAACTCCTTGCGCACGCGCTCATGCATGCGTTCGGCGAAGGCTTCCGCGAGACGGTCGGCCAGGGCCTTGAGCAGGATCGACGAGTAGTCGTCGTGCACCGCCTCGAAGCGCGCCACATGCTCGTCGATGCCGATGCCCGCGGTCACGGCGAAGCCACCGATCCAGTCCTGTACGCCGCTGTCCTTCGGCGCGACGAAGTCCGACAGACAGAAGTCTGGACGATCCGCGGGCTTGTCCACCTGCTGGCGCAAGTGGTGCAGGGTGGTCATCGCCTTGCGCTTGCCGGTGCCCGCGTCGGCGTAGACCTCGATGTCGTCGCCCGACTGCGCGGCGGGCCAGAAGCCGATCACGCCCTTGGCCGTGAGCCACTTCCCGGCGATGAGCTTGTCGAGCATCGCTTGCGCATCGTTGTAGAGCTCGGTGGCCTGCGGCCCGACGATCTCGTCGTCGAGGATGGCCGGGAACTTGCCGGCAAGCTCCCACGCGTTGAAGAACGGCGACCAGTCGATATAGCCGCGCAATTCGGCGAGGTCGTAGTCGTCGAACACGGTGACGCCCGGCACGCGTGGCGTGGGCGGCGTGTATGCCTGCCAGTCGCCCGTGTAGCGCTGGGCGCGGGCCTTCGACAGGGGCACCAGTTGCTTGCCCGCGCCGCGGCTCTTGTGGCGGTCGCGCACTTCCGCGTACTCGGCGCGCACCTTGGTCATGAACTCGTCGACGAGGTCCTTGCTGACCAGCGACTGCGCGACGCCGACGGCTCGCGAGGCGTCCTTCACCCATACGGTGGGCGACTTGTAATGTGGCTCGATGCGCAGCGCGGTATGCGCGCGCGAGGTCGTCGCGCCGCCGATCATCAGCGGCACGCGGAAGTCCTGGCGCTCCATCTCGCGGGCGACCTGACTCATTTCTTCCAGCGAAGGCGTGATCAGGCCGGAGAGCCCGATGATGTCGGCGTTCTCGGCACGCGCGATGTCCAGGATCTTCTGGGTCGGCACCATCACGCCGAGATCGATCACCTCGAAGTTGTTGCACTGGAGCACCACGCCGACGATGTTCTTGCCGATGTCGTGGACGTCGCCCTTGACCGTGGCGAGCACGATCTTGCCGTTGTTCTTGCCGGCGTCGCCGGAACGCAGCTTCTCTTCCTCGATGTACGGAATCAGGTGCGCCACGGCCTTCTTCATCACGCGCGCCGACTTGACCACCTGGGGCAGGAACATCTTGCCGGCGCCGAACAGGTCGCCGACCACGTTCATGCCGGTCATCAGCGGGCCTTCGATCACGTCGAGCGGGCGCCGGGCGACGAGGCGCGCTTCTTCCGTGTCTTCCACCACGAACTGGTCGATGCCGTGCACGAGCGCATGGGTCAACCGCTCGACGACGGGCTTGTCGCGCCAGGCGGCGGTTTCCACCGCCACCTCGCCCTTGCCACCCTTGTAGCGGTCGGCGATCTCGAGCAGGCGTTCCGTGCCGTCCGGACGACGATTCAGTACCACGTCTTCGACGCGCTCGCGCAGTTCCTCCGGCAGGTCGTCGTAGATCGCCAGCGCACCGGCGTTGACGATGCCCATGTCCATGCCCGCGGCGATCGCGTGGTAGAGGAACACCGAGTGGATGGCCTCGCGCACCGGGTTGTTGCCGCGGAACGAGAACGACACGTTGGAGACGCCGCCGGATACATGCGACGAGGGGAAGCGCTTCTTCAGCTCGCGCGTCGCCTCGATGAAATCCACCGCGTAGTTGTTGTGTTCCTCGATGCCGGTGGCGATGGCGAAGATGTTGGGATCGAAGATGATGTCTTCCGGCGGGAAGTCCAGCTCGTTCACCAGCAGTTCGTGGGCCCGCGAGCAGATCTCGATCTTGCGTTGCTTCGTGTCGGCCTGGCCGGCCTCGTCGAAGGCCATCACGACCACGGCGGCGCCGTACTGGCGGACCTTGCGCGCGTGGTCGAGGAAGGCGGCTTCACCTTCCTTCATCGAGATGGAATTGACGATGCCCTTGCCCTGCATGCAACGCAGGCCAGCCTCGATCACGCTCCACTTCGAGGAGTCCACCATGATCGGCACGCGGGCGATGTCGGGCTCGGACGAGATCAGGTTGATGAAGCGGGTCATCGCCGCCTCGGAATCGATCAAGCCCTCGTCCATGTTCACGTCGAGGATCTGGGCACCGTTCTCCACCTGCTGGCGGGCCACGTCCACGGCTTCCTCGTAGCGGCCCTCCTTGATCAGCTTGCGAAACTGGGCCGAGCCGGTGACGTTGGTACGTTCGCCGACGTTGATGAAGTTCAGGTCCGGCGTGAGGACCAGCGGCTCGAGGCCGGAAAGGCGCGTGTATCGAATGCTCATGCGGCTTGTGCGGTGTCCTTGGGAACGCGCGGCGGGTAGGGCGCCACGGCGGCGGCGATCGCCGCGATGTGCGCGGGCGTGGTGCCACAACAGCCGCCCACGATGTTGATGAGTCCGTCGGCGGCGAAGCCACGGATGGTCGCGGCCATGCTTTCCGGTGTCTCGTCGTACTCACCGAAGGCGTTCGGCAGTCCCGCGTTCGGGTGCGTGCTGACGGCGCTGCCGGCGATGCGCGCGAGCATCTGCACGTGCGGGCGCAGGTCGTCGGCGCCGAGCGCGCAGTTCAGACCTACCGAGAGCGGCTGGATGTGTTCCACGGAATAGAAGAACGCCTCCGCGGTCTGGCCGGAAAGCGTGCGCCCGGAGCGGTCGGTGATCGTGCCCGAGATCATCACGGGCACGCGCGCACCGAGTTCGTTGAACAGCTCGCTCAGCGCGAACAGCGCGGCCTTGGCGTTGAGCGTGTCGAAGATCGTCTCGACCATGATCGTGTCCGCGCCGCCTTCGATCAGGGCACGCGCGGCTTCGACGTAGTTCGCGGTCAGTTCCTCGAAGGACACGTTGCGGAAACCCGGATCGTTCACGTCGGGTGAGATCGAGGCGGTGCGGCTCGTGGGCCCGAGGACGCCGATGACGAAGCGCGGCTTGTCCGGCGTGCGCCGGGTCATCTCGTCGCAGGCTTCGCGGGCGATGCGCGCGCCTTCGCGATTCAACTCGGGTACGAGGTGTTCGAGGTGGTAGTCGGCCTGGCTGACGCGCGTGGCGTTGAACGTATTCGTCTCGACGAAATCCGCACCGGCTTCGAGATACGCCATGTGCACGCCGCGAATGATGTCGGGCTGGGTCAGCAGGAGCAGGTCGTTGTTGCCCTTCAGGTCGCACTCGCCGGGATGATCGTGGCCGTGTTCGTGCGTGCTGTCGTTGCCGCCCGCGAAACGCTCACCGCGATAGCCGGACTCGTCCAGCTGGTGCCCCTGGAGCATGGTGCCCATGCCGCCGTCGAGGATCATGATGCGTTCGGCGAGGCCCTTCTGGATCAGGGCGACGCGATCGGGATGGAGCCAGGGAAGGTTTTTCATGGGTGTGTCTCCGCTCAGGGCTTGCGCGCGAGAAGACTGATGACTTCGAAATGCGGGGCGCGACGCTCGCGGCTCAGGCGCTCGCAGCTGACCACGTCCAGTCCGGCTTTCCGCGCCATGGCCGTGAGGCCGTCGCAGGTGAAACCGAGGTTGCGATGATCGAAGGGCTCGACGACGGCGCGGTGGTCGTGTTCGCCGAGCGTGGAAACGAGCAGGCGTCCGCCCGGCTTCAACACCCGGGTCACCTCGGCGAAGACCTTTTGTGGCTGCTCGGAGTAGGTGAGGGCGTGCAGTAGCAGGACAAGATCGAACTGCCGGCCGCCCAGATCCAGCGCATGCATGTCGCCGGTGCGCACGTCCACGTTGGTGAAGCTCGACAGGCGTTGGCGTGCCGCTTCGACGACGCGCTCCGAGCTGTCGATGCAGACGATGGAATGGGCATGCGGGGCCAGCAACTCGGCGGTGACGCCATCGCCCGAGGCGATGTCGAGCACGTCGCCCGTGGCGAGCAACTGCAACAGCGACCGGGCCAGTGTCTCCCACGTGCGTCCGGGTGAGTAATGCCGTTCCATGTCGCCGGCGACCGTGTCCGCCCAGCCTTCGGCGCGGGCGCGCTGGGCCAGTACCGCGGGCAGGCGTTCCGCGTCTTCACGCAGGAGGGCGTCGCTCAAGGTGTCGCGCAGGGAAGCCACCAGGGCGGCAAGGGTGGGGTCCGCCTCGGCGTTGGCGCGATAATAGGCGGACACGCCTGCCCGCCGGTCGCGTACCAGTTCCGCCTCTTTCAGCTTCGCCAGGTGCGTCGACACACGAGGCTGGGCCAGGTGCAGCACGGCCGCCAGTTCGGCGACCGTCAGCTCCTCGCGATCCAGCAGGGCGAGCAGGCGGACGCGGGTGGGATCGGCCAGGAGCCGAAGCACCGTGGAGGCCGTCGACAGGTCCATCCAACATCCTTATATCGCGATACAGAGATACCTAGGATGCGGCCAGTGTGCCCGGGCGTCAAGGCCATGTTGCAGTGCACGGAGGCACCGACTCGAACGACCGTTACAATGGTGGGCTTGTCTCCACCCCAAGACTTTGCCGCCCGCCAGGCCGGCGCGAGGAACACCATGGATTTCCGTTTTACCGACGACCAGCTGTCGATCCAGTCCATCGCCCGCGATTTCGCACAGAAGCGGATCGCTCCCGTGGCCGCCGAATTCGACGCCAAGGGCGAGTTTCCGCTCGAGAACATCCAGGAAATGGGCCAGCTGGGCCTGATGGGCATCGAGGTGCCGGAAGCCTATGGTGGCGCGGGCATGGACCCGGTCTCCTACGTGCTGGCCATGGTCGAGATCGCCGCGGCCGACGCGGCCACCTCCACGATCATGTCGGTGAACAATTCCCTGTTCTGCAACGGCATCCTGAAGAACGGTACCGAAGAGCAGAAGCAGAAGTACGTGCGCGCCATCGCCTCGGGCGAAGCCATCGGTGCCTATGCGCTCACCGAGCCGCAGTCCGGTTCGGACGCCTCGAACATGCATACCCGCGCGGTGAAGAACGCCGACGGCGACTGGGTCATCAACGGCAAGAAGAGCTGGATCACCTCCGGCCCCGTCGCGCGCTACATTGTCTTGTTCGCCGTGACCACGCCCGGGATCGGTGCGCGCGGCGTCTCCGCCTTCATCATCGACACCGCGCGGGAAGGCTTCCTCGCCGGCAAGACCGAGCCGAAGCTCGGCATCCGCGCGTCGGCCACCTGCGAGATCGAGTTCCACGACTACGTGTGCCCGAAGGAAGACATGTTGGGCGAAGAAGGCAAGGGCTTCGCGATCGCCATGGGCGTGCTCGACGCCGGCCGCATCGGTATCGCCTCGCAGGCCGTGGGCATCGCGCGTGCCGCTTATGAGGCCACCTTGCAGTGGTCGCGCGATCGCAAGGCCTTCGGCCACCCGATCGGCACGTTCCAGATGACCCAGGCCAAGATCGCCGACATGAAGTGCAAGCTCGACGCGGCCCTGCTGCTGACGCTGCGCGCTGCGTGGACCAAGGCGCAGACCGACAAGAACGGCGGTCGCTTCGGCACCGAGGCGTCGATGGCCAAGCTGGTCGCCTCCGAGGCCGCGATGTGGATCACCCACCAGGCCGTGCAGATCCACGGTGGGATGGGTTATTCAAAGGAAATGCCGCTGGAGCGCTACTTCCGCGATGCGAAGATCACCGAGATCTACGAAGGCACCAGCGAGATCCAGCGCCTGGTGATCGCGCGCGCCGAAACCGGGTTGCGCTGACGCCCGGTCTTCCGTCGTCCAGGGATGGACGGCTCAGGCGGAGTGAAAGACCGCCTCGATGTTATGGCTGTCCGGGTCGAGCACGAAACCGCCGTAATACCCCGCGTGGTAGTGCGAGCGCGGCCCCGGCGGACCATTGTCCCGGCCACCGGCGGCGAGCGCGGCCTCGTGGAAAGCACGCACCAGCTGCGTCGATGCGACGCGGAAAGCGACATGCACGGGCGGCTGGTTCGGCTCACCCTTGTAGATCCAGAAGTCGGGCTTGCCGCCCTCGCCGAAGCCGGCCACGTCGGTGCGGCCGGTGACGGACGCCGGGAAGATCGCCAGCAACTCGTAGCCGATCGCACCCAATGCCTCCTGGTAAAACGCCTTGCTGCGCTCGAAGTCGCTGACGGTGACGCCGGTGTGATCGATCATCGGTAACTCCTGATAGGGCGGGGCCTGCCGTTCGCGCAGCTTATCCGCATTCCCGCTATGACTTCACGTGCGCCTTCATGTATTCGCGGAGCACGCTGTTGATCCTCGTCTGGTAACGCTGGCCGGAGTTCTTGAAGAACTCGAGCACGTCGCTATCGATGCGGAGCGTGATCTGTTGCTTATTGCGCAGGGTGGCGAGGGGGCTCGCCGTGATCCAGCTCTCGTCAGGGTGCTGTGGCGGGATGTCGCTGAAGTCGATGGGACGATCGGTCAGTGCCTCCAGTTCGGCGGCAAGTTCCGGCGACAGCGGCTCATCCGGATCAAGTACATGCCTGACGGTTTTGCCAGTAGCGGAAGATTTCATAACGTGAAGCCTCGCGAGCCGAGATGATCCGAACCGACTCGCCGCGCAGTGCATACACCACGACGAGTTCCTTTCCTGAAACCATGCCGAGGCCGATATATCGGTCTTCGCTGTCCACGCGGTCGTCGAGGCGGGTCATGAAGAACAGATCGAGGAATATCCGTCCGGCGTTCTCGAACGAGATGCCGTGCTTCGTGCGGTTCCGAAGAGCTTTCGCCTCGTCCCACTCGAATGTCACGACCATGGTTGGTCTCGGAGAGAGATGTAACTACAAATGGAGTTACATAGCAAGGAATGAATGCACGCTGGTCGCTCCATGGCGGCCCTCTTGGGGAACGGCCGTCAAGCTTCGGTCGGCGTACTCCTGGGTTCTGTCGGGCACGGGCGTCACCCTCTGCGCGACAAGCCCTGTTGTGGGAGCCGGCTTTGTCGGCGATCCCGCGGCAGCGGGTCAGTTCGAGGCGAGCACCCAATCGCCGACAAGGTCGGCTCCCACAGGGCGGTCGGTTCTCACCAGGGCGGTTGGCTCCACCTGCTTGCCGGCGGTGCGATTCCACAAAGAAAAAGCCCGGCTTTCGCCGGGCTTCTCTTGTTACGGTCGGTCGGTTCCGCGTCGCGGGTCCGAATCGAAGGCGGTGACGTCGCCTACGTTCGGGGCGTGTGGCCCGACGTTGGGCGAGGGGCTTCCGCCGTGGGGACCATGTCCGCCCGGATCTCCGCCGTGGTGGGGCATCTTGCCGGACACCTCGTCCAGCTTGTCGCCCAGCATGCGGCGGACGCTGACGTAGAACACCGGGATCAGCAGCAGGCCGAGGAAGGTGGCGAACAGCATGCCGCCGATGACGCCCGTGCCGATCGCGTGGCGGGAGTTGGCACCCGCGCCGGTGGAGATCGCGAGCGGGAACACGCCGAGGATGAAGGCCAGCGAGGTCATCAGGATGGGGCGCAGTCGCAGTCGTGCGGCTTCGATCACGCCTTCGCGCAACGTCTTGCCCTCCTGTTGCTGCTCCACCGCGAATTCCACGATCAGGATCGCGTTCTTCGCCGCCAGGCCGATGACGGTGATCATGCCGATCTTGAAGTAGATGTCGTTCGGCAGGCCACGCAGCATCGAGAAGACCACGGTGCCGAGGATGCCCAACGGCACCACCAGCAGCACGGAGACCGGGATCGACCAGCTCTCGTACAGCGCGGCGAGGCAGAGGAACACGATCACGACCGACAGCGCCAGCAGCATCGTGGACGAGTTGCCCGAGAGGATTTCCTGGTACGACTGGCCCGTCCAGTCGTAGCCGAAGCCCTTGGGCAGCTTGTCGTTGACGATGCCTTCGACGATGGCCATGGCCTGGCCGGTCGAGTACCCCGGCGCCTGGTTACCGACGATTTCCACCGCGGAATAGCCGTTGTAGCGATTGAGCGTCGGCGCGGCCATCGTCCACTTCGAACTGACCACGCTGGACAGCGGGATCATGGCGTTGTCCAGCGCCGTCGAGGCACTGGCGACCGTCGACGAGGTGCTCGTGCCGGTCGAGGACGTGGCCAGGGTGCTCGGCGTGAAGATGTGCTGGAAGGCGTCGGTGCCCATGCGGTAGGGCGCATCCGCCTGCAGCATCACGCGCTTCACGCGTCCACCGTAGGAGAAGTCGTTGACGTATACCGGGGCCAGCGTGAGCTGGATCGCCGTATAGATGTCGCTGACCGAGAGGCCCATCGTCTGCGCCTGCGTGCGGTCCACCTGCAACTGCAGCAGCGGCGCGTCCTCGAGCGTATTCGGGCGCACGCCCACCAGGGCGGTGTTCTGCGCGGCCGCGCCGAGCAGCATGTTACGGGCCTGGGTCAGTTCATCGCGGGACTGGCCGGCACGCGCCTGCAGGTACATGTCGATACCGCCGAACTGCGAGAGACCGCGGATCGTCGGCAGGTTGACGACGAAGATCGTGGCGTCGCGCACGGCCTGCATCTTGCCGTTGGTCTGCTGGATGAACTCGGTGGCCGTGAGGTCACGCTTGTCCCAGTCCTTCAGGCGGATGAAGACCATGCCGACGTTTTCGCCCTGGCCCACGAAGCTGAAGCCCGAGATCTGGAAGATACCGTCGACGGAGACATCCTTGAGCAGGATGCCGCGCATGTCGGTCATCACCTTTTCGGTGCGCGCCAGGCTGGAGCCCGGCGGCAGCTGCACGATGGCCAGCGCGTAGCCCTGGTCCTCGTCCGGCACGAAGCTGGTCGGCAGGCGGGTGAACAGGAAACCGCACAGGACGGCGATCAGCACGAACACCATCATCCAGCGGGGAGCATGGCGAACCGCACCGCCGATATGGCCGGAGTAGGTGTGCTGCACCCAGTCGAACACCTGGTTGAACTTGCGATAGACGACGTTCTTCTTCGTCTCGCCGTGTTCGTGCCGGAGGATGGTGGCGCACAGCGCCGGCGTGAACGACAGGGCGAGGAAGGCCGAGAAGCCCATCGACACCGCGATGGTCAGCGCGAACTGCTTGTAGATGATGCCCGATGCACCCGGCTGCAGGGCCGAAGGCACGAACACGGCCGCCAGCACCACGGTGATCGCGACGACGGCGCCGGTGATCTGGCCCATCGCCTTGCGAGTGGCTTCCTTCGGTGGCAAGCCTTCCTCGGACATGATGCGTTCGACGTTCTCGATCACGACGATCGCGTCGTCCACCACGATACCGATCGCCAGCACCATGCCGAACAGGGTCAGCTGGTTCACCGTGAAGCCGAGCGGCGACAGGCCCAGGAAGGTGCCGAGCAGGGCCACCGGGATGACCAGGGTCGGGATGATCGTGGCGCGGAAGTTCTGCAGGAACAGCAGCATCACGAGGAAGACCAGGATCACCGCCTCGACGAGGGTGTGCACCACTTCCTCGATCGAGATCGTCACGAATTTGGTCGTGTCGTACGGAGCGAACCAGGTCACGCCTTCGGGGAAGCTGCGGGACAATTCGTCCATCTTGGCGCGCACGGCGTTGGCCACGTCCAGCGCGTTGGCGCCGGGCAGCAGCTGCACGCCGAACGAACCGGTGGACGTGCCGTTCCACTGCGCGTTGAAGCCGTAGGTCTGCGGCCCCAGCTCCACGCGGGCCACGTCCTTCAGGCGCACGACGGTACCGTCGTTGTTGGCGCGCAGGATGATGTCGGCGAACTGTTCGGGCGTGGTGAAGCGCCCCTCCGCCGAGACCGTGGCACTGAAGCCCTGGCCGTTCACGGCCGGGTCGGTGCCGATCGAGCCGGCGGCGAACTGCACGTTCTGCGTGCTGAGCGCGTTACGCAGGTCGCTGGCCGAAAGGCCGTAGCCACGCAGCTTGTCCGGATTCAGCCAGACGCGCATGCCGTACTCGGCGCCCAACTGGCGCGTGTTGCCCACGCCGGGGATACGGGCGATCTGGTCGAGCACCTGCGAGGAGACGATGTCGGTCAGGCGGTTGCCGTCGATGGCCGGGTTGGTCGAGGTCAGCGCGATGAACATCAGGAAGTCGGGGTTGGACTTCGCCACCACGACGCCCTGCTGGGTCACTTCCGAAGGCAGGCGAGGCGTCGCGAGCGACACCTTGTTCTGCACCTGCACCTGGGCGATATCGGGATCGGTGCCGGTCTCGAAGGTCAGCGTCACGGTGGCCGTGCCGCTGGAGCTCGAGGCGGAACTGAAGTAGAGCAGGTGGTCGATACCCGTCAGCTGCTGCTCGATCACCTGGGTCACGGTCTTTTCGGTCGTGTCCGCGCTCGCACCCGGATAGGTCGCCGTGACGACGACCTGCGGCGGGGCGATGTTCGGATACGACTCGATACCCATGTTCAGCAGGGAGATCGTGCCGCAAAGGCTGATCAGGATCGCCACGACCCACGCGAAGATGGGGCGGTCGATGAAGAAACTCGGCATGAGAGAACTCCCTTACTGCTTGCCGGCGGGGGCGGCCGCGGCGGGACCGCCCTCGGCCGGAGCCGGGGTTGCCTGCGCGGGCGATGCCTTCACCGGAGCGTTGTCCCGCGCCTTCGGCAGGCCCTGGACAATGATCTGGTCGCCGGGCTTGAGACCGCCGGTGACCACCCAGTTGGTGCCGCTGAGACGGTCGGTTTTGACCGGACGGCGCACGGCGGCCGAGGGCACGGTGATGTCCTTGCCGGACTGCGGGTCCTTCGCATGGCCTTCGCCGACGACCATGACATAGGCGTCGTTGGCGTCGCGCAGCACGGCGGCCTGCGGCACCAGGAACACGTTGTGCAGGTCACCGAGGGTGGCTTTCACCGTCACGAACTGGCCCGGTAGCAGGCGCAGGTCGGTATTGGCGAGTTGCGCGCGCAGGTTCACCGTCCCGGTCTGCGGATTCACCGTGGCCGACGAGAAGTCGAGCACGCCCTGCTCACCGAAGTCGGAGCCGTCGGGCAGCTGGATGCGCACGGTGGCCTTGTCGGTGGGCGAGAGCGTGGCGGCGCCGTTGGCGGCGGCGCGGCGCATGGCGTCGAGGTCGGCCACCGACACGCTGAAGTTCACGTACACCTTGTCGATCTCGTCCACCTGGGTGAGCAGGGTGGTATCGCTCTGGCCGACGAGGGCGCCTTCGGTCACCTGCTGCTGGCCGGCGCGGCCGTCGATCGGCGAGACCACGTCGGTGAAGCCGAGGTTGATCCGGGCGGTCTGGACGTTGGCCTCGGCCTGCTTCACCGAGGCGAGCGCCGTGCGCTCGTTGGCTTCCGCGGTATCGAGGTCCTGGCGGGACACGTAGTTCTTGCCGATCAGGCCGCGGGCGCGATCGGCCTGGGCCTTGGCGTTGACCGCCGTGGCGCGGGCGGAGGCGAGCACGGCGAGCTGCGAGTCCAGTTCGGCCTTGAGCGGCTGCGGATCGATCTGGAACAGCTTCTGTCCCGCCTTCACGTCCGTACCTTCCTCGTAGAGGCGGTGCAGGAGGATGCCGGGCACGCGTGCGCGCACATCGGCGGTGCGGAACGCCGAGACGCGGCCGACCTGGTCCTGGACCAGCGGAGTGTCCTGGGGCTGGGCCGTGATGACGCCGACTTCCGGCGGAGGCGGCTGCTGGGGAGCTTCCTGCTTGTGGCAGGCGGCAAGCGCCGCGGCGAGGCCGAGGGCCAGCAGGGACGAGCGCAGGGGCAGGGGATTCATGAGAACTCCGTTCCTTTTCCAGGTTTCTTGTTCGTTCGCGCCGGCTCATCCGGCAGGATGTCGTACGCGTGCATAAATACTGTTACCGCGTGCCTGGCCCAGTCGTCCTGTGCCTTTCGGCCTCTTGCGCGGACCCCGAAGAGGCGGCGATCCCCTTCGAGCCCGTGCAACATGGACAGGAACAGCTCCGCGGCGACGTCCGGGTCCTCGCGGCGCATGTGGCCGTGGTCCATCGCCTCGGCCATGCAGCGCGCGAGCCGTACCGCGACCGTGTCGATCGCGGTACGGAAGAACGTCCTCGCCGCTGCCGGAAAGCGCGGCGCCTCCGCGATCAACATGCGGCCCAGGGCCACGTGCGCATGGTCCATCACGTAGGTCTGGTGCGCCTCGGCCAGCGCATGGAGCATGTAGGCCAGGCCGCGGCTTTCAGGGGCAAGGCTCGCGTGGAGGGGCAAGACGAGTTGTTCGACGGCGGCGTGGAACAGGTTGTCCTTATTATCGAAGTGCGCATACACGGTTTGCTTGGACACGCCCGCCTCGCGTGCCACGGCTCCCATGCTGACGCGGTAACCATCGCGCAGGAACAACGAACACGCCGCCTGGAGCACCCGCTGCTGATGGTCCGACGGCGGGCGGGTCTCCAGGTGCGACATTAGCTATACCTGCTGGACTATACCGTCCAGTTTAGAATTACCTTTCCCCAGCGTCAACGGGCATCCCGCACATTCGCGCCCGAATTGTTGCAATGCACGGAACAGCCGGGGGTGCCCGGCAAGCCCGCTTTCTCGAAATGGGGCGACGAGGATGCCGCAACGCGGTGAAAAAACGGCAACGGTCGATGTCATCCGGTGTGGCTACATGACATCGGTGGGAGCTATGCTTTCACGGATTTTCCGACTCCCCACATCGACAATCCGCCCATGAATGCGATTCGCGCTGCCGAAAACGGCCCGTTCCATGCCGTTGTCTTCGATGAACTGAAAAAGCTCGACCACCCCGCGGAGCGCCTCGATGAGGCGCGCTTTTTTATCGAGGCCTTCTTCGACCGGATCGCCCCCGCCGACCATGGCCTGCACGCGCCGGCCCGCTGGGCCGCGCTGATCGCCGATCTGCTGGCCTTCGCCCGCGAGCGGACGCCCGGCAAGGCGAAGGTCAGGGTGTACAACCCCGGCGTCTCCGGCAGCCGCGCCGTGGTCGAGGTGGTCACCGACGACATGCCTTTCCTGGTCGACACCGTGTCCATGGTGGCTGCCGCTCACGCCGACATCCACGCGATCATCCACCCGGTGGTGCCCGTGGTGCGCTCGGCGGCCGGCGTGCTCCAGTCGATGGGAACGGGGGAGAAGACCGAATCGATCATGCGATTCGAGATCGACCGCATCGACGATACCGAACTCGACACCCTCAGGGCGAACGTCGAAACCGCCTTGTCCGACGTCCGCGAGGCCGTGGACGACTGGCGCGCGATGCGCGGGAAGATGGTCCAGATCGCCGACGAGCTCGGCCAGCGGGCCCTGCCGTACACCGCCGAGGAAATCCGCGAGGCTAGCGAGTTCCTGCGCTGGGTGGCGGACGAGCATTTCACCTTCATGGGCTATCGCGAGTACGAGGTGTCGGCCGATGCGGGCGACGAAGTGCTCAAGACCGTCGAAGGGTCGGGGCTCGGCATCCTGCGTGCCGCCGAGCGTTCGCTCGCGCCGCGTTCGCTGCGCACCCTGGTCGCCAGCGAGCTGCCGCGTTCGGGTTCGACGGACGCGATCATCCTGACCAAGACCAATGCGCGGTCGCCCATGCATCGCGCCGGCTACATGGATTACATCGGCGTCCTCAAGTTCGACGACAAGGGCCGTCCGGTCGCCGAGCAACGTTTCCTGGGCCTGTTCTCGTCCAACGCGTACATGGCGCATCCGCAGCACGTGCCGCTGGTGCGCGAGAAGTGCGAAGCGGTGATGAACCGCTCGGGGCTCAAGCGCGATTCGCACTCGGGCAAGGCCTTGCGCCACATCCTCGACACGCTGCCGCGCGAAGAATTGTTCCAGTGCAGCACCGACGAGCTCTACGCCCTCTCGATGGGTTTGCTCGAACTGGCCCAGCGTACGCGCACGCGCCTGTTCATCCGCCGTGACAGCTACGGCAGGTTCTTCTCCTGCCTGGTCTACATCCCGCGCGACCGTTTCAACACGTCCGTGCGCGAGCGCGTCGAGAACGTGTTGCGCGACGCGTTCCATGGCGAGCACGTCGATTCCGCGGTGCTGATGGGCGAAGCCGCCCTGGTACGCCTGCATGTCGTGGTGCGTCCGCGCATCGGCGACCACCCGGTCTACGACGCTACGGGTATCGAGGCGCAGATCGTCTCGATCGCGCGCAACTGGTACGACGAACTGCGCGACCGTCTGATCGAGACGGCCGGTGAACAGCAAGGCATCATCCTGGCCAATCGCTACGGAAAGAGCCTGCCCGCCGGCTATGTCGACGAGGTGTCGCCGCAAGTCGCCGCCGCCGACGTGCGCGCCTTGGCGGGTCTCGATGGTCCAGACGCCATCAGCATGTCGTTCTACCACCCGTCGCACCGGCCGGAGGAACTGCGCTTCAAGGTCTACCGTTCCGGCTCCGACATCGCCCTTTCCGAAGTGCTGCCGCAGTTGGAGAACCTCGGCCTGCGCGTGCTCACCGAGCATATGTATGAAGTGAAGCAGGCGGACGGCTCGCTCTACATCCAGGACTTCGAGGTGCAGCCGGTCGGCCGCCTCGCCTTCGAGGTGGAGCAGGTCGGCACGATCTTCGAGGACGCCTTCGAGCAGATCTGGCGTGGCAACGCGGAGAACGACGGCTTCAACCGCCTCGTCCTCGGTGCCAAGCTCGGCTGGCGCCAGGTGGCCGTGCTGCGCAGCTACTGCAAGTACCTGCTGCAGACGGGCGTGGCGTTTTCGCAGGCGTACATGGAGGACGCGCTCAATCGTTATCCGGCCATCGCGGGCCTCATCGTCGAACTGTTCAACGCACGCTTCGATCCTCGCCGCGAAAGCCTCGGCGGTGCCGAGCGCGAGCGTGCCGAGAGCCTGCTCTCGCACGAGATGCATGCGCTGATGGACCCGGAAACGCTCGCCGCGCAACCTGGACTCATCGGTAACCTGGTGGCTTCGCTCAGCCGACCGCGCGCCGAGCAGGCGACGGCGGTGGAAGAGGCGATCAACGCGCTGCTCGACAACGTGTCCAGCCTCGACGAAGACCGCATCCTGCGCAGCTTCATCTCGCTGGTCCATGCGACGCTGCGCACGAATTTCTTCCAGGCCTGGGACGGCGCGTTCCGTCCGTACATCAGCTTCAAGTTCGATTCGCACAAGGTGCCCGACCTGGCCAAGCCGGTGCCGTTCCGCGAGATCTTCGTCTATGCGCCGCGCGTGGAGGGTATCCACCTGCGCTTCGGTTCCGTCGCCCGCGGCGGCCTGCGCTGGTCCGATCGCCGCGAGGATTTCCGCACCGAGGTACTCGGCCTGGTCAAGGCGCAGATGGTGAAGAACACCGTCATCGTGCCCGTGGGCTCGAAGGGTGGCTTCTTCGTGAAGCGCCCGCCGGTGGGTGCCGATCGCGACGCACAGCTGGCCGAGGGCATCGCCTGCTACCGCATGTTCATCAACGGCCTGCTCGACATCACCGACAACCTCGTCGAGGGCAAGGTGGTGCCGCCGCACGACGTCGTGCGTCATGACGACGACGATCCGTACCTGGTGGTCGCCGCTGACAAGGGCACCGCGACGTTCTCGGACATCGCCAACGCGATCTCCAGCGAACATGGTTTCTGGCTCGACGACGCCTTCGCCTCGGGCGGATCGAACGGTTACGACCACAAGGGCATGGGTATCACCGCCAAGGGTGCATGGGAGTCGGTGAAGCGCCATTTCCGCGCGCTGGGCCGCGATTGCCAGACCGGGGAATTCAGCGTGGTCGGCGTGGGCGACATGTCCGGCGACGTCTTCGGCAACGGCATGCTCCTGTCGGAGAAGATCCGTCTGCTCGCCGCGTTCGATCACCGCCACGTCTTCCTCGACCCGAATCCGGATGCGGCCAAGTCGTTCGCCGAGCGCCAGCGCATGTTCGCGTTGCCGCGATCCTCGTGGGACGACTACGACAAGTCGCTGATCTCGGCAGGTGGCGGCGTCTACCCGCGCAGCGCCAAGTCGATCCCGGTGTCGCCCGAAGTGCGTGCCGCGCTGGGCATCCGTTCCGATGCCACGCACATGGCGCCGTCCGACCTGCTTTCGGCGATCCTCAAGGCACCTGTCGACCTGCTCTGGAACGGCGGCATCGGCACCTATGTGAAAGCCACCAGCGAAACGCATGCCGATGTCGGCGATCGTGCCAACAACGCGCTGCGCGTCAACGGCAGCGAACTGCGCTGCAAGATCGTGGGCGAGGGCGGCAACCTGGGCATGACCCAGAAGGGCCGCATCGAAGCGGCGCAATCCGGCGTGCTGCTGAACACCGACTTCATCGACAATTCGGCCGGCGTGGACACCTCCGATCACGAGGTGAACATCAAGATCCTGCTGAACGACGCCGTGCAGCGTGGCGAGCTGAGCTTCGAGGGCCGCAACAAGCAGCTGGCCGAGATGACCGACGAGGTCGCCCGCCTCGTCCTGTGGGACAACTACCGGCAGAACCAGGCGATCACCGTGATGGAACACCAGTCGGTGCGCCGCCTCGGCTCGATGGCCCACTTCATCAGCACGCTGGAAGCCGAAGGCATGCTCGACCGCCAGGTCGAATCGCTGCCGACGGCCGCCGAACTGGCGGAGCGCAAGCAGCGTGGCCAGGGCCTCACCCGCCCGGAACTGTCGGTGTTGCTCTCGTACGACAAGATCCGCCTGTTTCAGCAGTTGCTGGATTCGGACGTGCCGGAAGACCCGTACCTCTCGCGTGAGCTGGTCCGCTACTTCCCCGTGCCGCTGCACGAGAAGTACGCCGAGCACATGCAGCGTCATCGCCTGAAGCGCGAGATCATCGCCACGGCGGTCACCAACTCGACGATCAACCGCATGGGCGCCACGTTCATGATGCGCATGCAGGAGGACACCGGACACGGTCCGGCCTCCATCGCCAAGGCGTACACGGCGGCGCGGGAAATCCTCGACGCACGCGACCTGTGGGCGGAGATCGAATCGCTGGACGGCACGGTGGCGGAAGACACGCAGATCGACGCCATCCTGCAGATATGGTCGTTGCTGCGCCACCTCACCCGCTGGCTGCTCAACCGGCCGGGCGGTTCGCTAGATATCGCGGCGAACGTCGACCGCTATGCGAGCGAGGTCACCACCTTGCGCAAGGCGCTGCCGGATGCTCTCACCGATACCGGGCGTGGCGATTTCGCCGCCAGCCAGGAGAAGTGGGAAGGACTCGGCGTGCCGAACGAGCTGTCCATTCGTCTCGCCCGGGTGCCGGTGTTGCGTGCCGCCCTGGACATGGTCGAGGTGTCGAAGCAGAGCGGCAAGGACATCGCGACGGTGGCCAAGGTGTTCTACGAACTGGCCGAAGCGCTCGACCTGGAATGGTTGCGTGGCCAGATCGAGGCCTTGCCGGTGGAAGGCGCATGGCATGCGCAGGCGCGTGGATCGCTGCTGGACGAACTCAATGCCCAGCACCGCGCGTTGGCCTTGCAGGTCCTGGGTGTCGCGGGCGATCGTACGGATGTCAGCCCGGTCAAGGCCTGGCTGGAGCGTGACGACGCTACGCTCAAGTACACCCGCGCGATGCTGGCGGAGATCCTCACCCAGAACGCGGATTACCCGATCGCTTCGGTCGCCGTCCGTCGCCTGGCACAGCTGGCGCAGATCCCGGTCTGAGGCCGGGACATCGCCGACAGGGTCGGCTCCCACCAAGGCCACGAAGTCTTGGTGGAAGCCGGCCCTGTCGGCGATACCAGAGCATCGGCAGCGTTCGGGATGGCCCTGGTGGGAGCCGACCCTGTCGGCGATTCCGCCCGTAGAGGTCGGTATACAGCTTTTGTGGGAGCCGACTATGTCGGCGATACCCGTCTGGCCAAAACCTCCCTCTCATCAACCGGCCTATCCGATCGCCCGCCTTAAGGACTAAGCTCCCGGCTGGATTCATCAAGCCATCCTTATATGCGCCTAGCCTTCGTCGCCAGCGAAACCGAAGTCGCCCAACGCGCCCGCGCGGCGCTTGTCGCTCGTTACAAGGGCGTGGAGCCCGGGGACGCCGATATCATCGTGTCGCTGGGCGGCGACGGCTTCATGTTGCGCACCCTGCATGCGCACCGCACGCTCGGCGTGCCGTTCTATGGCATGAAGCTGGGCCGGCTGGGGTTCCTGATGAACCAGCACGAAATCGATAACCTGCCCGAGCGGATCGAAAAGGCCCACCCGGCCGTGCTGCATCCCCTGGAGATGCACAGCATCTGCTGCGATGGGGTAGAGCACCGCGCCCTGGCCTTCAACGAAGTGGCCCTGCTGCGGCAGACCAACCAGGCGGCGCACCTGCAAGTCAGCCTCAATGGCGAGGTGAAGCTGGAGGAACTGGTCTGCGACGGCATCCTCGTGTGTACGCCCGCCGGCTCCACCGCCTATAACCTCTCCGCGCACGGCCCCATCCTGCCGCTGGACGCCAACGTGCTGGCGCTCACCCCGATCAGCCCGTTCCGGCCACGCCGTTGGCGGGGTGCGATCCTGCCCCATGCCACCCGGGTGGGCTTCGCCACGCGCGACCCGAACAAGCGCCCGATCAGCGCCACGGCGGACTTCCACGAGGTGCGCGACGTGCGCAGCGTGGAGATCAAGCAATCGCGGCGAAACGCGGTGCGGCTGTTGTTCGACCCGGAACACAACCTGCAGCAGCGCATCCTCGACGAACAGTTCGCGCCGTAGGCCTGGCGCGCCGGGTGCACTAGGATGGGAGCCGGAACGCCGGACACTCATGCTCATGACGACCCACGACGACACGCAGAACGCCCACGACGCATCCTCCGTGCGCGACAACCGCCTGGTCGTCGCGATTTCCTCGCGGGCGCTGTTCGACATGGAGGACAGCCACGACCTGTTCGAGCGGGAGGGCCTGGATGCCTATCGCGCCTTCCAGATCGAGCACGAGGACGATCTGCTCAAGCCCGGCGTCGCGTTTCCACTGGTGCAGAAGCTCCTGGGCCTCAACGCGCTGTCCGGCGACGTGCCGCCGGTCGAGGTGATCCTGCTCTCGCGCAATTCCGGCGACACCGGCCTGCGCATCTTCAACGCGATCCAGCACTACAAGCTGGGCATATCGCGGGCGGCGTTCACCAGCGGCGCGCCGACCTCGGACTACATCGCGCCGTTTCGCGCGGACCTGTTCCTTTCCGCCAACGCCGAGGACGTGGGCCGCGCGCTGCGCGCCGGCGTGGCGGCGGCCACGATCCTTCCCTCGACCGCGCCGCAACGATCCAGCGAGCAACTGCGCATCGCGTTCGATGGCGATGCGGTGATCTTCGGTGACGAGGGCGAGCGCGTGTCGAAGGAGCAGGGACTGGAGGCTTTCCATCTCAACGAATCCGAACGCTGGGCGGAGCCGCTCTCAGGGGGGCCCTTCCGCGGGTTTCTCGCGGCGCTGCATCGGTTGCAGGCGGCGTTTCCGGCGGAAACCTCGCCCATCCGCACGGCTCTCGTCACCGCTCGCTCCGCGCCCGCGCATAAACGGGTGATCCTCACGCTGCGCCGCTGGGGCGTGCGTATCGACGAAGCCTTGTTCCTCGGCGGCCGCGACAAGGGGCCGTTCCTCGAGGCTTTCGGTGCGGACATCTTCTTCGACGATTCCCCCGCGAACGTGGAATCGGCCAGGCGTCATGTGGCGACCGGGCACGTACCGCACGGAGTCAGCAACACCTAGCATTGTGGGAGCCGCTTCAGTTGTGGGAGCCGCTTCAGCGGCGATGGGTGCTCGCCGGCCCGGTGGGAGCCGACCCTGTCGGCGATTCCAGGTCGCCTCAGACGATATTCGTCCAGCGCCACCAGTCGGTCTTCTTCTCCTCTCGCACGAAGGTGAACAGGCCGGCGCCAAGGATCATCACGATGCCGACCAGCATCGGCCAGTCCAGGTGATCGTGGAACAGCAGGTATCCGAAGAGGATGGCCCACAGCATCTGGCTGTACTGCGTCGGCGCCACGCGATTGGCCGGCGCGTTCTGCGTGGCGAGCATCAACAGCACCGCGCCCGCCGCCGCCAGCAGGCCATACCCCAGCACGAGGAACCACTGGTGCGCGTCCGGCCAGACGAAGTGCGGCAGCATCATGATGAAGCCGGCGATCATCGGCCCGATCACGCCGGCGCCGTACAGCGTGATGCGCTTCTCGGTCGCGCCGGCCATGCGCAGCGCGATGATCGACAGCGCGCCGGTGATCCCGCAGATGATCGCCGCGACGTGTCCCGTACCGAGGTGACGGAATCCGGGTCGCAACACCACCAGCACCCCGAGGAAGCCCACGATCACCGCCGACCAGCGCCGCCAGCCCACGTGCTCGCGCAGGAAGACCACCGAGAGGATGGTCACGAAGATGGGCAGCAGGAAGATCAGCGAGAAGGCCTCGGCCATCGGCAGGGCGGTGAAAGCCATCACCGCGGTCACGTTGCCGATGGCGCCCGCCATGGCGCGGAGCAGCCACAGGCCGGGCATCTTCGAGATGACGATCTCGCTCCAGCGGTCGCCAGGCTTCTTCAGGAACGGGAAGGCGGCCATGGCCAGCACCGCGCCGAAGAACACCGCCTCGTACGCGGGAAGGCTGCCTTCCAGCGACTTGACGAAGGCGTCGCTCCACGCATAGGCGGCGTAACAGGCGAAACCGAGCAGCACACCTTTGAACATGGCGGTCCGTCAGGGAGCGGGCAGGAAGGTCATTATGGCGCCTCCGGCGTCGAGATTCCGGCAACCGGTCCCATGTTTGCTGCGGCCCGCCATGACCCCGCCATCGGCCATGGCTACAATCGTGGGCTTTCCGGCTGCCCAGGCAAGAGTCCCACGTATGGCCCACCGTCTCGATCCGCTCGACCTCTACGATGTCCGCTCGCTGCTCACCGACGAAGAGCGCATGGTCCAGGACACCGTCGGACGCTTCGTCGACGAAAAGGTCCTTCCCATCATCGGCGACTGCTTCGACCAGGGCCGGTTTCCCGCCGAACTGGTTCCTGAGATCGCCTCGCTGGGCCTTCTCGGCGCCACGCTGCCGGAGGAATACGGCTGCGCGGGCATGAACGGGGTCAGCTACGGCCTGATCTGCCAGGAACTGGAGCGGGGCGACTCGGGGCTGCGCAGCTTCGCCTCGGTGCAAAGTTCGCTGTGCATGTATCCCATTTTCGCCTACGGGTCCGAAGAGCAGAAGCGCGAGTACCTGCCGCGGATGGCCGCGGGCGAAATCATCGGTTGCTTCGGCCTGACCGAACCGCACGGCGGTTCCGATCCCGCCAACATGAAGACGGTTGCACGTAAGGACGGCGGCGACTGGGTGATCAACGGCGCCAAGATGTGGATCACCAATGGCAACCTCGCCCATATCGCGATCGTCTGGGCGCAGACCGACGAAGGCATCCAGGGCTTCATCGTGCCGACGGATACCAAGGGCTTCGCCGCGCAGGAAGTGCACAAGAAGATGAGCCTGCGCGCCTCGGTCACGTCCGGCCTGTTCTTCGACGACGTGCGCGTGCCGGACAGCGCGCGGCTGCCCAACGTGAAGGGCCTGAAGGGACCACTGGGCTGCCTCAACCAGGCTCGCTATGGCATCACCTGGGGCCCGATCGGCGCCGCGCAGGCCTGCCTGAAGGAAGTGCTCGACTACACCGCGCAGCGCGTGCTGTTCAACCGCCCGCTGGCGGCGAACCAGGCCGTGCAGATCCGGGTGGCCGACATGGCCCGGCGCATCACGACCGCGCAATTGCTTTCGCTGCAATTGGGCCGCCTGAAGGACGCCGGCCGCCTGCAGCCCACCCAGGTGTCGCTGGCGAAATGGAACAACGTCCGCATGGCCCTGGACATCGCGCGCGACTGCCGGGACATCCTCGGCGGGGCGGGCATCACCACGGAACACTCGGCGATCCGCCACGCGCTGAACCTGGAATCGGTCATCACCTACGAGGGCACCGAAACCGTCCACCAGTTGGTGGTCGGTCGCGAACTCACGGGCATCAACGCGTTCTGACGCCGGCATGCACGGGCCCGTCATCGAAACCGACCGGTTGATCCTCCGGCCCACGGCGGCGGAGGATTTCGACGCCTGGGCCGAATGCATGGCCGATCCGGAAGTCAACCGGTTTCTCGGTGGACCGCAGCCGCGTGCCATCGCCTGGCGCAACTTCATGACCATGGCCGGTTGCTGGAGCATCGCCGGTTTCGGCATGTTCTCGGTGATCGAACGCGCCAGTGGCCGCTGGATGGGCCGCCTCGGCCCATGGCAGCCGGAAGGCTGGCCTGGGCACGAGATCGGCTGGGCATTGCTGCGGGAAACCTGGGGCAAGGGCTATGCGACGGAAGGCGCGGCCGCCTCGATGGACTGGGCCTTCGCCAACCTCGGCTGGAGCCAGGTGATCCATTCGATCAACCCGCAGAACCTCGCCTCGATCGGTGTCGCGAAGAAGCTCGGTTCCACCTGGCAAGGACCCGGTGCCTTGCCGCCACCGTTCGAGGACGACATCGTCGATCTATGGGGGCAGACCCGCGAACAGTGGATCGCCCGCCGTCGTTGATTCCTTCCTGGCCAAAGGATGTCCCTTGAACCGTTCCGACTCTTCCGTGCCCACCATCTACGGCCTCCGTTCATCGGGCAATTGCTACAAGCTGCAACACCTGCTGGACGCGCTCGGCCGGCCGTACCGCTGGATCGAGACCGACAGCACCGCCGGCGCCACGCGCACGGCGGAGTTCCTTGCCTTGAACCCCAACGGCAAGGTGCCCCTGCTCGTGCTGGAAGACGGCCGCCGCCTCGCCGAGTCCAACGCCATCCTGTGCTATCTCGCCGAGGGCACGCCCTTCCTGCCGTCGGACCCATGGGAGCGTGCGCGCACGCTGCAATGGATGTTCTTCGAGCAGTACAGCCATGAACCCTACGTGGCCGTGGCGCGCTTCGTCTGCAAGTGGCTGCCGGAGGACCACCCGCGCCGCGCGGAGTTGCCGCAGTTGCTCGAGCGCGGTGCGCGGGCGCTGGACGTGATGGAAGACCATCTCGCCAATGAATCGTTTTTCAGCGGAGGCGGCTTCGGCGTCGCCGACATCGCGCTGTTCGCTTATACGCACTGTGCCGCCGATGGCGGCTTCGATCTTTCTCGTTGGCCTAACGTCACCGGTTGGCTGGCGCGCGTTCGCACGCAGCCCGGCTTCTCGCCGATGCACGCCTGATCCCCACTTTCCCGAGTCTTCCCCATGTCCGTCCCGCAAGCCATCGCCGCCCGTCACAAGGGTTTCAACCGTGCCGAGATCGTCGACAAGAATTTCGTCGAGTTCGTGCAGTCGTGGCAGGGCGACGCCGCCCGCTCGCCGCATGACGACGAGCCGGTGTTGCCCGGCAGCGCATTGGATGCGCGTGGGTTTCGCGAGCTGTTCGAATCGCAGTTGATCAGCCGTCACCTCGACCTGATGGCGCGCGTGCTGCGTGTGCAGAACAAGGTGTTCTATACGATCGGCTCGTCCGGGCACGAAGGCAACGCGATGGTCGCGCGAGCCACCCGGCACACCGACCCCGCGTTCCTGCACTATCGCAGTGGCGGCTTCATGGCCGAGCGTTTCCGCAAGCTTCCCGGCATGGACCCGGTGATGGATTCCGCCTTGTCCTTCGCCGCGAGCAGCGAAGACCCCGCGTCTGGCGGTCGTCACAAGGTGTGGGGAAGCAAGCCGTTGTGGGTGTTGCCGCAGACCTCGACCATCGCGTCGCATCTGCCCAAGGCACTCGGTACGGCCGTCGCGATCGAGCAGGCGAAGCGTATCGGCCATGCCTTGCCGGTTCCGGACGATTCGATCGCGATCTGTTCGTTCGGCGATGCCTCGTCCAACCACGCCACGGCGCAGACGGCGTTCAACGCCGCGGCGTGGACGGCCTACCAGAAGCTCCCCGCGCCCGTGCTCTTCGTGTGCGAGGACAACGGCATCGGCATCTCGGTGAAGACGCCGAACGACTGGGTCGCCAACAACTTCCGCCATCGTGCGGACCTCGACTACTTCTACGCGGATGGCCTCGACCTCGCCGGTGGTTACGCCGACGTCGAGCGTGCCGTTGCCCACTGCCGCGCTACGCGCCGTCCGACCTTCCTGCACCTGGGCACCACCCGCATCATGGGGCACGCGGGTACCGATTTCGAGATCGAATGGCGTTCGGTGGAAGAACTGGTGGCGCTGGAAGCGACCGACCCGCTGCTACGTAGCGCCAGCATCGCGCTCGCTTCGGGCCTGTATGACCGCGACAGCCTGCTCGGACTCTACGAGGGCATCCGCAAGCGCTGCTTCGAAGCGGCGGACGCCGCCGATCGCACGCCCAAGATCGAAAGCCTCGCGCATGTGATGGCGCCTCTCGCTCCTTACACCCCCGAAGCCGTTCGTGCCGAGGCCGCGCGCATGGCGGAGACGGCGGAGCGCGAGCGTGTGTTCGGCGGCGCCGACAAGCTTCCGGAAAAACAGCCGCCCCGCCATCTGGCCATCCAGATCGGCCAGGCCTTGCACGACCTCATGGCGAAGTATCCGGAAAGCCTGTTGTTCGGCGAGGACGTGGCGCAGAAGGGTGGCGTGTATACGGTGACCAAGGGCCTGCACAAGACGTTCCGCAACGCCCGCGTGTTCAACACCTTGCTCGACGAGACGATGATCCTCGGCCTCGCGCAGGGCTACGCCAACATGGGCATGTTGCCCTTTCCCGAGATCCAGTACCTCGCGTACTTCCACAACGCCTGCGACCAGATCCGTGGCGAAGCGGCCTCGTTGCAGTTCTTCTCCAACGGCCAGTACCGCAATCCCATGCTGATGCGGGTGGCCTCGCTGGGCTACCAGCGCGGCTTCGGCGGCCATTTCCACAACGACAACTCGATCGCCGCCTTGCGCGACATCCCCGGATTCGTGGTGGGTTGCCCGAGCCGCGGCGACGACGCCGCGACGATGCTGCGTACGCTCGCCGCGCTGGCGAAAGTCGACGGCAGGGTCACCGCGTTCCTCGAACCGATCGCGCTGTACATGACCAAGGATCTCTACGAAGCGGGCGATGGCCAGTGGCAGTTCGCCTACCCGGCACCGGGCGAGGCGATGCCGCTGGGCGAGGGGCGGGTCTACGAGGAAACCGCGAACGACCTCGTCGTCTTCACCTTCGGCAATGGCGTGCCGATGAGCCTTCGCGCTGCACGACGGATCGAAGCGGCGCACGGATGGAAGGTGCGTGTGGTGGACCTGCGCTGGCTGGTTCCGCTCAACGACGGCTTCATCGCGGCGCAGGCGAAGGATGCGAGACGCATCCTGGTGGTGGACGAAGGGCGCAAGAGCGCGGGTGTCGGCGAGGGCGTGATCACCGCCATCGTCGAGGCGGGGCTGGGGCATGTGCCGTTGCGCCGTGTCGTTGGCGCGGATACGTTCACGCCGCTGGCGGGCGCGGCGTTCCTGGTGTTGCCGGGTGACGACGATATCGTGGCCGCGGCCGCCGGGTTGGTCTGAGGCGAACCCGATCGCCGCTGAAGCGGCTTCCCACCAGGAACGGCCTCAGTTCGCGGCCTTGCCGATGTCGTTGCGGCGTACAAGCACCGGTCCGGCGTGCCCGGCGCATATCGCCTGGTTGCGCCCCGCGAGCTTCGCCGCGTACATCGCCGTATCCGCCCGCTCGACCAGTGACTGCACGGTATCCGCGGGTGTGCGCATGGCTACGCCGATCGAGACCGTCAACAGTGCGCCTGGCGCGCCCACGTGCACGTCGAGCCGGTGCACGCGCCGGCACAGACGCGTGGCGACCTGCATGGCGTTTTCCTTCTCCACGCCTTGCAGCAAGGCCACGAACTCTTCGCCACCGTAGCGGCCGAGCAGGTCGGAAGGCCTGAGCTCGTGGCGCAGGGCGCCCGCCACCGCCACCAGCGCACGATCGCCGGCGGCGTGGCCGTGGCGGTCGTTGAGTTCCTTGAAGTGATCCAGGTCGAAGAACAGAACGGCGATGGGACGCGACGAACCCTGTTCCAGCACACCCATCGCGGCATCGGTCCAGGCTCGACGGTTGAGCAGTCCCGTCAGGGGATCGCTGTCGGCGAGCTGGCGGGCGCGGTCGCGATCATGGCGGATGGTGAGCGCACGGTCGGACAAGCCGATCGACAGCACGATGGCTTCGAAGGCGCCTACCGCGATCGCGGCATCCGGTAGCCATGGCGCTCCCGCGAACATGCCCTGCTGCTGGGCGCCGCATAGCGCGGTGAGGATGAGCAGCGGCGTCCAGCCGGCCAGGAAGAACCAGGCGTGCCGCGAACCGCGCACGGCGGCGATCGCGCCGGCCACGAGCAGGAGCAACGCGCCGAGCAGCACCAAGGGTTGCAACAGCAGCTGGGCCATGCCCACCAGCACACCCACGCCGGTGGCGCGAAGCACAATCAGCAGGGGCATCACCACCGCGAAGGCCAGCACGGGCGTGCGCAGCAAGGGCACGTATTCGTCGACCTTGGCGAAGCGCAGCATGAACAGGGCGGCGAAGGTCACCGACAAGGCCGTTACCGCCGCGCCGAGGGTGTCGGCCATGCCGGCCAGTGACTGCAACTCAAGCGGGTGAAAGACGAAGCCCGAGCGCAAGCCCTGGATCAAGGCATAACAAATCAGGTACGCGGCGTACCAGCCGAAGGTCATGTCGCGCAGGATCAGCGTGAAGCACAGCGCCATCAGCGCCATGGTCAGCATGACGGCGAAACAACCGGTGGCGAAGACCATCCAGCTGCCGTCGTCCCGGAGGTAGTCCGGCCACGAATCGATCGATATCGTCACCGCACCCGGCGGCTGTGCCGTGGGCTCGAATTTCAGCAGGAGTGGCCGTGAGGCCGGAATCGACGCGGGTACGTTGAAGATCAGCCGGCCGTGACCGTGCAGGGGCGGTCCGAAGTCATCCAGCGAGGTGGTCGCCACCAGCGTGTCGCCGTCGTAGAGCGACACCGCGCCCATGCCGGGGTGGCCGATGCTGAGCACGCGTTCGCCTGTCGCCCAGGGGGGCAGGCTGTGCACGATCACCCAGGTGCCGGTGGGCGCGTTGGGGAGGATCTGCATGCGCGCCGGGTCGAAAGCGGGCAGGGGCCGCTGGGCCGCCTCTCGGAGGATGTCGGCGGGAGTGTCGCCAGGACGCACCTCGCGCCAGTTGGCCGTCAGCGTGGTCGCGGCGGCGGTCCCGCCCAGAAGCAGGCCGCACAGCACCATCGCCTGGAAGAGACGGTAGACCCACCCGAGCTGGCGGTTGCCGGTGCGCATATACGGCACCATTCTGCCGTGGTCCCGGGCCGCTGTCGCGCTGGCCGTTGGGCGTATCCGTTGTGGAAGCCGCTGTCGTGGGAGCCGACAGTTGTGGGAGCCGGCTTGCCGGCGATCCCGCGGCGGCGGGCCAGGGTGAGGCAAGCCCCCATCGCCGCTGAAGCGGCTCCCACAGGTGAAGCGGCTCCCACGGGTGTAGTGACTCCCAGCCCAGCTGAGGCGGCTCCGGGGGAGCTGCTTCAGCTGGGCTGGGGTGCCGCCATGCCGCCGAAGCGTTCCAGCAACTGGGTCTGCGCGTCGCGGACCGGTTGGCCGGGGGACGGCTGGAGGAGGGCATAGGTCCCATCGGGCTGCTGGACCCATGCCGAGTGGTTGTCGGTCAGGTAGAACTCCAGTTCCCGCCGCACCCGCTGGCGCAGCTTCTTGCCCTCGATGGGGAAGCAGGTCTCGACGCGGCGGTCGAGATTGCGCTCCATCAAGTCGGCGCTCGCCAGGTAGAGATCCGGTTCGCCGTCGTTGTGGAACCAGTAGACGCGGCTATGTTCGAGGAACCGGCCCACCACCGAGCGCACGCGGATGTTCTGCGATACGCCCGGGATGCCCGCGCGCAGGCAGCACATGCCGCGAACGATCAATTCGATCTTCACGCCGGCCTGGCTCGCCCGGTAGAGGGCGCGGATCAGCTTGGGATCGGTGATCGCGTTGATCTTGCAGACGATCTCAGCCTTCTTGCCCGCGGCGGCATGCGTGGCTTCACGCGCGATCAGGTCGAGCAGGCCCTTCTTCAGCGTGAAGGGCGCGTAGAGCATCCGCTTCATCTTCAGCGCCTTGCCCATGCCCGTGAGCAGGCGGAACAGGCGATGCACGTCGTCGCACAGGGCTTCGTCGGACGTGAGCAGGCTGTAGTCGGTGTACAGCCGCGCGTTGCCCGAATGGTAGTTGCCGGTGCCCAGGTGGGCGTAGCTCACCAGCTTGCCGTTCTCGCGGCGCTGCACGAGCATCAGTTTCGCGTGCGTCTTCACGCCCACCACGCCGTAGGTCACCACGGCGCCGGCCTGCTGCAGGCGTGAGGCCAGGGTGAGGTTGGACTCTTCGTCGAAACGCGCGCGTAGTTCGACCACGGCGGTGACTTCCTTGCCCGATCGCGCCGCTTCCACCAGGGCGTCGACGATTTCCGAGTTGGCGCCGCTGCGGTAGAGCGTCTGCTTGATCGTCAGCACCTGTGGGTCCTTGGCCGCCTGGCGCAGGAAGTCGACCACGGGCGAGAACGATTCGAAGGGATGGTGGAGCAGGATGTCCTGCTTTCCGATCACCGAGAACATGTCTTCCGCGTCGGCCAGCGCCTTCGGCAAGGCCGGCACGAAAACGGGAAACTGCAGGCGCGCGTAAGTCGGCTGCAAGGTCATCTCGAACAGGCGCGCGAGGTTCACCGGGCCGTTCACCTCGTAGAGCGAATCCGCTTCCAGCGAGTACTGCTTGAGCAGATAGTCCACGAGGGGCTTGGGACAGTTGTCGGCCACTTCCAGGCGCACGGCGTCACCGTAGCGGCGCGAGAAGAGTTCGCCACGCAACGTGCGCGCAAGATCCTCGACATCTTCCGGGTCGATGGTCAGGTCGGCGTTTCGGGTGAGGCGGAACTGGTAGGAACCCAGCACGCGCATGCCGGGGAAGAGGTCGTCGGCATGGGCGTGGATGATCGACGAGAGCAGCACGTAATTGTCGCCGCCCTCGCAGACTTCGCCGGGCAGGCGGATGAGGCGCGGCAGGATGCGCGGCGCCGGTACGATCGCGAGGCCCGAATCACGGCCGAAGGCATCGGTACCTTCGAGCTGGACGATGAAGTTCAGGCTCTTGTTCACCAGGCGCGGGAAGGGATGCGTCGGATCGAGGCCGATCGGCGTGACCAGCGGCGCCACTTCGTGGCGGAAGTAGCGGCGCACCCAGAGCTTCTGCTTATGCGTCCACTGGTTGCGGCGGACGATGCGGATGCCTTCGTCCGCCAGCGCGGGAAGGATCTTCTCGTTGAGGATCGCGTACTGCCGCTCGATCTGGCGGTGCGCCAGTTCCGAGATCTCGGCCAGCACGCGGCGCGGCGGAATGCCGTCGGCGCCGATCATTTCGTGGTCGAACGCGATCTGCTGCTTCAGGCCGGCCACGCGGATCTCGAAGAATTCATCCATGTTCGACGAGAAGATCAGCAGGAACTTGAGCCGCTCGATGAGGGGCTTGGACTCATCCAGCGCCTGGTCGAGCACGCGGATGTTGAACTGCAACTGCGACAGTTCGCGGTGGACGTAGAGGCTGGAATCGTTGAGGTCGATCTCCGCGACATCCGGTGGCGGCGCCATCCTGGCGGTGGCGCTCTTCGCGGGGGCGATCGACTCGTTGGGCGGGGTCATCGTATCCAGGGTGGCGTCCTCGTCGCGGATCGCGACGCCCTCATGGTACGCCGCCTGCGCGAGGGTATGACGGAGCTCTTACACCCGCATGACAGGCGCCACGGGGCTCAGACCACCAGCGGTTCGGGTTCCAGTGTCACGCCGAACATGGTCTCGACCCCGGCGATCACCTTCTGGGCGAAGGCCCAGAGCTGCGGGCCGGTCGCCTTGCCGTGGTTCACCAGCACGAGGGCATGCCGGTTCGACATGCCCGCGTCGCCATCGCGCTGGCCCTTGAATCCGGCGGCTTCGATCAGCCAGCCGGCGGAGATCTTCGCCGTGCCTCCGGCGTGTGGCCACACAGGCAGGCCCGGATGGGCGAGTGCGAGTGCTTCGGCCTTCGCCGCGCCGACGACCGGGTTCTTGAAGAAGCTGCCGGCGTTGCCGATGACGGCGGGGTCGGGCAGCTTGCGCGAACGCAGGCGCACGACGGCTTCGGCCACGTGGTAAGGCGTGGCGCGCTCGATGCCCATTTTCTCCACTTCCTCGCGGATGCCCGCGTAGTCGAGCGAGAGCGGGCGTTCGCGGGGAAGGGAGAACGTCACCGCCACGACGATCCAGCGTCCCGGTTGTTGCTTGAAGCTGGAGTCGCGGTACGAAAAGGCGCAAGCCGCCTTGTCGAGCACGACGAACTCGCCCGCATGCGTATCCCAGGCTTCCACGGTATCGATGAATTCCGCCACCTCGACACCGTAGGCGCCGATGTTCTGGATCGGCGAGGCGCCGACGGTGCCGGGAATGAGGATGAGGTTTTCCAGACCCGCATAACCCTGGCCCAGGGACCAACGCACGAAATCGTCCCAGCGCTCTCCCGCGGCCACGCGGATCAGCACGCGGTCGTCGCGCTGGAAGGTCTCGACGCCGCGCGTGGCCATCGCCAGGACGGTCCCGTCGAAATCGCCCTTGATGAGCAGGTTGCTGCCTTCGCCGAGCACGAGGACCTTGCCCGCCTTCACGGCGGGATACGCCAGCAACTCGGGAATCTTCGCCGGATCGCGTACCTCCGCGAGCAGCTTCGCGCGTGCATCCACGCGCAGTGTGTTGCGGCCGCCGAGCGGCGCATCGCTGGCGAGGCTGAACCCGCCCATGTCCACTGGCGCGTTGTTCATGCCGCGAGCCCCTGGCGCCTGATCTCGGCCACGGCCTCGGCGATCAGTCCGGGGCCGCGATAGACGAGGCCGGAGTAAAGCTGCACCAGCGTCGCGCCGGCCTCGATCTTCCCGGCGGCGCCGTCGCCGTCGAGGATGCCGCCCACGCCCACGAGGGGAAGCTTGCCTCCGAGGCGCGCATGCATGCCGCGCAGCACGTCGGTGGATCGGGTGAACAGCGGCCGGCCGGACAATCCACCGGTTTCATGTGCGTTGGGATCGCCCGTGACCTCCGCGCGTTCGATCGTCGTGTTGGTGCAGATCACGCCGTCGATGCCGGAGGCGAGCAGCACCTCCGCCATGGCATCCAGTTCGTTGTCCGTCAGGTCCGGTGCGATCTTGAGTAGCATCGGCTTGCGCTTGCCGTGCTGGCTCGCCAATCGCTCCTGTGCCTCGCGTAGCGTCCCGATGAAGCGGCGCAGGGTTTCCTCTTCCTGGAGATCGCGCAGCCCTTGCGTGTTCGGCGAGGAGATGTTCACGGTGATGTAGCTGGCTAAGGGATACGCACGTTCCAGGCAGACGAGGTAATCGTCGATGGCACGCTCGTTCGGCGTGTCCTTGTTCTTGCCGATGTTGATGCCGAGCACGCCGCGGAACGACGCCTTGTGCACGTTGCGCACCAGCGCGTCGATACCTTCGTTGTTGAAGCCGAGCCGATTGATGATCGCCTCGTGCCGTGGCAGGCGGAACATGCGTGGCTTGTCGTTACCCGCCTGCGGACGCGGCGTGACCGTGCCGATCTCCACGAAGCCGAAGCCCAGTGCGGCGAGGCCGTCGAGGTGCGCGCCATTCTTGTCCAGACCCGCGGCGAGCCCTACCGGATTGGGGAAATCGATACCGAAGGCGCGTACCGGCAGGTCCGACGGGGGCTTCGCGATCCACCCCGAGATGCCGCTGCGCTGCGCGACGTCGGCGGCGTACAAGGTCAGGCCGTGCGCGGTCTCGGCATCCAGCGCGAAGAGCAGGGGGCGGATCAGTTCGTACATCAGGCGTCCGGATGGCCCGCGAAGACGCGGGTGTCGTAATCGTAGTCGACCGTGCCATCGGCCTGGGTCGCGTCGAACAGCGAGCGCAGTGCGAACAGCATCGGTTCGTGGTTGGGGTGCCCGGGCTTGGGTGCGTACGACGACGACATCAGGCGGCCCTGGAGTCCGTCGTAGTCGAGCTTCTGGCCGTGCGGGAACGACGCCATGCCGCGATAGCCATGACCGAACCAGCGCGCCATGCTTTCATCGTCGGCGTAGCGCTCCGCGATGCTGATGTAATCGACGCCATATTCGTGCAGCAGCCGCTCGTAGCCTTCCAGGAAAGGCGTGCCCGATAGCCGGCGGCTGTTCCAGAACACGGCGACCAGGCCGCGCGACGGCAGGATGCGCGCGAATTCCTCGCGCACCCTTTCCTTGTCGAACCAGTGGAACGCCTGCGCTGCGATGACGAGGTCCACCGAGCCATCGGGCAAGCCCGTGGCCTCGGCGGTGCCATCCACGGCACGGAAGCGATCTTCGCCACCGAGCCAGCGTTCGGCGGCCGCACGCATTGCCGCGTTCGGTTCGACGGCGATCACGCGATGCCCGGCGTCGAGGAACAACTTGCTCGAGATACCCGTGCCGGCGCCGATGTCGGCGACGGCCCAGTCGGTGTGGACGCCGAGGCCATGCAACCACTCGACCAGCGCCGGGGGGTAGTCCGGGCGATAGCGGACGTAGTCCTCGACGCGATCGGAAAAACGTTCCGTGGAGCGAAGGTCGGTCATGGCCTCATCCGTTCGGTCAGAACTCGAACTTGATACCCTGGGCCAGCGGCAGCGCGTCCGAATAGTTGATGGTGTTGGTCTGGCGGCGCATGTACACCTTCCAGGCATCCGAGCCCGACTCGCGGCCGCCACCGGTTTCCTTCTCGCCACCGAAGGCACCGCCGATCTCCGCGCCCGAGGTGCCGATATTGACATTGGCGATGCCGCAATCCGAGCCCGACGCCGAAAGATACTGCTCGGCCGCCTTCAGGTCTTGCGTGAAGATCGCCGAGGACAGGCCTTGCGGCACGGCGTTCTGTTCGGCGATGGCTTCATCGAGGGTGTCGAAGGACATCACGTAGAGGATCGGCGCGAAGGTTTCCGTCTGCACGACCTCGTCGGAGTTCTTCAGGCCCGTGACGATCGTTGGCAGCACGAAGTTGCCCTTGCGGTCGGTGAGCGCCTTGCCGCCCGTGCGCACCGTGCCGCCAGCGGCCTTGGCCTGCTCGATGGCGGCGAGATACGCCTTCACGGCTTCAGGGCTGTTCAGCGGCCCCATCAGCGTGGCGGGCAGCGTGGGGTCGCCGATCTTCTGCTCGACCTGCCCGTACGCCTTGACCAGCGTGTCGACCACGGTGTCGTGGATCGACGAATGCACCAGCACGCGGCGGGTGCTGGTGCAGCGCTGGCCGGCCGTACCGACAGCGCCGAACACGATGGCCGGGATGGCGAGCTTCAGGTCGGCCGACTTGTCGAGGATGATCGCGTTGTTACCGCCGAGTTCGAGCAGGCTGCGGCCCATGCGCTTGGCCACGCGTTCGCCGACGATGCGGCCGACCTTGGTCGAGCCGGTGAAGCTGATCAGCGGAATGCGCTTGTCATCGATGAACGCTTGCGCGAGGTCGGTGCCGGCGTCGTTGAAGAGGAAGAAGATGTCCGGGAAACCGGCTTCCTTCAGGGCTTCGTTGCAGATCTTCATCGTGGCGATGGCCGAGAGCGGCGTCCTCGGCGACGGCTTCCAGATGCAGATGTCGCCGCAGATCGCGGCCAGGAAGGCGTTCCACGCCCAGACGGCGACCGGGAAGTTGAACGCGCTGACGATGCCCACGAGGCCGACCGGATGCCACTGCTCGTACATGCGATGGCCGGGGCGCTCGGAATGCATGGTGTTGCCGTAAAGCATGCGGCTCTGGCCGACCGCGAAATCCGCGATGTCGATCATCTCCTGCACCTCGCCATCGCCCTCGGGCTTGATCTTGCCCATTTCCAGCGCGACCAGCGAACCGAGGGCGTCCTTGTGCTTGCGCAGCGCCTCGCCACATAGGCGGACGGCTTCGCCGCGACGCGGCGCGGGGGTGGTGCGCCAGACGGCGAAGGCTTCCTGGGCGCGCCGCACGATCGTTTCGTAGTCGGCGGCGCTGGTGGCCTGCACCGTCGCGATCACCTCGCCCGTAGCCGGATTGGTCGGCGACAGCGTGCCTGCGCCCGTGGTGGCGGCCCATTCGCCGCGGCCGAGGTAGGTGCCGGATTCGTTGGCGGCGAGGCCGAGCGCTGCGAGGATCTTGCCGGACATGAGGCTCTCCATGGAAGACGGGTAAAACGGGGATTCTAGCAAACGCGCCCTTCACCTCCCGTTGTGCAGCGCGGGAAGGATGTCTGCGGGGCGTCGTCGCCAGGGGATGTCGTGAAGACCCTGCGGTCACCGGCGCAAGTCCATGCTGGCCTTGAGTTTCTTCGTAAGGTGGGTGGCGCCTATGTCCCGGATCTACGAGATTCCCTACCATCCCGATGAAAGCCACTCCTGGCCGGTACGCCTCGACGGCAAGGTACTGTCCCGTTTCGACAGCCGTTTCGACGCGCTGCTTTCGGCCGTGAACCGGGCGGCCGCCGAAGGAGGCGACGCCAGCATAGGGATCGAGGGTGCCGACGGTGTCTGGCGGCCTTTCGGAAGCGATGCGAAACGGCCGGCGCGCGTCCCGCCCATGCCGGGCCGGACGTTGAGGGCGGTGCGTTAATCACAGCCGGTAAGTGGTTGCCCATCGAACATTGTGTTCGAACATCAGTTCCCGGTCGGCGACGCCGTAACAATAGATATGCACGACGATGGCGTTGCTGTTCGACACGCGAATGAAGTCGATGTTCGACATGTCGCCGAGATTCCGGACTTCAACGTCTTCATCGCGCCTCCGGGCGTCGGCGGCGTAGATGGGTTGGATCGTGTCCGCCGTCTCGTAGATGTGGCGGTCGGGATGGAGCCGGCGTCCGTTCGCCCAGTTGATGCCATCGTTCGACCCGTGGGCGCCGGCGAGCAGGATGATCCGCCGGGTGTCGGCGCTTTCTCCGATCGACCGCACCAATGGGAACACTTCTTCAAGGGAGGTCTCGGAGTCCGCGACGTAGTTGCTCCCTCCCTTGGCATTCGGGATCGACCACCAGTGCGCGAGGAAATCGGAAGGCGCCGCGGCCAGCCTCGTTGGCACCTGTTCGAGAAGTGCCGCACGACCTTCATAGTTGTAGATCTGGTGATCGCCGTTCGAGAACGTGTGGGTGGTCCTGCGATAGTCCTGCCGCTGTTCGACAGCGACCCCTCCCAGGGGGATGTTGTCCAATGACGTGAGGCCACCTGGAGCGTGGCCCGACCCGAGCGATGTCCAGCCGAAGACGCCACCGGCTTTTGGAGCTCGCGTCGTCCTCGATGCGATCGAGCCAGGGGTGACCAGGGGCGCGATGGTATCCGCGACGACACTTACGGCGGAGGCGAGGACGACCGGCGAGGCGATGGCGTCCGCCGTGGTGTCCCCCGCGGGTGGGTGTGGCAAGCCGCTGCTTCCGCTGGCGGTGCGGACGGGTGGTGCGGACACTCCGAGGATCGAAGTCAGCCACGTGCGCCACGTATTGCCGTTGGGATCGGTCCGGTCGACCGGATCGCCGCCGCAGTAGGCGTAGCGATTCAAACCGCCACGTTCGAAGGGACTGACCGGATCGGGGTTGAGAAAGCGTCGCAGTATCGGGGAATACAGGCGACGGCCGAGTGCATAGGCGCCGGTGCCTGGCTCCATGCATGCTCCCGTGTAAGCGCTGTTCGCATGCTGTCCGATCGCCGCGCCGTCGCCGAAAGCGCCATAGATGCGGCTCGTGAGTGGCGTGCGGGCCATGACGCGATCAGTTCCGGAGATAAACGGGAACGGGGCTGGCATCGAGGACGGCGAGCATCAGGCTGTCGACCGCCCCGAAACAATAGGCATGTACGTGCACGCCGGGCCGGGACATCTTTTCGATCATCTCGTCGGTACCGATGCCCGCGATGTTCTCGACCGAAAGTTTTCTCCCCGGGAGATGAGCCGCCAGACGGCGCCGATCCCGGCGGTCGCGCCAGTAGAACCCATATGCGCCGCCCTGTCGGCTGCCATTCTCCCAATTGTCGCCGTATCTGCTGCCATGAACGCCGCTGTAGAGGTAGACGCTGTCGTTTCCGTCGGCGATCGGCATGCGCCCGATTCTTTTCAACGGGTGAGCGAGCTTTCGACTGGAGATCGTCGTGTCCGGGCCCCAATGGGATACGCGCGCGTCGAGTGGGTCCGTCCGCCGGACCCACCGCGTATTCAGCGTGAGCGCGCCCCTGCGCCTGGAATACCGGAATTTTTCGCCTGGGATCTGATCACTCGGAACGACGTCGATCTTGTAGCGCGGCGCATCGATGTCGGCGGTGCCCCATTGCTGGCCGATAAACCCCGCAGTGCGAGCGCGTGCCTTCGATGACAGGGAGGACCCGGTGGAAGGGAACCCGGAATCCATCGCCATCCAACCGAAGATGCCCCCCGCCTTCTTGTCACCTGTCGTCGATCCCACCGAAGACATCGACGAGGTGACGATGACCGCGTCGAGGACGGCCACCGCCGTTACCGTGACCGTGATGGGGGTGACGACGGCCGCCGCCTGCCTTGTCGGCGTCGCGCCGCCTCCCGGAGCACTCAAGGCGCCCGCGTTGCCCACCGTGCCGATACCGACCTGGTTCGGTCCCATGCCAGCGAACAGCCAGTTCCACCAGGCGTTGCCGCTCGGATCGATCCGGTTGACCGGATCGCCGCCGCAATAGGCGTAGCGATTCAAGCCGCCGTCGTCGAAGGGGCTGACCGGATCGGGGTCGAGAAAGCGTCGCAGGACCGGCGAAAACCGGCGATTGCCGAGCACGTAGTAGCCCGTGTCTCGCTCGGCGAGTGCTCCCGCGTAGGCGCTGCGCGCGATCTGCCCCGCGGTTACGATGTCACCGTAGGCGCCATAGATACGGGTGGCAGGCGCGACCTTTTGCACCGGCGCTCCTTCCTGTGCGAGTGCCCCGATTTAACGCATGGGACGGACATCAAGCCCATAGCGCCAACGGTGTAGGCACGATCTCGAATCTGGCGATCCGTCATGACCTTAGGCACCGGGATGCCGGACTTGCCCCGACCTTGTCTTTTGTCTCCTGGGCGCCTCCGGTATCCTCACACCCTTGGCCCCGTAGCTCAGCTGGATAGAGCGTCCCCCTCCTAAGGGGAAGGTCGCCCGTTCGAATCGGGCCGGGGTCACCATTCGAGGCCGGAGCCCATGACCCATACCTTCGACGCCATCATCGTGGGTGCCGGACAAGCCGGGCCGGCGCTGGCCAACCGCCTCACGGGCGCAGGCAAGACCGTCGCCATCGTCGAGCGGCACCTGGTGGGCGGCACCTGCGTCAACACCGGCTGCAAGCCGACCAAGACCCTCGTCGCCAGCGCCTATGCGGCTCGTCTTGCCCAGCGAGGCGCGGAATACGGCGTCCGCACCGGCCCAATGTCCATCGACATGCCAACCGTCGCCGCCCGGGCCCGAAAGGTGATCCTCGACTCGCGCAAGGGCAACGAGGACTGGTTGGCATCCATGCCGGGGCTCACGCTCATTCGTGGGCATGCGCGATTCACCGGTCCGCGACGGATCGAGGTGAATGGCGAAACGCTCGAAGCGCCGCAGATCTTCCTCAATGTCGGCGGCCGCGCCAACGTGCCGGACTTCCCGGGCGTCGATGAGGTCGATTACCTCACCAATAGCACCATCATTCCACTGCAAGCCGTCCCCGAGCATCTGGTGGTGGTCGGCGGCAGCTATATCGGTCTCGAGTTCGCCCAGATGTTCCGGCGCTTCGGTGCCGAGGTGACCATCGTGGAGAAGGGTCCCCGGTTGATCGGCCACGAAGACGAAGATGTCTCGGCCGAGATCCGTGCGTTCCTCGAAGCCGAAGGTATCGTCGTGCGCACGGACGCTTGCTGCATCACGTTGGCCAAGCACGAGCGCGGCGTGAAGATCGGTGTGGATTGCACCGAGGGTGCCCCCGAGGTCGTCGGTACGCATGTGCTGCTTGCGGTGGGTCGTCGTCCCAACACGGACGACCTGGGCCTGGACAAGGCAGGCATCGAGACGGACGACAAGGGATACATCAAGGTCGACGATCATCTCAGGACGAGTGCCGAAGGCGTCTGGGCGATGGGTGACTGCAACGGCAAGGGCGCGTTCACGCACACTGCGTGGAACGACTACGAGATCGTCGCCGCCAACCTGCTCGATGGCGAGGAACGCAAGGTCAGCGACCGCATCCTCGGCTACGCGCTTTACGTGGACCCGCCGCTGGGGCGTGTCGGCATGACCGAATCGCAGGCACGGAAGTCCGGTCGGCCGTTGCTGGTATCGAAGCGTCCGATGGCACGCGTCGGGCGCGCGGTGGAGAAGGGCGAAACCTGGGGCTTCATGAAGATCGTCGCCGATGCGGAGACGAAGAAGATCCTCGGCGCCGCCATCCTGGGTACCGGCGGCGACGAAGCGATCCACGGCATCCTGGATATGATGAACGCGGATGCGTCCATCGAGACACTGCAATGGGCGGTGCCGATTCATCCGACGGTGTCGGAGCTCATTCCGACCCTCGTCGGAGACCTGGCGCCAGTTCGCTGATTCCCGCCCTCTCAGACCAGCAGGTACACAGTCGCCTGTTGGATGTTCAGCGCCTCCATGACGACTTCGTCGGACAATCCGAAGCAACTGCCGATGAGGTGGACACCGTCCTGCAACAAGTGATGTTGCATGTCCTGCTTGTTCAACACCGCCATATTGACGACGTTGATCGTCATCCCGTAACGCTTGGCGGCCTTTTTCGTGTGCACGAGGTCTGAGATGTAGAATTGGGGTACCGGGTCCAATCGCTCTCCGGTGCGCAGGTGCCAGTTCTCGCCCCAAGGATCGCCGTGAGCTCCGGTATAGACGTTGACTCGTGTCACGCCGGATGTGTTCAGTCGCCGGAAGACCCCCCTGAAGTCCGCGTTGGCGACCTCCGAGTCCGTTGCCCAGATGACGCTGTCCGGATTTTGGTTGTGAGGGCGAACTGTCCACTCCCTCGCAACAGCGGGCTCTCCAGAACGATCGGTCGTCATCCGGTGTGCAGGGATATGTGGGGCGGTCACGACGTCAACGGTCCTTTTCGGCTTTACCCCCACGGGATGACGTCGCGTGATGGCCCGCTGCTGACCCATAAAACGTTCGCTCGACGCGCCGTTTCTCGCCGCTGGGAGGGGGCCACCTGCCCCTGTTTTCGACGCCATCCCGGTCCATCCGAAGATGCCCCTGCTGTTCGGGCGGTCAGCCGTCATCAGGGCCACGGAGTCGATGGCCGATGTGATGGAGACGGCATCCACTACGGCGGCCGCGGTCGTGGTCACGGTTACGGGCGTGGTGGCTGTCTCCTGCATCCGGGGAGCGGGCGACACGCTGCGCGCGGCACCCGCAGGGGCCGAGATTCCCAGGGAGGCGCCCGCCCAACCCAGCCAGGTGTGGCCGCTCGGGTCGATCCGGTTGACGGGATCACCGCCGCAGTACGCATGGCGATTGACGCCACCGCCGTCGAACGGACTCGACGCGTCGGGTGCGATGAATCGGCGCAACGCCGGACTGTAGGCACGCTCGCCCAGCATGTACCAACCGGTGTCGGCTTCGAGCACTTCGCCGGCAAACGCGCTGTGCGACCGGCTTGACGAGCCGCTGCGCTCGCCGTAGGCGCCGTAGACCGGTGTCGTGGTGGTAGTGATGGTCACGTTCATTCGACGCGCCTCGGGTCAGGTCGTTGGGAGCCGTTCGTCATGAGGTCAAGGCCCCGGCGGCGGTCGCAGGTAGTACAAGCTCACGTTCGTCAGATTCAGCGCCTCCATGACGACCTCGTTCGCTATCCCGTAGCAGGTAGCGATGACATGGTCGCCGTCCCGTTCCAATCGATCTCGCATGCGGGTTATCAGCAAGTCGCCCATATTCTCGACATCGATGTCGAGACCCGCCGACGCGGCCGCTGGCTTCGTGAGCTGGAGTTCCTGCTCGTACAGGAACCGGTCCGGTGATTTATGAAACCAGTCCGCTCCCCAATTGCGGCCATCAGGATGGCCGTGAACTCCCGCATAGAAGGTCGCCTTGGTGATCCCGCGGCCTGTCATGTGGGGAAACAGGTTCGGAAAGTCGGCGTAGTTGATCGCCGTATCCGCTGCCCAGATCCTACTTTTCGGATTCCTGACGTGCGTGCCATATATCCAGTTTCTTGTTGCAGCCTTTTCCCCGCCGCGATTGAGTGTCGATCGGTGCGCAGGAATGTCGCCGTCGATGAATACCGCGATGTTCCGCTCCGGCTTTGTGTCCATGTCCGGGTCCCATTCGATGAGACTGTTCCCTCCTACGAAGCGCCGCGTCGGCGATCCGTTTTTCGCAGGGGCAAGATCGGCTCCGCCCACGGCTGCCTTGGACAGGTTCCCGATCCATCCGAAGAGGCCGCCGGCCTTCGGCTCATTCGATGTCGTCAAGGCGACCGAGTCGACCGCCGCCGTGATGGTGATCGCATCGGCCACGACCGCGGCGTTCGAGGCCACGATGCCGGGCGTCGTGGCAATGCTGTTCGTGCCCCCGGAAATCGGCGACACGGAACTCGCCGCCCCGGTGCTCTTTTTGGCCAGCCCGGAGGAAACCCCCATCCAACCCAGCCATGAGCGACCGTTCGGATCGATCCGGTTGACCGGGTCGCCGCCGCAATAGGCATAACGATTGATGCCGCCACGTCCGAACGGGCTGGCCCCATCCGGAGAGAGAAACCGGCGCAGCGTGGTGCTGTAGAGACGTGCACCCAGCAGATAGAAGCCGGTGTCGGCCTCGCTCACCTCGCCAGCGAAAGCGGTACGCGCCGCCGCCGATGGGGCGCGCGCTCCGTAGGCGCCGTACGTCGACGTCAGCGTGCGCATCACCGACTCGCCATCACGGGAAACAAGTGATCGGACACCGCAGGCGACATGTTCAGCGATCTCATGACAGGCTCGTCGACGAGGCCATGCCCGATGGCGGCGGCATGGATGCCGTCCTCCGACAGGCGTCGGCGAATCTGTTCCGTTGTCTCCCTCGTCATGTCCACGGCTTCGATGTTCAATCCTGCCGAAGCGCCAGCTTGCCGGACTCGTTCCATATCCGGCCGGCGAAGTTGTTCGCCTGCTTTCCGCTTTTCTCCATGAGCATTTCGGAACGCCTGCCGTGCGCTCCGCGGCCCGACGAAGAAATGGGCTTGCATGACACCATTCCCCCTGAGTTCCGCGGATGCCCGCCTCACTTGCGGAAGGCTGCCGCTCGCATCGCTTGCCACCAGGCTGCGAGTCGATCCCCGTCCATCGCTTCGGGCGGATGCGCTGGACGTCAACGTGGGCGTCGCCGCCCTCACGGCGCTCACCGTTGCGTGCGTGGTGATCGTCTTGCTTGCATGCCTTCCGGCCGGCGCGCCACGGGTGGCAAACGACGCCCTGAGGGACGCCGTGGATATCTGTCTGGAGGCTACGATCGTGGCGACGCCCGAGGCGATTCCCGTGCCCATCGATATCCAGCCCAGGATGGCATTGGCTTTCTGGTTGCGAGTCGCCATCGTGGCGATCGAACCGATAGCGGCCATGGTCGATAACACATCCATCGTGACCGCCGTGGTGGCGGCCACGATGCCGGGGGTCGCGGCTGCGACGGCCATGGCGGCGGATGCGGCTCCCGCCACTCCGGCCCCGGCCACGGCGGCGGTCGCTACAGCGGTCGAAGCGGCCGCGAGGGGAGCGGCCAGGGCCCCGGCGCTGATGACCGTGCCCACGACGGACATGGCGACCATCATTCCGGCCATGAGCCAGTCCGTCCACGCGTTGCCGCTCGGATCGATCCGGTTCACCGGGTCGCCGCTGCAATAGGCATAGCGGTTGAATCCACCGTCATGGAAAGGGCTTTCCGGATCTGGCACGAGGAAGCGTCGCAGTACCGGGTTGTAGGGACGACCGCCGAGCAGGTACCACCCCGTCAGCGTTTCCGGGATCTCGCCGGCGTGGGCCAGTCGCGCGGCGCCCGTCGAGCCGGCGTTTTCCCCGTAGGCGGTATAGATGCGGGCTGCGACGCTCATGCCACGACATCCGGCACGGACTCCGTCACCACGGACCCCTGCGGATCGGTGCCCAGCAGGAAGGTCTCCCGGATCGCCCCGGCGAGCCGGGTCTCGGCAACGATGCCCCCTTCCGCCCGGATGAACCGCCGTCCCTCGGACGCATCGACCTCGAAGGCGATGGCGCCGTCTTCGCGATAGCGGTACCTGGACACGTCGTCGATCGTGACACTGCTCACGCGCCCGTCCGGGCCGTGGATGTAGATGATCTGCCTGCTGTCGGCCAGCGTCACGCTCGCCAATCGGCCTGCGCCGTCCCACTGCAATGTCCTGCCCTGGCCATCGTCGATCAAGTTGCCGTTCGCGTCGTAAAGGAGTTTCAGCGGTGTGCCATAGCCGGGATAGCCATCCAGGCTGTTGCTCACGCTGACCAGCCGGTCGAAGTCCACCGCGTCGTAACCGTAGCGGGTGAGGTTCACCCGTCCGTCGAGCAAGGTCGTCGTCACGGCCAGCAGGTTGTCGAGGCAGTCGTGCTCGAACTCCTGTTTTACGTAAGGCTGCCCGGTTTCGTCGAGTGGGTGTTCGCCAGCGACCGCATCGATGCCATGGAGGATCAGCCGGCCGCGGTCGTCATAGTCCATCGTCTCCGTGCGCAGGAGCGTGGCGTCGTCACCGTACCAGCGGCGCTCCGATACCTTGTCGTCGGCCCGCCAGCCGAAGGCCAGGCTGCGTATCTGCGTGGTCAATGCCTCGGTGTGTTCCCAGGTCTGCTCGTGCACGCGTCCCAGTGCGTCGTAAGCGATCCGCTGCGTGACGGAACGGCCATCGGCGGAGCGGGTGATGCGATGATCCAGGCGCGACAGCTCGTCGTAGACCAGCTCGATCGTCGCATCCTCATCGGTCACGCTCTTCAGGCGTCCCTTGTCATCGTAGTCGTAGATTTGCTCGACACCGTCCGTGCCCGTCTTCTCCAGTGCGAGGCCTCCAGGCGTGATGGAAACATGGCATCCGCGTGGCAGGTCACCGGTGAGAGCGATTTCCTGATCGGTCATCCGGCCGAGATAGTCAGGGCTTATCGTCATCGAACCACCTTCGGCGACGATCCCGGTGGGCAGGCCCATGACATGGTCATAGGTCGCCTGGGTCAGTACGGCCTCCACCGCTCCGCCCGGGCTCAGCAGCGTCGAGCCGAGCAGCACCTCGCGAAGGCGAAGGTCGTAGACCATCTGGAGCGTGTTGCCGCTCGGCATGGTCTTCGTGTCGGAACTCATCTGGTTCGGTATGTAGGCATGGCTGGTTGTCAGGCTGCCCGCCTGTTCCTTCTTCAGCCTTCCGAGTCCGTCCCAGGTCCGGGTCCCCAGTTCCAGCTCGCCGGCTTTCCCGGCGAGCTCACGCAGTGCCCTGTCACGTTCGGGTGGGACAATGGCGAGCCGGGCGACGAACTCGTCCTCGTGACCGGGTGCGTAGTCCCTCAGCACGGCGGTGCCGTCGGGAAGGTCACTGCGAATCAAGCGGTCGTAGCCATCCCATGCCTGACGGGTCACCTTGCCAAGGGGGTCTTCCATCCTTACGCACCTGCCTAGCCCGTCGTATTCCCACGTGGTGGTCGAGGCGACCACGGGCACATCCGCTTCGGACCACGTGCCGGCTTGGGCGCGCCGTTGCCGGTCCGCCGCGTCGAGGTAGGTCGCCCGCCAGCCGGTCTTTTCGCCGGTGCCGTAGCTCTGCCACTGCATCGTCCGCGCGATCACTTCGTCGCCGAACGAAAGCGGTTCCTGGACGAGGGCCGTCTCGCTCAGCGTCGTGCTCCCGTCCGGCGAGGTCATCCGCGAGCAACGGCCCCAATCGTCGTATGCGTACGTCGTCTTCAGTCGCAGCGAGGTATCCCCACGCATCCGGTCGATCTGCGTCTCGCTGACGAGTTGCCCGAAGCCGTCATATTCCAGCTCGTGCACGGTCATCAGCGTTCCATCGGGCAGGGGCTCCTCACGGCGGATGGTGCGGCCTTGCTCGTCCATCCATACGCGATGCGGCAGGCCCGTGATGCCGATGCGTTCCACCCAGCGTTCGCTCATCGACAGTTGGTAGTTCCAGCGCGTTTCGACGCGATAGTCGGCATGATCGGGTGACAGCACTTCGCTGGTGCGGCGGCCGAGGGCGTCGTAGGTGAACTCGGCCTTGTTGCCTAGCGCATCCACCGTCGATTGCACCAGGCCGCTTATGAGGTGAAGGGTTTCGCTTGTCGTGTTCACGACGCCATCGTGCGTGGTGTGCGTGGTGTACGTGGTGACCGTGCCTGCGACGTCGTCGGTTTCGTAGGTGAACGTGCGGGTTTCGGTCAGGCCATCCTGTTCGCGTGTCTCCTGCCGCAGGCTGCCGTGCTGGTCGCCCTGGTCCGTGACGAACGACTGCTCACTGCGGACGAGGGTCGTTTCGATGCCGTCGGTGGACTCCGTCGACGTCTCCCCCGATGCCTGGATGTAATACGTACGGTCCCGCGGCCAGTTCTTTGCCGTGTCCCTCACAGGCACTTCGAGGTAGCGGTACTGCGTCGTGCGAATCGGGCCGCCGTTCTTGCCGGGCGACGTGGTGCGGCTCCTGAGGCGCCGCACTTTTCCGAGTGGATCGGGCGGGCACAGTCCCGTCTCGCCTTCCTTCGGGTAATAAGTGGATGTTTCAGTCGTATCGGTGGCACTGTCGTAACGTGCCAGGACATTTCCGTAGTCGTCGTACGAACTGTCGGTGAATGTGATCTGCCTGATGTCGGCAAGCCGCAGGTCGTAGCAGGTGGTCGTCACCCTGTGGGGAAGCTGGAAGCTCGCCTTCTGGTTCTCGAAGGACGTGCTCTCTTCGATGCCGTACCTGGTGACGACGTCCTGCACGACATTGCCGCGAGTGGTCTTCTCGTTGGTGATGAGGTGGAAGTGGTTGTAGTTGCGCTCGACCGTGCACAGCAGGGAGCCATCCTGATACTGCGACTCCGTCGAGCCGTAGGTGTAGGCGTCAGCGCCGGGCATGTGAAGGAGCTGGTCGTTCCGGTCCACCCAGGACTGCACTGTCGGATACCCGTAGAAATTATGGTCGAGATCGCCGTTTCTATAGGTGTATCGACTCTCCCGAACCACGTTCGTCGCGTCGCTCACGAGCGATCGTGTCCGCATGGCCACCGCGGGCATGTGGGAAAGGGGGCCGCCGGGGGGAAGCGTAAGTGCTTCTGTATCGTATTCCACCAAATCACGCAGGCCATCGGGGGAGGTCACCGATGCGAGCAGCATCATGATGTCGACGACGCGATACTCGAATTTCCACACCGCTTCATCGCCAGCAGCCGTCGCGCTTTCATTGAGATCGGTGACGAGGGGAATGGCGACGTGCTGGAGCTGGCCTCCCAGGATACGGAAATGCATCTCCAGCGGAACGGTAGCCTCGCGGTGGGCAGCGCCGACGAGGTGGAGGGTGAGCTTGACGTTGTTCAAGTCGGCGTAGTCGACCTGCATCAGTACTTCGCCATCGCCATCCACGACGCGTGTCAAACGCGAAATGCCGAGGGCATCCCACTCCCATACGAGTTGGAGCGAATCGCCACCGGGGTTGACGATGCGGACCGGGCGCAGAAGGTTGGTGGGGTACGACATCGCCTCGAGGTGCTCGACGACGCCCGTCACGTGTTCGACCACGGCAGTCCGATGTTCCGGGTCCATCACCATCAATGAACAGCTGTCGAGCTTGCGATCGGGAAAGTGTGCAGGCTCGTGATACAGGAGCCTCTCCACCTTGTGGCTATCGCCGCTGGACAAGGTCAGCAGGCCCGTATCGAGATCGAGTTCGGTGAGGCCGAGGCGCCAACCCGTGCCGAATCCATCATCGATCCTGTCGGCTGCGCTGTAGCTCAGGCGGAACGGCAGGTGGGGGCCTCGCAAGTGGTTGCCTTCACCCGTGGCCAGGTCGACGCTCGCCGAGTACATGCCGGTGCGGGGATCCACGTCCGCATTGATATGGCTGTAGAACTGGAACGCGGTGGAGTACATGTCCCCCGATGCCAGGAGGCCCGGAGCAAGGGTTTCATCGGTCGTCATGGTGTCGCCATCCCTGGTCAAGTGTCGGTCATGTCACGATCAGTTCGTCCCGCTCCCCCTTGACGAAGCCGATATGGCAGCTTTGCACGCTGCCGTGGGCGTCCGTCATGGTCACTTTCACCGGTGCCTCCGGTGCGCCGGCCCAGGACGGAATGTCTACCCTTCCGCACAGCACGATGACGCCTGATTCGTCCTCGGGACTGGCGAGCCGCTTCGGTGGCGCTATCGAACCGAAGTGGTCGTTCATCGCGTCGTTCCAGTGAATCGTCGTTTCGCCGGGCTCGACGTACCCCGTGAAGCATGGCTGCCTGATGTTCGACACCTTGTCCTTCCAATGAATCAGGCCGGCGGGATCGCAGGTCATGCTGCGGATGCCGAGGGTGGTCTGGTCCACCAACAGGATCGATACCGTCACGATGTCGTCGAAGATGCCTTCTGAGTTCTCTCTGTCGGGATGCCCAGCTGGATCGAGGGCACGTCGATCCAGCATGAAGGAACTGGCGGGATATCTTTCGGGAGGCACAGGCGTCATCGTGATGCCTACGTTCTTGTCCATCGAGGTCATGGATTGCTCAACGCCTTTGATGGTGCACTTTCCGTTGGTGCGCCAGACGGAGAGATCGTCGCCATGGATCGCGAAGGCGACGTCCAGGGTCTCCGTGGCCTCGGCATGGGCGGACAGGTACAAGAAATAGGACTGGAGGGCTCGTGGCTCGCCCGCCCTGGTGGTCTGGGATACATAGCCACGGTAATCGCGTTGGGCTGACCACCCCTTGTAAGTGGTGGAACCGTCGTTCGAGAACGGTATCGCTCCGGAGTTCTGGTTGTGGTAATCGAAGAGTCGAATGCTCGCGATTTCGTTTAGGCTCAAGTCCGATGGTTGACCGCCGTGTTTGGACACCAGGTCGAGCCTGATCCTGGCCTGCTGAAGCCCGTTGCGGTACACCTTCGTCTGTTCGAGGATGACTTCGACCTCGGTCAAGTCGAGCGGAGGCTGGGGGCCTTTCTCGAGAGCTTTCCTTGTCATTGCGTTGTCCTTGAATGGAGAGCGACTTCAACCGATCGTCAATTCATTCGCCTCGGCGTTGTACGACAGGGATAACGTGTGGTTATTGCCGTACGCGTCCAGGATATGCATGGTCGTGCTGCTCACGTCCGCGATATTTTCGCCTGATGAGTTCCTGAAATGCCTCTCGATATTTCCTTTCAGGATGCCTACGACGATGCGGTTCTTGTTCGGTGTCGTGATCTTGCCCACGCAAGTCATGTACATCGAATAGGGGTAATCCGCGTTCGGCGATGCACCGTGAGACGCCGAGACCGCAACGAGAGAGTGGAGCGGCGGCATCGGAAGACCGCCCGGTTCGGCATCGGCGCTACCCGGTTGGCTGTAGTAACTGATGCCCCACTGCACGGGAGAGAAATAGCGGCCATGCGTATAGAAGCCGAAGGCACCTTCCGGTGGATTGCCACCAATGGATGCGCTCGATCCAACGGAATCCAGGGGCAGCGAGCTCCCGTTCAATTTCGGGTTGAGGGAGTACTCGGTTGCCCAGTAGAAATAGGCCGAGTTGCCTACGTTTATCCCCGTGACGATACCGCTGGAGGTGGCGCCGAAATCCGTGGGCGACAGGAAGGGAGGCTCCGCCAGCAGTACTTCGACGGAAGAGTCGAATTCGCCATCCCGTCCGCGGCCGTCGGAGTCACGCACGGATGGGCTGGTCGTGAAGAACAGCTCAGGGGTTACCTGGAAGCGCGCCGCGAGCACTCGCCCTGGCGCCCCGCTAGTCGCGGAGACGTAGAGCGTGACCACCTGGATGGCCGCTGGAAGTTCGGCACGAGTAGCCCGGGAGACCTTCGCTTTACTGCTCCGCTCGGGCGGGTCCTCATGCGAATGCCCCACCGGAATGGCGGATTCGGTCCATGTGAACCTGTCCTTCACGAATGAAGCCGTATAGCCGCCATCCAACGCGTTACCGTCGTCATAGAAGACGAGCGTGACGGCTTCCTCCAACTCTTTCGCGGTAAGAGTGATGGGATTTTCGTCGGCATCGGCGGCGACCAGTCCGACCCTGATCGGACACTGCTGGTTGCCGTTGCTGAACAGCTTGATCGTCCCATGCTCTTCGCTGGGATGGGTCTTGTAGATCTGGAAGTAGGTGAGTTGCTTGACGTCGGCAAGTGATGCGGTGGAGCGGGAGCGGGTATTCATGAGGACCGTCCATGTCGCGTTCGGGATCGCCGGTTTCCACCGGCATGCGACGACCTTACGTCGCTTTCCCGACGCATGTCGCCCCTTCTCGCTGCGCGTATCCGGTAGACGTCGTGTGAACACGGTCACGCGGAAACTAACCGATTGATCGCATGGGGAATGTTTCCCGCGGCATCCTTGCTCGGGTCGACGACTGCCTTCAGCTGTCCCGAATGACCATCAGGCGCATGTCCGTCATGTCCTCGATGGCGTAACGCACGCCTTCGCGCCCCAGTCCGGATGATTTCACGCCGCCGTAGGGCATGTTGTCGACGCGGAAGCTGGGTACGTCATTGACGATCACGCCACCCTGTTCCAGTTCATCCCATGCACGCATGGCATGACGCAGGTTGTCCGTGAAGACACCGGCCTGCAGGCCGAAGTCCGAATCGTTGACCATGCCGAGGGCTTCGTCGAAGCTGCTGAATCGTTGGAGTATGGCAACGGGGCCGAAAGCCTCCATGCGCTGTAGCTTTTCGTCGGGGGCCACGTCTTCAAGCAGGGTCGCCTCGAGCATGGCACCCTTGCGTCCGCCCCCGCACAGGACCTTCGCACCCGCCTTCTTCGCCTCGTCGATCCATCCTTGCAGCCGTATGGCGGCGTTCTCGTCGATCATCGGGCCGAGGAAGGTACTCTTCTTCTTCGGATCGCCTGCCTTGAGCGTCCGGATTTTCGCTACGAGCCCACGACGTAGTTCGTCGTAGATGTCGTCGTGCACAAGGATTCGCTGCACGCTGATGCAACTCTGCCCCGACTGGTAGAACGCGCCGAACACCAGTCGATCCACGATAGCGTCGAGCCGCTGGCCCTGGTCGCCGTCGACGATGCAGGCGGCATTGCCGCCGAGTTCAAGGGTGACCTTCTTGTGACCCGCCTTGGCCTTGAGGTCCCAGCCGATGAGGCCGCCGGTGAACGAAAGCATCTTCAGGCGCGGATCGGTCACCAGTGCCTCGGCATCATGGCCAGGCACGGGCAAGATGGAGAATGCGCCACGGGGCAGGTCGGTCTCGGCGAGAACCTCTCCGATGATCAGCGCACCCAGGGGCGTCCGTTCGGCGGGCTTGAGCACGAAGGGACAGCCCGCGGCGATGGCCGGGGCCACCTTGTGCGCCACGAGATTGAGCGGAAAATTGAATGGCGTGATGAAAGCCACGGGCCCGAGCGGGACACGGCGTGTATAGCCGTGGTAGCCGGCGCTGCGCCCGGAGATCTCGAGGTTGAGTGTTTCGCCATTGATTCGCACCGCTTCTTCGGCGGCGATCTTGAAGGTCTCGATGAGCCGGGTGACCTCGCCCGCCGAGTCGCCGATCGGCTTGCCGGCCTCGACGCAGAGCGCATAGGCCAGCTCGTCCCGACGCTCGCGGAACCGTGTGACGCAGTGTTCCAGCACGGCCTGCCGCTGGTACGGCTTGAAATGCTTCATATTGCCGGCTGCGTCATGCGCCGCTGCGATGGCCTGTTCCAGGGTCGCGGCGTCGGGCAGGGCGACGCGCGTGGCGACCTCGCCGGTGTACTTGTCGATGACGTCGAGTTTCCTCTTGCCCTTTACGGCGGAATTGGCGAGGTAATACGGGTAGCTCTTCCGAAGCATGTGCGAGGCCTCGTGGATGACGAAGCCACGAATCATCCGACCTGAGGTGTTCACGAGCCGTGACGCACTTCCATGCCGAAGAGCTACTTCTCCGGCGGTTCATCAACTTTGGTGCGGGCGGGATGCGGCCCCGGGATATCCACTATCGCGCAGGACACTTTTCCCGCGATCCCGTTGACGTACTTGGTCCGCATTGTCCAAGCCTCTTGGTTTATCACCCCGTGGGTGAAGTCGCCCACTACGATTTCGGGCACGGACTTCAGCACCGTGATGACCGAGTAGTCGTCATCGTCGCCGCGGCTCTTGCTGTCGTAAACCGCGATCGTGCTACCGGCGGGAATGTTCTGCAGCTTTAACGACTTTGCCTCGTCGTTCGAGCAGTCCCAGAAGCCCTTGTAGGAATAAGGGATCGAGAAGATGCTCGTCGTGCAGAAGTTGCTTTGTGTTGCCCAGAGACCCTCATAAAATCGTATGTTGGCAACGGCTTTGGTCTCGGTCGGGCTGTGATTTCTTGGCTGCAATGTGCCGCAGGATGACAGCGCGGCGGTCATCACGAGCACGAGCACGAGCAAGAGCGAGGCGAGCGTGTGACGTCGTGTGTCCATACATCGATCTCCATTCAGACCACCGGTGGCCGGGCTATCTGACAGGTGCCGGAGCGCTCCATCCATAGGCCATACGATGTAGATGACCCTCATCCGGCATGAAGTCATGGGGAGGTTCGCGGCTTGCCGATTCGACCCCACGTCGCCTTCGACTATTCGCGCCGCAACTTCATCTCGCCATCGCCCAACATCACGCGCACGCGCTCGCCGACAGCGACATCGGCGGCACGACGCACGATGGCCTCGCGTTCGTCGAAGACGATCGCATAGCCACGTTCGAGTGTTGCCAGTGGGCTCACGGCGTGCAGGGTGCGACCTTGCTGGAGGACCCGCGCACGGTCGCGTTCGAGCTTGCGCGAGATGGCGCGGTCGAGCCGTTGCCGTAGTTCCGCGCTGCGTAGGCGAGCCGGTTCGAGGCGCAGGCGGGGATGTCGCGCCGTCAGCCGGGCGTCGATGCGTTCGAGGCGTGCGCGGCGCAGGGCATTCGCCTGGCCGATCGCGAAGCGGAGCCGTCGGTGCAGGGCGTCGAGGCGCTGCGCATCGCGCGCAAGCCGCGCCTGCGGACGTTGGCTGTTGAGACGCGCCTGCCAATGATCGGCGCGCTGTGCCGCGGCTTGCAGGCGACGCGTCGTCAGCGTCGCCATGCGCTGGCGAAGGCGGTCGAGCTGGCGCGCGAGATCGGCACCATCGGGCACCAGGAGTTCGGCGGCGGCCGACGGTGTCGCCGCGCGCAGGTCGGCCACGAAATCGGCGATCGTGAAATCCACCTCGTGGCCCACGGCCGAGACGACCGGCACGGCGCTGGCATGGATCGCCCGTGCGACGGCTTCGTCGTTGAAGGCCCAGAGATCTTCCAGCGAGCCGCCGCCGCGGGTGACGAGGATCACATCGTAACGACCGCTGGCCGACGCACGCCGCAACATGGCGACGATCGCTGGTGGCGCCTCGCGACCCTGTACCGGCACGGGCAACACGTCCACCTCGGCAAGGCCGAGGCGGCGTGCCAGCACGCTCAGCACATCACGGATGGCCGCGCCGGATGGCGAGGTGATGACACCGATGCGACGTGGAAAGGCGGGCAGGGTGCGCTTCCGCTCGGGAGCGAACAGTCCCTCGGCACCGAGCCGCGCCTTCAACTGCTCGAATTCGCGCTGCAAGGCGCCTTCACCGGCGGGCTCCATGTGGTCGGCGACGAGCTGGAACTCACCACGCGCTTCGTAGAGCCCGACCTTTGCCCGCATCAATACATACATGCCATCCACGGGACGAAAACGCAGCCGCGAAGCGGCCGTGCGGAACATGGCGCAGCGGACCTGGGCGTTGGCGTCCTTCAGGGTGAAGTAGACGTGCCCTGAAGCAGGCCGGGCCACGTTCGACAATTCGCCCTCGATCCACACGCCCATGGGCAGGGCATCTTCCAGCAGGTCGCGCACCAACCGGTTGAGGCCGGAGGGCGTCAGGATCTCGGGGGCCGGGCGTTCGTCGAAGTCGGACATGGACCGGTGAGGTTATCACGGCACAAGCGTATGTCGATGGGGCAGGGACTTAGCGGACATTCATGAGAATGCGCCTCACGCGTGGGGGCTTGCCGTGACCTGGCCCGCTGCCGCGGGATCGCCGACAAGGTCGGCTCCCACCAGGTCTGGACGCCTGGTGGGGCCTACATGCGGAACACGCCGAAGCGGCCTTGTTCGATCGGGGCGTTGAGCGACGCGGAGATCGCCAGGCCGAGCACCCGTCGCGTATCCGCCGGGTCGATGATGCCGTCGTCCCAGAGGCGCGCGCTGGCGTAGTAGGGATGGCCCTGTCGCTCGTACTGGTCGCGTACGGGGGCCTTGAAGGCTTCCTCGTCCTCGGCGCTCCAGCTTCCGCCGTCGGCTTCGATGCCGTCGCGGCGCACCGTGGCCAGCACCGAAGCGGCCTGTTCACCGCCCATGACGCTGATGCGCGCGTTCGGCCACATCCACAGGAAACGGGCGCCGTAGGCGCGGCCACACATCGCGTAGTTGCCGGCGCCGAAGCTGCCACCGATCACCACGGTTAACTTGGGCACGTGCGAGCAGGCCACCGCGGTGACCATCTTCGCGCCATCCTTCGCGATGCCCGCATTCTCGTACTTGCGACCGACCATGAAACCCGTGATGTTCTGCAAGAACACCAGGGGCACGTTGCGCTGGTTGCATAGTTCAATGAAGTGCGCACCCTTCTGCGCGGACTCGCCGAACAGGATGCCGTTGTTCGCCACGATGCCGACGGGATAGCCGTGGATGTGCGCAAAGCCGGTGACCAGCGTCTTGCCGTAGCGCGCCTTGAACTCGTGGAATTCCGAATCGTCGACGATGCGCGCGATGACTTCGCGGATATCGAAAGGACGGCGGGTGTCTTCGGGGATGACGCCGTAGAGTTCCTCGGCGGAGAAGCGCGGCTCCAGCGGAGCGCGTACGGCCAGGGGCATTTTCTTGATGCGATTGAGCGAGCCGACGATGTCGCGGGCGATGGCCAGCGCATGCGCGTCGTTTTCGGCGAAGTGATCGGCCACGCCGGATACCGAGGTATGCACGTCGGCACCGCCCAGCGCTTCGGCATCGACGATTTCGCCGGTGGCGGCTTTCACCAGGGGCGGACCACCGAGGAAGATCGTCCCCTGTTCGCGGACGATGATCGTCTCGTCGCTCATCGCGGGCACATAGGCGCCGCCGGCGGTGCAAGAGCCCATCACCACGGCGATCTGCGGAATGCCTTGGGCACTCATCCGCGCCTGGTTGTAGAAGATGCGGCCGAAGTGCTCGCGGTCCGGGAAGACCTCGTCCTGCAACGGCAGGAACGCACCGCCGGAATCCACGAGGTAGATGCAGGGCAGGCGGTTTTCCATCGCCACTTCCTGCGCGCGAAGGTGTTTCTTCACGGTCATCGGGAAATACGTGCCGCCCTTGACCGTGGCATCGTTCGCGAGCACCACCACTTCCTGGCCCATCACCCTGCCAATGCCGGCGATCACGCCCGCGGCCGGAGCGGCGTCGTCGTACATGCCATGCGCGGCGAGCGGCGCGATCTCCAGGAAGGGCGAGCCGGGATCGAGCAAGGCGCGGATACGTTCGCGAGGCAGCAACTTGCCGCGTGCGACATGCTTCTCGCGCGCCTTCGCGCCACCGCCTTCAGCCGTGCGCCGCAGCGTTTCGCGCAGATCGTCCGTCAGCGCGCGCAGGCGCTGGCTGGCTGCCTGGAATTCCGGGGAGCGGGTATCGAGCTGCGATTCGAGGATGGGCATGAGGGCTTCGCGCTGGGACGAAACGAGCATCATAGCCGGGCCGGCCGGAACGCAAACGCTGCATCGCGCCAATGGTCGTCGAGGCAGGGGAGCCGTCGGCTGCCGTTCTCGTTCGCTAAGTCCTCGTCCGGCCTACGCCTCCCTGCGGAATCGCTCTGAGAACGGCAGCCGACGGCTCCCCTCCGAGCGATGAGGATGGGTTGTTTGACGAGCGGGTCGAGGGTGTTTTGGCGCATGGTTTTTTTCCACGGACGCCAGAGGACAACCCGTAGCGACTTGGCAACGTAAGGTGGGAGCCGATCGAGACAGTCACCTACGGTCGTCCGCGACGTCTTCGAAAAGCGCCGAGGCAATAGGTCCGACGCTTTTCACAACATCCGCGTCACGAGTCCGGGAGGGGAGTCGTCGGGCGTCATCCTGGGAGCGATTCCGCAGGGAGGCGTAGGCCGGACGAGGACTTAGCGACCAGGGTGACGCCCGATGGCTCCCTTGCCTCGAGGCAAGCAAAACACGATGGCGAAGCCGAGCCTGTCACCGACGCAGTTCCTGAAATACGCAAAAGAAACGGCCACCCGGAGGTGGCCGTTTCGTTTCTACCAAAGAAAGCGAAATGCTTACTTCTTGGTATCGTCCGTCGCGCTCTTGGCGTTGTCGGCGGCATCCTTCGCCTGGTCAGCCGACTTGTCGGCCTGATTGGCTGCGTTGGAAGCGGCGTCCTTGGCGGCGTCGCTCGCACCACCAGCGGTCGAAGACGAAGCGGCGGACTGAGCCTGGGCGGCGGCATCCTTGGCCTGGTCGGCGGACTGCTGAGCCTGATCGGCGGCCTGGGAGGTTGCGGCATTCTGCGACTGGTCGGCGGCCTGCTGGGCCTTGTCCGCCTGCTGCTGGGCATCGGCGGCCGACTTCTGGGCGTCCTGCGCGGAATCCTGCGCGCCGTTGCTGCAAGCTGCCAGAAGCGCGACGAGCGCAGAGGCGAGAAGGGTACGCGTCAAATTCATTGTGTTTCTCCTTAACCGTGGAATGCCGTTAGGCGGGCGTATTAATAGCTCAGTTATGGGTACTTAGCTACCGATCGCGCCTTCTCGCTTCAGGGCGCATTAAAGCCCATGGATATCGCGTGATCGTTTTGAAACGACCGCCTCACGTGTCGACGTCGGGTTCACACCAGTTCGATGGCGATCGCCGTTGCCTCGCCGCCACCGATGCACAGCGCGGCGACACCTCTTTTTGCCCCACGTGCCGTCAACGCATTGAGAAGGGTCACGACGATGCGCGCGCCGCTGGCACCGATGGGATGGCCGAGGGCGCAAGCACCGCCGTTGACGTTGATCTTCTCGCGCGACACGCCGAGTTCGCGCATCACCGCCATCGGTACCACCGCGAAGGCCTCGTTGATCTCGAACAGGTCGACATCGCCGGTGGTCCAGCCAGCCTTCGCCAACACCTTGGAAATGGCACCCACCGGCGCGGTGGTGAACCATTCCGGTTCCTGCGAATGCGTGGCGTGAGCGACGATGCGTGCCAGCGCGGTGACCCCGCGGGCCTTCGCATCGTCGGCTGAAAGCAAGACGAGCGCGGCGGCGCCATCCGAGATGCTCGACGAGCTGGCGGCGGTGATCGTGCCGTTTTCCTTGCGGAACGCCGCACGCAGCGTGGGGATCTTGGTCACGTCCGAACGGCCGGGCTGTTCGTCCTCGGCGAAATCCTGCGCACCCTTGCGGCCCTGCACGGTCACCGGGACGATCTCGTTGGCGAAGGCGCCGGATTTCTGCGCGGCCTGCGCACGCTCGACCGAACCGATCGCATAGGCGTCCTGTTCCTCGCGCGTGAAGTGGTACTTGTCGGCGCACTGTTCGCCGAAAACGCCCATGGCCTTGCCGTCGTAGGGATTGGTCAACCCGTCCCAGGCCATGTGGTCGACGAGCTGGCCGTCGCCATAGCGGATACCCGTGCGCGCGTTGACCATGTGCGGCGCATTGGTCATCGACTCCATGCCGCCGGCGACGACGATCGATGCCGAACCGGCCTTGATCAGGTCATGGCCAAGCATCAGGGCCTTCATGCCCGAGCCGCACACCTTGTTGATGGTGGTGCAGCCGGTGGACGTCGGCAGCCCGGCCTCGAGGGACGCCTGGCGCGCCGGCGCCTGGCCCAGGTTGGCTGGCAGCACGCAGCCCATGATGACTTCGCTGACGTCGGCCGGGGCGACACCCGCATGCTCCAGGGCCGCCTTGATGGCGATGGAGCCGAGTTTCGGCGTGGGCACGCCGGTGAACTGGCCGAGGAAGGAACCGATGGCGGTGCGCTTGGCGCCTGCGATGACGATGTCGGACATGGGGACTCCGTGGTACTCGGATGGCCGCCCTTTCCGGGCGGAAAACCCACTGAGTATCGCAGTGGGGCCGGGGTAGGGGCAATCTGCGCCGCGGCAGGCGGTTTCACGCGACGGGTGGCGGGATCCCGTGCCGTGCCAGAAAGCCGTCTTCACAACCGCGCCAACTTTTTGCATGGTCGATGAGGTTTTTCGCAAAGTCTTATGGCAACATCCGCTTAACGCTCCCACGGACCGCGGGCGCGAGACATTGATGTCAACCCAGGGGGACAACGTGAATCCGATGAATTTCTTGCGTCAGCGCGAGCTAGCGCTGGCTGTGTGCGTGAGTCTCGGCTTGACCGCATGCGGTGGCGGCGGCGGGGGTGGTACCAGGGCGACGGGGACCAATTACAACGTACCTCCCGTCACGGTTAATCCGACACTGCCGGGCACGCCTCCACCTCCATCGGTGACATTCCCGTACGACGTCCAGATCAGCGCGACCAATACCGCGGTCGCACAGGCGGCCGGTGCCAAGGGCGCCAATGTCACCATTGCCATCGTCGATTCCGGTGTCGCCACTCAAAACCCGGCACTGACCGGACGGGTGACCAAGAGCTTCACCTACGTGGATCCCACGGTGAACAACACTGCCGTGGACGACGTGGTCGGCCACGGCACGGCGGTCGCCCAGATCGCCGCCGGCACGCCGGTCAAGGCCTTCGCGGGTGGTGTCGCACCTGCCGCCAGCATCGTGTCCGCGCGCATTATCGCCGACAAGGCGCCGACCGATGACGGCTCGGGCTCGGGCAATCTCGTGACCGGTGCCGGGCCACTTGGCCAGGTCAATGCAGATGTCATCGCCGCCGGCGCCCGGGTCGTCAACAATTCATGGGGCGGCCTCTATTGGAACGCCAGCGCCACCTCGACCACCGAGAGCTTCGCGACCGCCTATTCGTCGGCGAGCCAGGGCACATTGCAGGTGTTTGCCGCCGGTAACGACGGCAAGGCGAACCCTTCCGACGTCGCCATGCTGCCGACGCGCCTGCGTGCGATCGACAACACGCGCGGCGCGCTGATGGAATCCGGCTGGCTGACAGTGGTCGCCCTCGACAGCGGCCATCCTGACACGATCGCGACGTACTCCAATCGTTGTGGCGCCGCGCAGAACTATTGCCTCGCCGCGCCGGGTTCCGTCGTCGCCCTGACGACCAACTCATCGGCCACCTTGCCGACGTACAACGTTTGGGAAGGCACCTCGCTGGCGGCACCGCAGGTGACCGGCGGTGCCGCCGTCGTCGCGGGCGTATTCCCGTCGCTTTCGATGCAGTCGATTCGCCAGATCCTGCTGGGTACCGCCGATGATCTCGGCACGCCGGGACCGGATGCCATCTACGGCTACGGTCGGCTCAATGTCGGCCGCGCGATCGGGGGTCCCGGCAAGCTCGATTGGAACGAGTTCACCGTCGACCTTGGGGATGTCACCGCCACTCCCGCCGTGCAGGGTTCGATCACGTTTTCCAATGCCATCTCAGGCAGCGGCAGCATCAAGACGCAAGGCTATGGCGTGCTCACGCTGGCCAGCCAGAACAACACCTACAGTGGAGGCACCCTTGTCGGCGCCGGCACGGGCATCGACGCGCTGGGCACCCTGCCGGGTAACGTGACGGTCGAACAGGGCGCGGCCTTGCTGGCGCGCAAGGACATCGACGGCTCCCTGAAGAGCGGCGGGCGCTTGCAGACCACGTCGACCAGCACGCACATCAATGGCAACCTCACGCTGTACTCGACCTCGACCGTGTCGCAGGTGCTCGGTGCGCCGCTGATCGTCAGCGGCACGGCGAACCTCGATGGCGAGTTCTACATCGCCGGCGTGACCGGTGGCTACGTGAAATCCGCTCACCAGCAGGTGCTTTCGGCTGGCCTGGTCGTCAACCAGTTCGCGTCGACGACGCTCGCCCCGGGCATCTTCCTGGCGACGAACCTGCAGTACACGCCCACGGAAGTCTGGGTCGACACCTCGCAGATCAGTGTCATCCAGGTTGCCTCCACCAGCATGGCGTCGTCGCTGGCCGCGACGTCGTCCGCGCAGCGTCTCGACGGCGCGTTCAACCAGCTCAACCAGAACGTGTCCTCGGCGGGAGCCGTCGCCAACGGCACGCTGATGGCCGCCGGTGGTATCCAGCAGTCGAAGACCACGCAGCAGGCGCAGGCTTCGCTCGAGTCGCTCTCGGGCCAGTTGTACGCTGCTGGCACCGCGGTGACCCTTGCCGGGATCGATGCCAGTAACGACGCGCTCATCGCTCACCTCGACCAGCAGCGTACCGGTGGCTGGACACAGTCGTTGAACAACCAGGGCGGTCTGAGCCGCGGCGGCTTCGGCAGCGTCGGCTTCAACCTCAACGGTGGTCTGGCCGGGCATGACATTCGCTTGGGCCTCAATGGATTCGCCGGCGTCGCCGTGGCGCAGATGGCGAGCAACGGCCAGCTCAACGGAAGCTTCGACCGTCAGCGGAGTCGTTCGACAGCCGGCATGTTTTACGCGGGTTCGCGTGGCGCCAACTGGTACGGTGTCGGCCAGGTCGGTTTCGGCAGCTTCCGTGGCGATATGCGCCGCATGCTGCAGTTCGGCGACCAGGTGGCGTTCGCGGGTAGCGACCAGAACGGCAGCTACAATTCTGCTTATGGCGAAGTTGGCTATCGCAGCCAGGCCGGTGCGTTCACGCTGACGCCGTTTGCCAACGTCCAGTACGCCAGCATCCATCGAGACGGTTTTTCCGAGAATGGCGGTGAAGGCTTTGGACTGGCTGCCGACGGCCATACCACGTCGCGATGGCAGGCGGGCTTCGGCCTGCGTGCAGGGAGCACGTGGCTGACTTCGCACGGTACGGTGCACCTGGATGCGAAGCTTGGTTGGCAGAACGCGTTTGCCACCAAGGGCGAGGTGTTTGCTGCGCGCTATACGGGCTTTGCCCAGTGGGCGCCAGTCGACGGCATCGGCCTCTCGCGCCGTGCCGGCACCGCCGGCGTCTCCTTGGGTTGGGACATGAGTGCGCACACGCAGCTCGGCTTCAACGTGGACCAGCGCTTTGCCGATCGCGACCATTCACGCTCGGCCAACGCCACGTTCCGCATGGCTTGGTAAGTCATGGCACGGTAGGTGAAGCAAGGAAATGGCGGGAGCCGCTTAATGGGGGAGCCGACTTTGTCGGCGATGGGTGCTTGCCGTAACCTGGCCCGCTGCCGCGGGATCGCCGCTGAAGCGGCTCCCACAATGAATCAGGGCCCCACAATGAATCAGGGGCCACAGTGAATCAGGGGCCACAGTGAATCAGGGGCGACAGTGAATCAGGGGCCACAGTGAATCAGGGCCCCGCAGCCTCGCGGTGGCTTTGCCTTACGACTTGCCGTGGAAGAGTTCGCGGCCGATCAGCATGCGGCGGATCTCGTTGGTGCCCGCGCCGATCTCGTACAGCTTCGCGTCGCGGAGCAGGCGGCCGGCGGGGAACTCGTTGATATAGCCGTTGCCGCCCAGCGCCTGGATCGCCTCCAGCGCCACCTTCACCGCGTTGGTCGATGCATTGAGCAGGCAAGCCGCCGGATCGATGCGCGATTTCACGCCGTTGTCGAACTGCTGGGCCACCATGTACGCGAAACCGCGCGACGATTGCAGCGCCGTGTACATGTCGGCGACCTTGGCCTGCATCATGCCGAACGTGCCGATCGGTGCGTTGAACTGCTTGCGCTCGCGCACGTACGGCAGCACGAGGTCCATGGCCGATTGCATGATGCCGATCGGGCCGCCGGACAGCACGAGGCGCTCCGTGTCCAGGCCGCCCATCAGCACGCGCACGCCTTCGTTCACTTCGCCGACGATGTTTTCCGCGGGGATCTCGCAGTTGTCGAACACCAGCTCGCAGGTGTTCGATCCGCGCATGCCGAGCTTGTCGAGCTTCTGCGCGGTGGAGAATCCCTTCATGCCTTTCTCGACGATGAAGGCGGTCATGCACCGGCTGCCGGCCGGGCGCGGCGCCGTCCGCATGTACACGAGCAGCACGTCGGCGTCCGGACCATTGGTGATCCACATCTTCGTGCCGTTGGCGACCCATGTGTCGCCGACCAGTTCCGCATGGCAGCTCATCGAGCCGACCACGTCCGAGCCCGCGCCGGGTTCGCTCATGGCCAGTGCGCCGACCCATTCGCCGCTGGCGAGCTTGGGCAGGTACTTGCGTCGTTGGGCCCCGTTACCGTTGTGGTAGATGTTCTGCACGCACAGGTTGGAGTGCGCGCCGTACGACAGGCCGACCGAGGCCGAGGCACGCGAAATCTCTTCCATCGCGATCATGTGGGCGAGGAAGCCCAGCCCCGAGCCACCGTATTCCTCGGGAACCGTGACGCCGAGCAGGCCCATGTCGCCGAACTTGCGCCACAGGTCGTCGGGGAACACGTTTTCCCGGTCGATCCGGTCCGCACGCGGCGCGATCTCCTTTTCAGCGAAGGCGTGCACGCTTTCGCGCAGGAGGTCGAGGTCTTCACCGAGGGAAAACGGGCGCATGCGTGGAACTCCGGAGGAAGCGGTAAAAGCGGCCCATCGTAGCGCGCGGGCAGGTCCAAGCCACGGCGCGACGCAGCAATCAGATCGGTGGAAGGCCGGCGATACGATCGTGCACGCGCACCAGGAGCAGGCATTGGCGGTCCACCAGGCGCACCGTCTCGACCGGCCCGGTGGCCTGTGTGGCGGCATCGACGACCAGGTCCGGCGTGCCGAGCAACGGTGCCGTGGTTCCGTTTCTGACGTGTTCGGCGAGCGCGGCGAAGCCGTTGGCGACGCGGTGGGCCAGCCTTTCCACGGTGTTCGCATCGTCCACGGCGAGGGCCTGGCGATGGGCGCCGAGGGTGGACAGGTGCGACAAACCGGCCTGGAGGGCCGCAAGCAGGCGTAACGCGCGCTCACCCCGTTCGCGGGAGTGGCCGGGCTCGCCGAGCAATTCGGCCACGTTGCCCGCCACCGCCGCCTGCGTGGCGTGGGCATCGCGGCGGGCGATGCGGTAGGCCAGGTCGTCCACCTTGCCGCTGGCGTACTGGCTCACGATGGCTTCCAGGTAGCGTGCATACGCATGCAGGGCGTCCGCGGCGATGTCTTCCAGACGGCGTACCCGCCAGTCCGGCAGCACGAAGCGGATGACGACGGTGGCGACGAAGGCGCCCAGCAAGGTATCGAGCAAGCGGGGGCCGATGGCGTCGTACCCCGCGCCCGCCAGGTCGAAACAGAGCAGGACGAAGATGGTGATGACGGCCGTCGCCAACGCGTAGCGCCGCAGGCGAAAGGCGAAGAACGCCACGCCCGTGGCGACCAGCACCGGCAGTCGCCAATCGCCACCGGGGAGCAGGCGAAGCATGGCCCATCCCGCGAACAGCCCCGCGATCGTGCCGGCGATGCGTTGCATGGTGCGGCGCTGGGTCGCCCCATAGCTGGGCTGGCAGACGAACAGCGTGGTGAGGAGTATCCAGTATCCGTGGGTCGGATGCAGGAGCAGCATGAGGCCGTAGCCGGCGAGCATGCCCGTCGCCAGCCTTATGGCGTGACGGAAATGCATGGAGCGGCGATTGAGGCGGACGCGAATGCGCGCGAAGGCATCGACGGGTGTATCGGGTTCGCTGTCCTGCAAGGCGATGTCGGTGCCCTCGCGCAGGCTGCCTTCGTCCTCGATGCCGGCCAGCAGATGTTCCATGTTGGTCAGCAGCGCGGACAGCGCGTCGTCCAGGGCCTGATCGGGCGGATCGCTGCGGCGCCGATAGGCGATGGCCTCGCGCACGTCGTCGAGCGCGGCACGGGGCAGGGTCATCGGTCCCAGCGGTGCCACGCGGCGGATGGCATCGGCACGTTCGCGGCAAGCGCTGGCCTGCAAGCGCAGGAGGCGGCCGAAACGGAACATCAGGTCGCTGTGATAGAGCGCCGCCGCCAGTTCGTCGTACGGGTAGTGTGACGAACTGACGCGTTCGTGGATGTCCTGGGCGGCGAAGAACATGGCCAGCCGCGCGGCGGACCGGCCGCGCGGTTGACGCCGCCCGATGCGGTCGAGCAGCGCGGCGCGTGTCGCCGCCAGCGCTTCAACCGTTTGCAGGTTGCGCCGGGAAAACTCCACGGCCAGCTTTTCACGGTCGAGACCCTGCACCGGTTCGAACAGCGCCGCCTTCGCTTCCATCAGCGCCGCCAGCGATTCGAACAGCCCGGCCAGCGCGTGGCGTACCGCACGCTGCGGCGCCATGGCGCTCCATAGCAAGGAAAGAAGGCCATACCACGTCGCGCCGGCGAGGATCGCGGCGGTGCCACGCCAGTCGCCGGGGGCGGCGGTCGAGGCGTCGGACGCGATCATCGTGTAGACCGAAAGGATTAGCGTGGCCGTCGCGATCGTCGCGTAGCGTCCGCTGGCCGCGCCCAGCATCACCAGGACGAAGGTGCCGGCGGCGAGCAGCACGGCGAACACGGGCGGATGGCCGATCGACACCTTCACCACGCTTGCGGCGCCGGCGAAGCAGACGAGGGTGACCAGGAGTCCACGCAGCCGTCCGCGCCAGGCGTCGTCCGTCTCGGCCAGGGCGCAGGCGATGGCGCCGAGCAGGGCGGGCACGAGCAACTCGACGGGGCCGGCGAGGGTGCACCATGCGGCGATGCCGGTCAGTGCGAGGAAGACGCGCACGACATCGGCGAAGCGATCGGATTCGGCTAACTGGCGTAGGGAGCGCATGGGGCCCTAGCTTAGCGGCACGAGACTGCCGTTATCGCCCATCGCCGACAGGGTCGGCTCCCACCGGGAGGCAGTCAGTCATCTGCGACGCGATATCGCCGCTGAAGCGGCTCCCACAAGGGCTTGCGGCGCCTTGTGTGGGAGCCGCTTCAGCGGCGATGCTCTCCCATCATCCCGGCAAGACCTTCAACTCCCGGCAAGACCTTCAACAAAGCCCGCCATTCACCGCGAGCACCTGCCGGGTGATGTACCCAGCCTCCGCGCTCACCAGGAAACGTACCGCCGCGGCCACTTCTTCCGGCGTGCCGGTCCGCTCCATCGGGATCGCCTTGAGGATCTGCTCCACCGGCACTTCCGGTTCGAGCATGTCGGTGTCGATCAAGCCCGGCGCGACGCAGTTGACGGTGATCCTGCGCTTGGCCAGTTCCACGGCCAATGCCTTCGCGGCGCCGATCACGCCGGCCTTGGAGGCGCTGTAGTTCACCTGGCCGCGGTTGCCGATCAGGCCCGACACCGAGGTGATGCACACGATGCGCCCGGGCGCGCGACGGCGGATCATCGGCATCACCAGCGGATGCAGCACGTTGTAGAAACCGTCCAGGTTGGTGCGCAGCACCTGGTCCCAGTCCTCGGACGTGAGCCCCGGGAAGGCGCCGTCACGGGTGAGGCCCGCGTTGCAGACGACGCCGTAATAGGCGCCGTGTGCGGCGACATCGGCCTCGAGCGCGGTGGCCGATGCGGCGCGGTCCGAGATATCGAACTGCAGTATCCGCGCGGCACGGCCTTTTCCCGTGATGTCCGCCTGCACGGCTTCGGCTTCTTCGCGCCGCGAACGGCAGTGCAGGACGAGGTCGTAGCCGGCATCGGCGAGGTTCATCGCGATGGCGCGGCCGATGCCGCGGCTCGATCCGGTGACGAGGATGGTGTCGGTCATGGCGGGGTTCCCCTTGAATCGAGGCTGTTGCGTGGATCGAGAAAGGGCGCGGGATCGTGAGGGCTGAATACGGTCAGCCGAGCCTCCGCATGCATGCCCGGCGCGTCGATGCGACAGGTGAAGGCTCCCATCCCTTCGTCGTCGTGGAAGTTGCGCACGGCTTCGACAAGCAACCGCGTGCCCGGCGGAAAGGCATCGACATCCGCGCGATAGGCGCGCGTGCCGAGCAGGAAGCCAGGCCTCACCGTGCCACCGGCAGCCAATACCTGGCAGCCGTTCCATGCCGCGATGGCCTGCGCCATGAGTTCCACGCCGGTCCACGCGGGCAGGCCCGTCGCCTGGACGAAGGCATCGCCAGGACGTACGACCCGTTCGCACAGGATGCGTTCGGCGTCCCACTCCATGACGCGATCGAGCAGGATCATCTTTCCTGCGTGTGGAAGCAGCTGATCGATGGGCCGGAGGATCATGTCGCGTCCGCCAGGATCAGGCTCGCGTTGTTGCCGCCGAACGCGAATGAGTTGCTCATGAGATAACGGCGGCCCGCCGGCAGCGTGTCGCCGATACGCGTGAAGGCGAGGGACGGCAGCGCCGGATCGGGCTCGCCGTCCCACGCATGCGGTGGCAGGCGCCGCTGCGGGTCGGTGAGTGCGAGCCAGCAGAACGCGGCTTCCAGGGCCCCGGCGGCACCCAACGTGTGCCCGGTCAGCGCCTTGGTCGACGAGCAACGCACGGGACGCGCGAAGGTGGTGGCCACCGCGTGGCTTTCCATCGCGTCGTTATGCTCGGTGGCGGTGCCGTGCAGGTTCACGTAGTCGACGGTATCCGCAATGATGCCCGCCGTCGACAAGGCGCGGCGCATCGCTTCGCTGGCACCGCGCCCGTCGGGCTCGGGCGACGACATGTGATAGGCATCCGAGCTGGCGCCGCCGCCCAGCATGACGACAGGCGCGGCCTCGCGAGTCATCAGGAACAACGCCGCGGCCTCGCCGATGTTGATGCCGCGGCGCGAACGGGAGAACGGCAGGCAGCGTTCGGGCGCCATGGCTTCCAGTGCATGGAAGCCATTCGTGGCGAGACGGCAAAGGGTATCGGCGCCACCGCAGATCACCGCATCGCACAGGCCGAGCCGAAGGAGCCGCTGCGCGCTGAGCAGTGCGCGTGCGCCCGAGGTGCACGCGGTGGAAATGCCGTAGCACGGGCCGGCGACTCCCAGCCACTCGGCGAGGAAGGCGGCTGGTGCCCCGAGTTCCTGGTCGCTGTAGCGGTAATCGTCGGGCCATGCGCCGTCCACGCCACGCGCGGCGATGCCGCGGGTCGCTTCCTCGATGCCAGTGGTGCTCGTGCCGATGACCACGCCCACGCGAGCGGCGCCGAAGCGGGCGATCGCGGCACGGATCTCCGTTTCGATTTCACTGGCCGCGAGCAACAGCAAGCGATTGTTGCGCGTGTCGTGCCGTTCCATGCCGGCGGGCACGGGCGGTAGCTCCGCCGTCACGTCGCCCAGCGGCAAGCTGCGCGCAGGTACCCAGCCATCGAGTGGCCGGAGGCCGTGTGTGGACGCGGCGAACAACGCATCGGCCACCGCGGCCTTGCCCGCGCCCAGCGAGCAGGCCACGCCGAGCGCATTGAGGTACGTCGTTCTCATGCCTCGGCGAACGGTTTGCGCGCGGCCACGTTCACGAGGGTTTCCTCGCGTTCGCCGGGCGGGGGCGGCGCCTTGATGCCCCAGCGTTCGAGCAGGCCGAAATCCTTCGAACGGCTCCACCAGAGGTAGGGCAGGGAAACGTTGCTTTCGTCGAAGACGAAACCCCGGGCACGCAGCATCGCCATGTATTCATCGGCGCTCTTCTGCACGTGCATCGGATGGCGGAAGAACCAGCGGATCACCCAGGTGTCGATATAGGCGCGCGTGGACTCGGCGAAGAGCAGCAGTCCGCCCGGCTTCAACACGCGCCAGAATTCGTCGAGGGCACGTTCCTGTTCCACCAGGTGGTGGAAGGTCTGGTGGCAGAACAGCACGTCCACGCTGGCATCGGGCAGGTCGATGCTGGCGCAGTCGCCCAGCATCAGCTTCGCCTCGATACCTTCGCGTTCCGCTTCCCGGGCGGACAACGCGACGCTGTGCGGGTCGGCGTCCAGGCCCACGATGCGGGCGGGTGCGAAGGCATCGCGCAGCAGCCGGAACGAGCGGCCCTGGCCGCAGCCGACGTCGAGCAGGGTGCCCCCTCGTGGCAGCGGCTCGCCGACCAGTCGTTTCAGGTCGTTGATGGCGACCCGCAGCACATGGTGCTGCCAGGTATGCGTGCGCAGGAAAACGAAACCGATCCGGGTTTCCTCGACATAGGTGGCGCTGGCGTACTTCATGGCGTGCTTCCTGCGGAACGGTCCTGCGAGCGGCGCGCAAGACGACGGTCGACATCGTCGGTGAACACGGTGGGCGAGACCAGTTGCATCTCTCCATCGACGAGGCTCACCGCGACCTGGATGGTGCTGGCCCGGGTGAGGCGCTCGCCGCTGGCGGCGTCGCTCAACGTGTAGTGGATCTTCAAGCGGTTCTGCCACTCGATCAGTTCGGCGCGCACGCGCAGGGTCTGCCCGAATCGTGCGGCGCGGGCATAACGCAGTTGCAGGTCGATGATGGGCCAGACATAGCCTGTCTCCTTCATCCGCCGGTAGTTGTGGCCGAGGTCGTCGAGCAGCGCGCAACGCGCGATCTCGAGGTATTTCACGTAATGGCCGTGCCAGACGACGTCCATGGAGTCGACGTCGAAGAAGGGGACGGTCACTTCGATCTCGGCGGCGAGGACGCCGCTAGCGCGCATGGGCTGCTCCGTTCGTACCGTGCCAGTACGCGTGGAAATTGAACCATTGCAAGGGTGCGTCGAGGCAACGTTCGGCGAGCCACGCGGCATAGTCCGTTACCGACCGGGCGATGGCCGCATCGCGCGACCCGCGCTCCCACCCGGCGGCATCGGCGAAGCGGCGAAGGTGGATGCGATAACGGCCCTGGTGTTTCAGGCAGCAAACGAGGTTCACCGGGCAACGCAGCATCGCGGCCATCAGCCATGGGCCTTGCGGAAAGGCCGCGGGCGCACCGAGGAAATCCGCGTCGACGACGCGTCCGCTGTGTTCCGGCACGCGGTCGCCTGCGATGGCGATCCACTCGCCCCGCTCCAGGCGCTGCGACAGTTCCAGCATCGCGGAGGTATCGAGGTCGCCCACGTGCATCAGACGCAGCCGTTTGTCGCCCGATTCGCCGAGCAGCCGGTTGAAGTGCGCGGCGTTGGGCAGATGCATCAGGACGTTCAGCGCCACGCCCTCGCCGACCTCGGCCATCGCACGGCACACATCGAGGTTGCCCAGGTGGGTGCAGACCAGCAGCTGCCCGCGCCCACCGGCCAGCAGCGCGTCACGCACGCCATCGGGATCGTCCATGTCGATCGAGGCGAGGCGCAGCTTGCCGCGCCAGACATCGAAACGGTCGAGCATGCATTCCCCGAAGGCGAGGTACTGGGCGAACACGGCGCGCGAACGTGGGAAGAGGTCGCCGCGCCCGCTCCATGCGGCGAGGCGCCGCTGGTAGTCGCGCACGTTGTGTCGCGCCGCGCGTCCGGTGACGAAGAAATACAGCACGATCAGCTGGATCACGGGCGTCACCGCGCGCCGGCCGAGCAGCCGCACGGCGATGGCGGTGAGCTTGATGCCGAGGAAGCTGCCGCGCTCCTTTTGCGCCGCCCAATGCTGCACGTTCGCCGTCGCCTCAGGCATGGGTGCCATCCAGGCGAAGATGGGCCGAGGAGACGGGCGCATCGTCCATGCGATAGGCGAAGTGAAGGCGTCGGGTATCGGGGTCGTGGCGTAGTACGAGTCGGACACGATCGCCGGGGCGCAGCAGCCGCTGGAACTTCAGGCCATCCATGGCATGGCAGGTACGTGGCGTGCCGAGCCGCGGCGCGGCCAGGTCGAGCGCCCAGCCCACCTGCAATACGCCAGGCAGCACCGGCGCATCGGGGAAATGATCCGCGAAGCAGGCGAGGTCGAGCGGCAGTTCGAGGTCGATCGTGCAGGTATCGCCTTCGCGGTGCTCGCCGAGCACGATGGCGGTCTCGGGCAAGGCGGCGCGTAGCAGCGCATCCACGCTGGACGGTTCCGGCAGCACATCGACGAACCGCCAGACCAGTGGCGTGGAGAGGGCATCGTCACCGGCCGCGTGCTGGCCCAACTCGTTGACCAGGCCCGCGCGGCCGTGACGGAGCAAGGCCAGCCGTCCGGCGGTGCCCAGCGCGACGACCATGCCCGGGCCCAGTTTTCCGGCATACCCGCCCGCCGCCGCGTCCACCCAGGGATGCGAGGCGAGGCGCTGCGCGGCACCGTCCATCGGTGCCTTGTTGATCCGCCGGCGAAGGCGCTGGCGGAGGACCCACTCGCCCAGGAACAGAGCGCCCATGACGGAATAGGCGAGGATGCCGTTGTAGAAGGTCCACCATGAAAGCGGTCCCCACTCGGCGAGCACGCCCGAAGCGGTGCCGTTGAGCGCGAAGAACGCCACCCATACCCAGGTCACCCGGCGCGTATAGCGAACGGCGACCGGAGGCAGGTCCGGTTCGCTCACCCGCGCGATGCGCTCGATCATCGGCGGTCCGTATTTCAGGCTCAGGCCGAAGGCCGCCAGCAGCAGGGCACAGATCAGGCTGGGGTACCAGCGCAGCAGGTGTTCTTCGCCGCCGAAGGCGAGCACGGCGCAATAGACCAGGGTGATGCCGAGCATCCAGCGCCCCCCGGGCTGGCGCAGGAGCGCGGGCGCGCGGACGAGCCAGAGGCCGCCGAGGATCAGGCCGAAGACCGGCGTCGACACGTGGTCCATGCCGAAGTACACGATGAACGGGTACAGCACGCCGACGATCAGCAGGACGAGGTCGCTCAGCTTGCGCATGCGGACCCACTCGCCTGGACGTAGAGGGCCAGGCTGCGCACGGTTTCGAAATGGCGCCGCGCATCTCGCGAATCCGATGCGATCTTCAGGCCATAGCGGTTTTGCAACGCGAGCGCGAGTTCCAGCGCATCGACCGAATCCAGCCCGAGTCCCTGGCCGAAAAGCGGCTGGTCCGGGGCGATGTCGTCGACACCCAGGTGTTCGAGGGCGAGCGTGTCGATGATGAGGCGGGCGATATCCCGCTCGAGGTCGTTCATGCCTTGAGTTCCCTGGCGTAGAGGGCGTGCAGGTGTTCGTTGAGACGTCGGGAGGCTATCGGCGCGGGAGTGCCTTCGCTGAAGCCCTGCACGGGAATATCGTCACCTACGCGCAGATGCATGCGCACGCGCCGGTGCGGGACGCGATACCACGGCTCGGCCTTGGTCAGCGTGGTGGGCCGGACGCTGATGAACACGGGCGTGACCACCCGCGCCCCGCGGACGGCGATCGCCGCCGCGCCACGGTGGAACACCGGGAACTCTCCCGGCGTGGTGCGCGTGCCTTCGGGGAAGACGATCAGCGTCTGTCCTTCGCGCAGCACGTCGGCCGCGCGCTCCAGCATGTCCGCGCTGCCGTCGTTGCTGATGTACTGCGCGACGCTCACGGGACCACGCATGCAGGGGTTCTTCCAGAGACTGTGCTTCACGATGCAGTTGGCATCGGGCACGTGGCCGATGAGGTAGACCACGTCGATCAGCGAAGGGTGGTTGGCGACGATCATCTGGCCGGGGCGGCCCAGCTTCTCCAGGCCTTCGAAGGAATAGCTCACCACGCCGGTCCGGTACATGAACTGGGCATGCAGCCAGAAGGCGTGGCCGACCGTGCGCCGGGCGCGCCGCCGGCGCACGGCGGGCGGGCCTGGCCAGTGCAGGACCACGGGCAGGATGAGCACCCGCAGCAGCACGCCGCCGACGCCGAACAGCGCGAAGCTGAGCGCGGTGAAGACGAAGCGCCACGCCCATGCGTCGCGGCGGCGGCTCACGCTATCGGCTGCCAGGTCCATCGTCGTGTCTTCCACGGGTGGTCGAGGGTCGCACCATGGTGCAAGGCGCGGACGAAACGCAAGGCGTGCGGCTCACCGGCCGCCGGCGTGGCGCCGGTATTTTCACCGAGCGACAGGCGCCAGCGCGGGCCACCGCCCGCCAGCGATACTCGCAGTGCGAGCGTATACGAGAAGGGTACGTCGTCGATCCATCCGTCGTAGGCCTCGGCGGGAAGCTCTTCGGCGACGACCACGATGGCGGCGGAAGCACCCTCGCCGAGCAGGGCGGCGGCCTCGACGATCGCATGTTCGAAGGTATCGGCCTCGCCGGCGATGGCCACCGATTCGCCGCGCTGGCCGCGCAGGATGGACCATTGCCCGGCGATGGCGTTATGCACGGACAGGCCGAACCGCGTCGGCGACAGCGGGGCTTCGCGGCCGATCTCGTCGAGCATGGCGAAGGTGTGGGTGGTCTCGCCGTGGCGTGAGGCGAACACGAAAGGCAGTTGCTCGTCGCCGCCGCACAAGGGCCACGCGGCATGCATCACGATGCGCGCCAGCCTGCTGAGCCGGCGACGCTGCATTGCCGGAACGAAATCGCAGGCGGGCTGTTCGCCGCGATCGACGATGGGATGCGGATCGGCGGCCCAAGCCGCCCAGTCGGCGGGGGCGTCCACGCCCGGCGCCCAGGCACGCCACGCGTCGATGTGCAGGTCGATCATGCGTTGTCCCCGTCGAAACGGCGGATCATCAGCGCGGCGCAACTGCCGCCGAAACCGAAGGTGTTCGAAAGCAGGCTATCGATGCGTTTCGTGAGTTCACCTTCGATGAGCGGCGCGTCCGCGAAGGCGGGATCGCGCTCACGTGGCATGGCACCGCCAAGCAGGACCTCCTGTTCCATCATCGCGATCGCGGCGATGGCGTCGAGCGCACCCGCGGCGGCGGGCGCGTGGCCGATGAGGCCCTTGATCGACGACATGGGCGGCACCGGGTGACCACGATCGCCGAACACACGGCGCAGCGCTTCCCATTCGGCCAGATCGCCGGCGACGGTGGCGCAGGCATGCGTATTCACGTAGTCGGGCAGGGTGCCGGCGAGATCGATGGCCTGGTGCATGGCCTCGGCCATGCCGTCCGCGGCGGGGCTGATCATGCCGTCCGGGTCGGAAGCGGCACCATAGCCCGCCATCTCGGCGAGGATCGTCGCGCCCCGTGCCAACGCGTGTTCAAGCGATTCCAGTACCAGCACGCCGGCGCCGCCGCCGAGCAGGATGCCATCGCGGTCGTCGGCGTAAGGCGTCGATACGCGTTCACCGGCCACGCTGGTGGAGGAAAGCGCGTTCATCACGTCGAAACACATGGCGGCCTTGTCATGCAGTTCCTCGGCGCCACCGCACACCACGATCTCCTGGCGGCCGAGCTGGATCAATTCCATGCCCTGGCCGATCGCGTGCGTGGCGCTCGTGCAGGCGGAGCCGACGGTGAATCCCCGGCCGCCGAATCCGAACGCGTGGGTGAGCGTGGCCGATACCGCGCTGCCCATGCTGCGAGGCACGATGAACGGCGACAGCCGGGATATCCCCTTGGCATGGAAGACATCGAGGCCGGCCTCGTATTCGCTCAGCGCCGCGGCACCGCCCATGACGATGCCGACATCGCGCTCGCGCACCCGTGCTTCGTCCAGGTTCGCCTCGGCCAATGCTTCACGCGTGGCATGCCAGGCGAATTCAGCGGCCTGGGGCAGGTAGCGGCGCAGCTTGCGCGGCGGCGGTTCCAGTGCTGAGAGGTCGACGGGCGCGGCGACCCGGCAGCGCATGCCGAGCGCCTCGAAATCGTCCCTGTGGCGAAAGCCCGCGCGGCCCGCGCGCAGTCCTTCGAACAGCGCGTGCCGGCCGGCGCCGAGGCAGGACACGGCGCCCATGCCGGTGACGACGACACGCCGCATCAGCGATGCGCCTTGAAGATGAGTGAGGTGTTGATTCCGCCGAAGGCGAAGTTGTTGTTCATCACATGGTCGGTCTGGATGTCCCTGCCTTCGCCCGTGAGGTAATCCAATGCCGCACACTCCGGATCGGGAGTGTCGAGGTTGATCGTCGGCGCGAACCAGCCGCCGCGCATCATCTCGATCGCCCACCAGGCTTCCAGTGCGCCGCAGGCGCCGAGCGTATGGCCGACGTAGCTCTTCATCGAACTGATCGGTACGCCGGCGCCCAGCACGTCGGCGGTGGCGTGGCTCTCGGCCACGTCGCCGCGATCGGTGGCGGTGCCGTGCGCGCTGACGTAGCCGATGGCGGAAGCCGGCAGGCCGGCATCTGCCAGTGCCAGGCGCATGGCGCCCGCCATCGTTTCGCGCGTGGGCTGGGTGATGTGCGCGCCGTCGGAATTGGTGCCGAAGCCGACGACTTCCGCATAGATGCGCGCGCCGCGTGCCACCGCGTGTTCGTATTCCTCGAGGATCAGCGTGGTCGCGCCTTCGCCGACCACCAGGCCGTCGCGTCCGGCGTCGAACGGGCGGGGCGTGAGCTCCGGCGTCTCGTTGCGGGTGCTGGTGGCGAACAAGGTATCGAACACGGCCGCGCCCGGCCCGGAGAGTTCCTCGGCACCGCCGCACAGCATCAGCGTCTGCTTGCCTTGCTGGATCGCTTCGTAACCGTAGCCGATGGCCTGGCTTCCCGAGGTGCATGCGCTCGAGGTGGTGATGACCCGGCCCTTGAGGCCGAAGAACACGCCCACGTTCACCGCCGTGGTGTGCGCCATCATCTGGATGTAGCTCGTGGCGGTCACGCCCTGCATCGAGCCGGTCTCGAGCATGTGCCCCACGGTACGGGCTGGCTCGATGCTGCCGCCGGACGAACCGTAGGCCACGCCCATGCGGCCATCGGCGATCCGTTCGTCGTCGAGCAGGCCGGCGTCCGCGAGTGCGCGTTCGCTGGCGGCGACGGCCAGTTGCGCCACGCGCCCCATCGAACGCACGTGTTTGCGCGACCAGTGCGTGGGCAGGCTGAAATCGTCCACCGGCGCGCCCAGGCGGCCGTTGAGCTTGTCGAAGTAGTCCCACTCGCCCATGCGGCGCACGGCGTTGTGGAACTGGCGCAGGCGCGCCTCGATGCGGGTCCAGTCGTGGCCGAGCGGCGTGATGCCGCCGATACCGGTGACGACGACGCGTTTCATCGTGTGATTCCCCGTGGAATATGCGGTGGTGTTCATGCGTTGGATTTCTTTGGTGCGGGAACGCTCACCGGCGCCAGCAGCGCGGTGAAACCGATCCCGAGGAGCAGGGTGAGACCGAAATGCCGGAGGGCGGGCATCGTGCTGAGCGCGAGCAGCCCGAAAGAGAGCAGGGCCGTGGCGGCCGACAGCAGCACGCCCGCGTAAGCGGCCCCGGGAACATGGGCAGCATGAGGCTCGCCTTCGCGAAGGAAGACGGCATAGTTCGCGCCGACACCCAGCACCAGCATCAGGGCCATGATGTGGAACAGGGTGAGCGGTTGGTCGAGATAGCCGAGCGCGGCGACGCTGAAGACGATGCCGGCCGCGGGCGGCAGCAGCACGCGCCAGGCAGCGCGTGGACCGTAGCGCCAGGCGAAGGCGAGGCCGACCAGCGCCAGTGCCGCGCCCAGCCAGATGTTCGCGTAGCCACGATAGCGGCCGAACAACATGGAGATGCCGGCGGGCTTGTCGATCAGCGAGACGCCGGGCAGGCCTTCGGCGGCGGTGCGCAGCAGGTTCACGTCGTCCTGGCCTTGCGGCAGCACGATACTGCCGGTGCCATGATTCCCGCTCATCCACAGGTACTGGAAGGGAGTGTATGCGGGCGTCTCGAGCCAGTCGTCGAGGGTGAACGCCCGGCCCGGGAAAGTCGCCTCGTAGGCGTCGGCCGCCTCGGCCTTGAAGCCGGCGGCCAGCATGGCGGAGCGGACCTTGCCATGGCATGTGTCCGCGGTGAGCTGCGGGGGGCTGGCTTTACCGCAGAAAACCATGGCCGCGGCGGCGAGGTTGTCGTGTTGCCGTTTCATCGAGGGCAGCATCGTGCTCACACCGGTCCAGCCGGTGAGCTTGCCGTCGTCCCGCCATGTGCGCAGGCGATCGGTGAGCGCTTCCTCGCGTTGCAGCACCTGCTCGGTGTCCTTGCCTTCCACCAGCCAGAACTGGCTGCCGCCCCCGAAACCGGCGATGTCGCGGATGGCGGCCGTCTGTGCCTCCAGCGACTTCGGCGGGGAGATGAGCAGATGGATGTCGTCGTCGTGTCCGAGGCGCGACCAGCCGGGAAGGGCGAGCAGCGCCAGCACGGCGATGGCCGCGAGAGCGCGGCGACCCGAGGCGATGCGCTGCCAGCCGAGTGCCAGCCGCACCAGGGACGGGGCGAGCGGTGCATGGGCCGGCTTCGCCGCCAACACCGGCAACAGCCAGAACACGCTGGCGCAGGCGATGGCCATGCCGGCGATGGCGAAACAGGCCATCTGCCGCAAGGCGGGAAAGGGAACGAGCGCGAGCAGCGCGTAACCCAGCAGGGACGTGGCCAGCGCCAGCAGCAGCGCCGGACGGACCTGGCGCACGCCACGCGCGGCGTTCCACGCCTGGCCTGCGTTGGCACGCGCGCAGAGGTACTGGATCGAATAATCCACCGCTTCGCCCAGCAGCGCCGCGCCGAAGACCAGGGTCAGCAGGTGCAACTGGCCGAACACCAGCACCGTGGCGACGATGGCGCCGACCACGCCGAGCGCGGTCGAAACGAAGGCGATCAGCAGCGGCCGGACCGAACGGAATACGAACAGCAACAGCGCGGCGATGCCGAGTGACGAGGCGATGCCGACCACGTGCGTATCCCGTTCGGCACCGGCACGCGCGGCGGCGGCGTAGAAGATCGCTCCGGTGCGCAGCAGTCGCGCATCCGGATGCTTCGCCGCCATGGCCTTTTCCGCCTTGGCCAGCGCCGCCAGCGCCTGGCGCTGCACGGTATCGTCGTATGACGAACCGGCGAGCGTGGCGATCACCAGGACGTGGGTCTCGTCGCCGCGACGCGCGACGAGCAGGTCGTCTTCGGGCACGAGGGTGGCATGGTTCCACGGCTGGCGGTCGAGCCAGTGTTGCAGCCAGCCGAACGGATCGTCGGTGAGTTTCGCGCCCACGTTCGCACCGAAGGGTTCATTCAACCGCCGCCTGAGCATGGCGACGGGATCGAAGCCCGGTGCCACGATGGCGGCGCGATCTTCCGCCGTCAGCAGATGGAAACGGAACGGCAGGAACGGCGTGACGAGCTGGTCGAGGTCGAAGGGCGGCAGTTCGGCGATGACCGAGGCAAAGACGGGATCGCCACTCAGCGCGGCGCCCAGCTCGCGCGCGGCGTCCTTGGCGCTGCCGTCATCGGCACTGCCCACCAGCAGCACCATGCGGTCCCCGCTGGACTTCGCCAGCCGTTCCACCGCGTCTTCCGCCAAGGAGTGGCGCTCGGTGGCCGGCAGCATGGTCAGCAGGTCGGTCTGTAGTGGCGAGACGCCGCGGCCGAAGAGCAACCATGCACACGACACGCAGGCCACCAGCGCCGCGAACGCGAACAAGCCGGCACGCACCGCGGTCGGTACCTGTCTCATGGAACGCCGAGCACCTTGGCTTCGAGCAGGGTGAGGGGCCCGGCGTCGCGCGTGTCGGAGAAGGCGATGCGGGTGCGTTCGCCATTGGCCAGCTCGACCTCGATCGATTGCAGGAAGGCATCGCCCTTCAGCGTGATGCCGGCCAGTACGCGGGCCATGCGCGCCTGGCGTGGCACGAAGCGCAAGGTCCAGCGTTCGGGCGAGCCTTCCGCGGTGACGCTGAACTGGCGCATGGCCTCGGTGGATTGCCCGGCGAGCAGCGACTGCAGCATCGCCGAGACCTGGCTGACGCCGCGGTTGCCGTCGCGAACGCGTTCGAGCCTGCCCTGCGCATCCAGCCGCGAAGTGCCGTCCGTGGTGAGCACGAGGTTGTCGTCGAAGGGATCGCGCGTGTGCCAGAGCATGCCGTGGCCGACGACGAACAGAAGGTCGCCATGGCTGACCTGGGGCTCCGCCAGCGCGGGGTTCTCGCGGCTCTGGGTGAACGTGGCGCGCACCTGGGCGTGCCGGGCGAGTTGCGCCAGGATGTCGTCCACGAGGGTCGGCGCCTGGGCCTGGACGGCAAACGCGCAGAACAGCGCGGCGAGGGCGATCAGGCGGCGCATCGTGCGTTCCTTCGGTTGAACTTGCGAAGGAGCAAGCGAGGCATGCGTGGCAGCATGCCGAGCAACAGGCGGGTGTGCATGGCGGTGATGCGGACGTTGTCGTGCCACATGCGAAAGTGCGACAGGCCGTCTTCCGGATAGATCACGCGCGTCGGCACGTTTCGCACCGGCACGCCGCGCCAGTACAGGCGCACCGCGATCTCGGTGTCGAAGTCCATGCGTGCCGGAAGCGGCTTGCGCGCTATCTCGGCGCAGGTGTCGGTGAGTGGATAAAGGCGGTACCCGCACATGGAATCGTGGATGTCGAACGAGAGCGTTTCGACCCAGACGCAGGCATGGGTGAGGTAGCGGCCGTACAGGCGGGTGCGCGGCACCGTGTCGTCGTAGATCGGCTTGCCGCAGATCATCGCTTCCGGAGTGGCGCGTGCCTCGGCGAGGAAGCGCGGCACATCGGCGATGTCGTGCTGCCCGTCGGCGTCGATCTGCAGCACGTGGCTGTAACCCGCAGCGTGCGCGGCGAGGAAGCCGGCGGTGAGAGCGGCGCCCTTGCCTGCGTTCTCGGGCAGGCGGATCAGGCGAAGCTCGTCGCGCCCGGCGACCAGGGCGTCGAGGATGTCGCGCGTCTCGTCGTTCGAGCCGTCGTCGACGATCAGCACGGGCAAGCCGTGTGCAGCCAGGGCGTTCGCCGTGGCGGCGATGGTTCGTCCGTGGTTGTAGATCGGTACGACGGCGCAGGGCGCGAAGGAACGCGCCGCGGCATCGCGCGGTCCGGGCCTGCCCGCCATCGGTCCGCTCAGCGGGTGAGCAGTGACTGCACGGTGGCGACCACGTCGCCGACCGTACGCACGCTCTTGAAGTCCTCGGGCTTGATCCGGGTGCCGGTCATGTCCTGGACCTGGATCGCAAGATCGATCGCGTCGATGCTGTCCAGTTCGAGGTCGGTGAAGAGGTTGGCTTCCGGGGTCACCTTGCTCGGGTCGATCTCGAAGGTCTCGTGCAGGACCGAGCGGAGACGAGCGAGGACGTCGTCGGAGGTGAAGGTTTCAGCTGGGATCGCGCTCATAGCTCGGTAAGTCCATTTCATCCCCGGGGTCGCGCAGGCCCGCGCCCGCGAGGGCAAACGGAAACGGGCGCCACCATCGAGGCGACGAAGGTGATCGGAATGCTCTGGTTGTCGCCGCCGTCCGGCGGCATTCCCCTGAACCCAAAAGCACCGTGTAGGCAAAGCCTTACAAGAGTACCCGGGTGCGGAAAGTGTAGCAGATCGAAGCCCGGAACATGGGGTCCACTTGCTGTGACGTCTCGAGTGCGGAGAGCCGCTGTGGGAGCCGCTCCAGCGGCGATCCCGCGGCAGCGGGCCCGCTGTCGACAAGCACCCATCGCCGCTGAAGCGGCTCCCACGGGTCACCGGGGTTGGCGTCCGGACACGGCGACCGTCCGGACGCCGTACCGTCCGCGGACACGTACCGGTATCACGGACGCCCCGCGCCAACCCCCGTGGAATGCGCCTGCCAGCCCGTTCCGCCGGTTGGCACGGCCCTTGCGATACCTCTCTCGAAACCCCTTCATCCACCGTCCTGGAGAACGACCATGAAATTCGAGACCGCCATGCTGAAGACCTTCTTCGTCGCCGCCGTCCTGACCTGCCTGTTGACCCTTGGTGCGATGGTGACCGCACCGGCGCCCGCCGTGACCGTGACGAACCTGGCCGTCGCGGCGTCTTGACCCGGCACGGTGGCGACTTCAGGCGAGCGGTACACGAAAGACGACCGCGTCGCTTACGTTGCTGGTTGCGTTTATGACCTGACCTGACAGCAGGATTCCACGGGTGCCCTGGACGGTGAATCCTCGCGCGATTTCATTGAAATACGCAGGCTCGCCAAAAACGACATACATGAAGCCGCGGTCGCCGAACGATTCATCCGGCACGCCCGAGGAGGAGTACCGGCCCACCAGCCACCCTTTGGCGTACGTGCCACCGAGGGTGCCGGCGACGACGAGTTTCCCGGACCGGTCGAACATGCCACCGTGCAGCCTCGCTGTTCCAAGGTGCGCGGGGGTCAGGATGGGATGCCCTCCGCCGAAATCCTGGTTCGCTCGACCGTCCGCATCGATGCCGACGACGAATCCATAATCGCGAGAGGTAGCGGTGCCGGGAACCGGGTCTGTTCCCAGGCCGATGAATCCCCCGTCCGCAGTCGGCAGAACGTGCACGAAATACGGTGGCCCCGTGTCGGGATCTTCTGTTTCGGGCAGATAGTATGTTCCCTGGCTTCCGAACGTCGTGTCGATTTCCCCGTTCGGAAGGAACCGGCGCGCAAGTGCCTGCAACGAGTTCATGCCCGCGAGAATGAACTTCTCGCCCTGGATGACGGCGCACTGGACATTTTCGTCCACGCCGCCGGGAAAGGCCGCCGGAAGGATGCCCGCTTCGCCGAACGAGGGGTCGGCGCTTCCATCCTCGAGCAACCGGATGATTACGCCGTCGATCTTTCCGTCATTCCTGCGATAACGTCGACCCGCCAGGACAATCAGCTCGCCGTCCAGGGAAATGACGTTTGCGTCGAGCAGAATGTGTTCTTCGAACACGAAGATCCGCGTGCCTTCGTTGCCGAATGACATGTCGAGCGAACCGTTTGCCTGAAACCTTGCGAGAAATGGCTCGGCTATGTCGTACGGTCGACCCGACGTGCAGCGCAAGAGGATCTTTCCATCGGGCAGGACGAACGGCTGGATGCCTTTTGCGACGACGCCGAACTCCTCCGCGACCTGCGATAGCGCGTACGGTGGGGAGTTGCGTGTGCCGCGCGTCCGGGAATTCCCATTTCCGTGTGTTTCGCCGGGGGCGGGATGAACCGAGTAGCCCTCGGCACCGAATGTCTGATCGATCCGGCCATCGGGGTGAAGCTTGGCAAGCCCGAATAGAGCACCGACCGCCACATCGTCGATGCATGACAATGCAACGAAAATACTGTCGTCGTCACCCGTCGCCATGTCGTACGCGAACGTACGCCGGTGGCTCGAAGTCAAGATGAGCCTGCCATTGTCGCCGAACGAGGGGTCGAGCTCTGCTGCTTGATGCATCAGAGGGGATGTACGTCGTCGGCCTGCAAGCCTTTCAGGCCTTGTACCACGATGAACGACACCCTCTGTCCTTCCTTCAGGGTCTTGAAACCCGTTGTCTGGATGGACCGGAAGTGCACGAAAACGTCGGCACCCGTTTCCGGGGCGATGAAGCCGAATCCCTTCGCGTCGTTGAACCATTTGACCGTGCCGTTCTGCCTTTCCACGCCGTTGTTCATGATGCATCCACTCCATGGTTTGCCGATGGCGGCTCGGATGGAACCGCCGTGTCCAGCTTATGCCCGGCGTTGCCGCGCCGGGGGATGACGGTGCTCGTCCAGATGGCGTAATCCCGAAACGAAAAAAGCCGCCGGATCGCGCCGGCGGCTTCTTCGTTGCCCAATATGCGTAGCGCTTACTGCCCGCGCATGCGGCCCTGGAAGCGCGGTGCGCCGTTGCCCATGTGGGGCAGGCGGATCTTGCCGATGGCGCTGATGCGCTCTTCCGCCATGCGGTCCGCGGCCTTGTAGGTCGGGATGTTGTCGCGGGCGGAGATCTCGAAGATGCGGCCGACGTTGTAGTAGATCGTGCGCATCATGCGCATGGCGCGCTCGCGGTTGTAGCCGTCGATCTCCAGCGACACGTTCATCACGCCGCCTGCGTTCACCGCGTAATCCGGGGCGTAGACGATGCCACGACGCGCGACTTCGTCACCGATGGCGTCGGTCGCGAGCTGGTTGTTGGCCGCGCCGCAGATGATCTTCGCCTTGATGCGGTCGATCGTCTGCTCGTTGATCGTGCCGCCGAGGGCGCACGGGCTGTAGACATCGGCGTCGACGTCGTAGATCTCGTCCAGGCCCACGGCCTCGCAGCCGAGTTCGTCGACGCAGCGCTGCACCGCATCCTTGTTGATGTCGGTGACGAACACCTTCGCGCCCTGCTCGCGCAGCAGCTTGATGAATTCGCTGCCGACGTGGCCGCAGCCCTGCACGGCGTAGCTGTACTTGCCGACGTCTTCGTTGCCGTGCTTGCTCTGCAGCGCGGCCATCAGGCCTTGCAGCGTGCCGAAGGCGGTGAACGGCGAGGGATCGCCCGAACCGCCGTGCACCTGGTGCACGCCGGTGACGTATTCGGTCTCGCGGTAGACGTATTCCATGTCGTTGACGTCGATGCCGACGTCCTCGGCCGTGATGTAGCGGCCGTTGAGCGAGTTGACGAAACGGCCGAAGGCGCGGAACAGCGCCTCGGACTTGTCCTTGGAGGGATCGCCGATGATCACGGCCTTGCCGCCGCCGAGGTTCAGGCCGGCCACCGCGTTCTTGTAGGTCATGCCACGCGACAGGCGGAGCACGTCGTTGACGGCATCCTGCTCGGTCTTGTACGGCCACATGCGCAGGCCGCCCAGGGACGGGCCAAGCACGGTGTTGTGGATCGCGATGATGGCCTTCAGGCCCGCGTCCTTGTTATGGCAGAAGACGACTTCTTCGTGGCCCGTGTTGGCGATGGTTTCGAAAATCATCGAACGCTAACTCCAGTCTCAAGCGGCAGCAGCACCGCCCTCTAGGTGAAAACCGGCGGTGGGGACCACCGGTGGATGATTGTGACCGTCCAAAAAAATCGCCCCGGCCTGCGAGGCGGGGGCGATATGTCGTGTCAGCTGCCTAGTTTAAACCGTTGTGGCGCTCAGTGTAGGTGCGGCGCAGCACGGGCTCAGCGGTGCCAGTGCGGATCGCGGTACCAGGTCTCCCGCTCGATCCGCCAGCCACGGCCGTACGGGCGCCACACGGGCGGCCGGTAGACATAGCCGGGGCGGCCCGCGTACCAGTGGCCGCCGACCCAGACATAGCGGCTGCCGGCCCAGTTCCAGTAGCCGGGTGCCCAGACATAGCCTGCCCGTGGCGGCGGAACGCGCTCGAAGCGCGGCGGCGGCGGCCGGTTGCTCACGGTGACCGACACATATTCCCTTGCGGCGGCGGGCGGGGTGTAGCTCGCGGCGCCGACGGCCAGGCCCAGGGCGGCGACGGCGGCGAGGGTGCGGGTCAGGGTGGTCATGGCGTGCTGTTCCTCCGGGACGTCCGCGGATGCGGATTCGTGCGCCAGAACGCGGGCTCCAGGGGCGAGGTTGACCAGTAGCCGGTGTGAGCGTTCAGGTTCGTGAAAAGCCCGGATGCGGGATAATCCCGGGGGCTTACCCCACCGGTCCTTCCATGAAACCACCTCGCCGCTTCGGCGCCCGCACCATCGCGACCCTTCTGGGCATCCGTGTCGCCTATCGGCTCGGCGGCCGCCTTTTTCCCAAGCGGACCGTCGTCCATGCGGCACGGGTCTTCCAGACGCCGCTACCGAGCAGCCGTGAACGCGCGACAAGCGCCTTGGCGGCGATGTCGGCCCGCCGGGAAACCGTGGAGGTCGACGGCATCCCGATCGCCACGTACGTCTGGGGCGATCCGGCGGCACAGCCTTACGTCTTGCTGGTGCACGGCTGGTCGAGCATGGGCTTGCGCTGGGAGAACTGGGCGGCCCGCCTTCTCGCCCGTGGCTGGGCTGCCGTGGCGTTCGACCAGCCAGGCCACGGGCATAGTGGAGGCATGCTGTGCACGTTGCCCGATTTCGCTCGCACCGTGGGCGCGATAGGGCGCCACTACGGTGGCGCGGAAGGTGTGGTCGCCCATTCCCTGGGCGGTGCGGCGGTCACGCTCGCGCTGGACGATGGATGGACGGCGAAGCGCGTCGTCTTGATCGCGCCCGCCGCCGATCCGCAGGCGGCGACGCGACGGTTCGCGCGTTTCGTGCGGTTGGGCGAACACCTCAGGCCGGCATTGCACGATGCGCTCGCGGAGCGCACCGGCGTCCTTATCGACGACCTGCATATCCGCCACCACGCGCCGAAGCGGACCCAGCCCTTGCTGGTCGTGCACGACGTGTCGGATCGTGACGTGCCGGTGGGCGAGGGCGAACTGTATGCCAGCCTCTGGCCGGGGGCGAAGTTGCTCAGGACGGGGCGCCTGGGCCATCGGCGGGTGGTGGACGATGAAACGGTGGTGGCGGCCTCGTTGGCGTTCTTGTCGGACTGACTTCATCGCGGCGCCTGCGCTGCACCGCACCAAAGGCCATCGGCGCCTCCGCAGTAGAATCGGCCGGTTCCCCACCGTTGTCGGTCTTCCCCGGAGTTTCCATGAGTTCGCAGCCCAAGCACATCCCCGCCAGCAGCACGGACGCGGAGGCGACACCGCTGCGTTTCGTCACGGCGGCGAGCCTGTTCGATGGCCACGACGCGGCCATCAACATCATGCGCCGGATCATCCAGAGCCAGGGCGCCGAGGTCATCCACCTGGGCCATAACCGCTCAGTGGAGGACGTGGTCCGCGCGGCGCTGCAGGAAGACGCCGACGCGATCGCGTTGTCGTCGTACCAGGGCGGCCACGTCGAGTACTTCAAGTACATGGTCGACATGCTGCGCGAGCGCGGTGCCGCCCATGTCCGTGTGTTCGGCGGTGGCGGCGGCACGATCACGCCGGAAGAGATCAAGGAACTCCAGGCCTATGGCGTGGAGCGCATCTACCATCCCAACGATGGCATGAAGCTCGGCCTCACCGAGATGATCGAGGACGTGATGTCGCGGACGCGCGCCGCGGTGAAACAGCGCGTGGAAGCAGCGCCGGCGGCCGCCTCCGTCGAGGACGAGATCTCCATCGGCGCCATGCTCTCGGCGATCGAGGAAGACCGGTTCACCGAGGAAGAGCTCGCACGCCTGCGCAAGGCGTGGAAGCTCGCCGGCGGCAAGACGCCGGTGCTCGGCCTCACCGGCACGGGTGGTGCGGGCAAGTCCTCGGTGGTGGACGAATTGCTGTTGCGCTTCCTCCACGCCTTCCCGGACAAGCGTATCGCCGTGCTCGCCGTGGACCCCACCCGCCGACGCAGCGGTGGCGCGTTGCTGGGCGATCGCATCCGCATGAACTCGCTGCGCAGCCCGCGCGTCTACATGCGTTCGATGGCCACGCGACGCCAGCATGCCGCGACCTCCATCGTGTTGCACGATTGCATCGATTTCCTCAAGGCCCAGGCGTACGACCTGGTGATCGTCGAGACCGCCGGCATCGGCCAGAGCGATTCGGAAATCGTCGATCTCGTCGACTTCCCGGTCTACGTCATGACCAGCGAATACGGCGCGGCGAGCCAGCTCGAGAAGATCGACATGCTCGACTTCGCCGAGCTGGTGGTGCTCAACAAATTCGACAAGCGGGGCGCCGAAGACGCGTTGCGTGACGTGCGCAAGCAGTGGAAGCGCAACCGCATCGCCTTCCAGCTGGCCGACGAGAACGTGCCGGTGTATCCGACGATCGCCAGCCAGTTCAACGATCCGGGCGTGACCTGGATGTTCGCCAACCTGTGCCGCCTGCTTCGCGAGAAGCTCGCGCTGCCGGCGGGCGAGTGGACTCCCGAGGTGGACACCAGCCTGCGCGAGCCGCGCGCGACGGTACTGATCCCGGGCAACCGCGTCCGCTACCTGGCCGAAATCGCCGAGCAGGGCCGCGGCGTCAACGGGACGATCGCCAGGCAGGCCGAGGCGGCAAGCAAGGCACAGCATTATTACGAGTCGCTCAAGGACATCGGCGACGACGCCTTGCCCCGCGCCTTCGACCTCTACGACCACGACCTGCTCGTCGTCGACGGCGACCGTTCGCTGGCCACGCTGCGCCAGCGCTACAACGAGGCGGTGCGCGAACTTTCCAGCGAAGCCATCAACCTGCTCCGTGAGTGGCCATCGCGATTCGAATCGGTCACCGCCGAGTTCAACGAATACCAGGTGCGCGACAAGGTCATTCGCGTCGAGAACTATCGTGAATCCCTGAGCCACCAGAAAATCCCGAAAGTGTCTCCGCCGAAGACGAAGGACTGGGGCGACCTCCTGTCCTTCCTCATGCGCGAGAACCTGCCCGGGCATTATCCGTACACGGGTGGCGTATTCCCGTACCGCCGCGCGGGAGAGGACCCCACCCGCATGTTCGCCGGCGAGGGTACGCCGGAACGCACCAATCGCCGCTTCCATTACCTTTCGCTGGGAGGCGCGGCCGCGCGCCTGTCGACGGCGTTCGACTCGGTCACGCTGTACGGCGAAGATCCGGCGCCGCGTCCCGATATCTACGGCAAGATCGGTAATTCAGGCGTGTCCATCGCGACGCTGGACGACATGAAGAAGCTCTATTCGGGCTTCGACCTGTCGGCTCCCTCGACGTCGGTGTCGATGACGATCAACGGGCCCGCGCCGATCATCCTCGCCATGTTCATGAACACGGCGATCGACCAGAACGTGGAGAAGTACCTCAACGAGGACGCCTCCCGCTGGGAGATGGCCAACGCGCGCATCGCCGAGTTGTATCCCGATGGCAACCGCCCTCGTTACAACGGCGACCTGCCGAAGGGCAACGACGGCCTCGGGCTCGGCCTGCTGGGTGTGTCGGGCGAGGAAGTGGTCGATCCGGAGACCTACGCCCGGATCAAGGCATACACGCTGGCGACCGTGCGCGGGACCGTCCAGGCCGACATCCTGAAGGAAGACCAGGCGCAGAACACCTGCATCTTCAGCACGGAGTTCGCCCTGCGCATGATGGGCGACATCCAGCAGTATTTCGTCGACCACAAGGTACGCAATTTCTACTCGGTATCGATCTCGGGATATCACATCGCCGAAGCGGGCGCCAACCCGATCAGCCAGCTGGCCTTCACGCTGTCGAACGGATTCACCATCGTCGAGTATTACCTCGCGCGTGGCATGAAGATCGACGATTTCGCGCCGAACCTGTCGTTCTTCTTCTCCAACGGCATGGACCCGGAATACACGGTGATCGGCCGCGTCGCGCGCCGCATCTGGGCCCGTGCCATGCGCGAGCGCTACGGTGCCAGCGCACGCAGCCAGATGCTGAAGTACCACATCCAGACCTCCGGCCGTTCGCTGCACGCGCAGGAGATCCAGTTCAACGACATCCGTACCACGTTGCAGGCCCTGTACGCGCTGTTCGACAACTGCAACAGCCTGCACACCAACGCCTATGACGAGGCGATCACCACGCCGACCGAAGAGAGCGTGCGTCGTGCCGTGGCGATCCAGCTGATCATCAATCGCGAACTGGGGCTCAACTTCAACGAGAACCCCTGGCAGGGCAGCTACGTCGTGGACGAGCTGACCGACCTGGTCGAGGAAGCCGTATACAAGGAGTTCGAGGCGATCAGCGAGCGCGGCGGCGTGCTCGGCGCGATGGACACGATGTACCAGCGCGGAAAGATCCAGGAAGAATCGATGTACTACGAGCACAAGAAGCACGACGGCTCGCTTCCGCTCATCGGCGTCAATACCTTCCTGCCCAAGGATCACGGCGGCGAGATCGCCACCGAGATCGAACTGATCCGCTCCACGGAAGAAGAAAAAGGCCAGCAGATCGACAACGTGCTGCTTTATGGCAAGGCCCGCAACCGGCTTGCACCGGAGAGCCTCAAGGTCTTGCAGAAGACCGCCCGCGAGCGCCGCAACGTGTTCGAGCAGCTGATGGAAGCGGTGAAGAACAACTCGCTGGGCCAGATCAGCCACGCGCTGTACGACGTAGGCGGCGAATACCGCCGCAATATGTGAACCGGTGGGAGCCGACCCTGTCGGCGATGGGGCGCGTCGTGTGGGAGCCGCTTCAGCGGCGACGGATGCCACGGCGTCACCGCTCCGTTGGCTTTTCGCCGATGAATCGGCTCCCACAAGTCGGCACCTGAATCGCCGACAGGGTCGGCTCCCACTGGGCAGTCGCGACACAAGGCCACCGCCGGATTTGAACTCGACACGCGGTTCGTAGTCCCATGGGGGCTTGGTTTTCGCGGGAGCAGCAGGTTGAGCAGACAGTCATCGGGTTCGAAATGGGTCGCGGCGTTGCTGGTCGTGACGATCGCCGTGATCATCGGCGTGTTCGTTTATCGCGAGAAGCAGGCGCGGGAAGCGGCCTCCGCACCGCCGTTCGCCGTTGCCGGATCGTCGTCGTCGGCAGCGTCGACAGCCGTGCACGATGCGACGTTGCCGCAGCATCCCATCGGCGGTCCGGCGACCGCTTCCACGGCATCGTTGCCGCCGCTCGACCAGAGCGATGACGAGATCCTTTCCGGCTTGCTGGCGCTGGCCAGCGATGGTGCGCTGAAGTCGGTCTTACGCACCGACGCCATCGTCTCGCGCATGGTGGCGACGATCGACGCGCTGCCGAAGCAGAGCGTCGGCATGAATGTCGTGCCCCTGCGCACGCCCACGGGGCGCTTCCAGGTCGTGTCGGACGACGGCAATTTCGTCGCCTCGAAGAAGAATGCCGAACGCTATGCGACCTATATGTACGTCGCGGAGCGGATCGATCCCAATGCGGCGGCCGCCTGGTACAAGCGTAACTATCCGCTGTTCCAGCAGGCCTACCGCGACCTGGGAACCAACGGGTATTTCAACGACCGCCTGGTCGAGGTCATCGACCACTTGCTCGCCGCGCCCGAACCGAAGGGAAACCAGCAGCTGATTCCCGCGAAGGAGGGGTACGTCTATGCGAATCCCGCGCTGGAACAGCTGTCGGTCGGGCAGAAGTTCATGATGCGCGTGGGGCCGGAGAACGAAGGGAAGCTCAAGACGAAGCTGAGGGCCTTGCGCGAAGCGGTGGTTGCGCAGCCGACGGCATCAGGTTCGGTGGGTGATGCGGGGGCTGGTCCGCGGTAGTGCGGGAGGAAAGCATCGCCGACAAGTCGGCTCCCACAAGGGCCTAGGGGCATCGCCGACAGGGTCGGCTCCCACCATGGCCCGCGGACCTGCTAACCCGGTGGGAGCCGACCCTGTCGGCGATGCGCCCGTCAGGGCGCCTTCTTCGACGGATCGCGCACCGGCACGTTGATATTGCAGAGATCGATCTTGCCAGCCGGTCGTGTATAGAATGCATCCTGACGATTGCGCTTGGCCTCGACCACGGCGGCGAACGTCTTGCTGTCGGTACGCAGCACCTGTATCGGCGTGCGCTCGGCTTCCGGAACATCCGCGGCGAGGCGCACGTTCTTGATCGTCACGCGTTGCTCCGGCTTGTCGTAGAAGCCCATCGGTTCGCCGCCGCGCGGATAGGCGGAGAGGATCTCCATGCCCTTGATGACCTTGCCTGCGACGGCGAGGTTGCGATCGAGGTTGCGCGGCGCCTGGCCGATGATCGCGTAGAGCGAACTGCCGTTGCCGCTCTCGGCACCGGTATCGCGCGCGACACCGACCGTGCCGTAGCAATGGGTGATCCAGGCCTCGCCCTTGCCATCGCGGGCGACCGGGAAGCCGTCGGAAAAGCCGACCTCGGGTGCGTAGACGTCGCCGTCCTGAAGCCTGGTGAATGGATAAGCCTTGCCACCCTTGCGGGTGAACTCCGGTGCCAGGGTTTCCTTCGCCGTGCCGAGGCTCTTCGCCTTTTTCTTGTCGTCACCGTCCGGGTCGCCCCACTGCGTGACGAAGTTGTCCTGGACGCGGATCACCTGGGTACCGTCGAAGTAATGCTCGCGGATCAGCGTGCGGATGTTCGCCGCGTGCAGCGGCGACCAGTCCTGGGCGAGCTCGATGATCACCCGGCCCTGCGGCAGGTCCATGTAGACCAGGTTCTGCGGATCGGGCGTGCGCCATTCCGCGGGTGTCGACTTCGCCAGGAGCTCCTTGGGCGTGGGCGTCTTCTTGGCTTCTTCCGCCACGGCGGGCAGGGCGAGGGCGAGCGCGAGCGCAAGGCAGGTACGAGCGAGCATGGGATCCCCAAGGTGTGGTTGGCCAGGCGACGTTAGCAGAGCCCGGCTCGCTCCCGCCATGGCTAGAGACCGAGAATGGCCTTCGGTTCCAGATAGGCCTCCAGTCCGAAGCGGCCGTACTCGCGTCCGATGCCAGACTGCTTGAAACCACCGAACGGCGCCTTCGGGTCATGGGCCAGCGTGTTCACCATGACACGGCCCGCATCGATGCGGGAGGCCATGCGGAGTGCACGGCTGGTGTCGCTGGAGAAGACATAGGCTTGCAATCCATACGGCGTGTCGTTGGCGATCGCGATCGCGTCTTCCTCGTCGTCGTAAGCGATGATCGAAAGCACCGGCCCGAAGATCTCCTCGCGCGCGATGGCCATGTCATTGCGCACGTCGGTGAACAAGGTAGGGCGAACGAGCCATCCGCGCGCGTAACCATCAGGCCGGCCCTCACCGCCGGCGAGCAGTCGCGCGCCTTCCTCGACACCCTTGCGGATATAGCCCTGCACGCGCTGCCATTGTCTTGCACTGACCATGGGACCGACGGTGGTGGCGGGATCGTTGGGATCGCCCGAGACGACCGCATCGACGGCGTCCTTCGCCATGGCTTCGAACTCGGCCACCCGCGAACGCGGCACGAGGATGCGCGAGCCGGCGATGCATGCCTGCCCGCTGTTGTTGAAGCCCGCCATGATCGTCAGCGGCACCACCCGCGCGAAGTCGGCGTCGTCGAGGATCACGCTGGGCGACTTGCCGCCCAGTTCGAGCGTGATGCGCTTGATCGTATCGGCACCCGCCCGAAGGATGCCCTTGCCGACCGCCGTCGATCCAGTGAAGGAGATCTTCGAGACATCGGGGCTGCCCACGATCTCGGCGCCGACGACATCGCCGCGGCCGGTCACGATGTTGAACACGCCGGCGGGTGCCCCGGCTTCGTGCAAGGCCTCGGTGACGATACGCGTCTGCAACGCGCTCATCTCGCTCGGTTTGATGACGGTCGTACATCCTGCCGCGATCGCGGCGGCGAGCTTGCCGCAGATGAAGCCGGCGTTGCTGTTCCACGGCGTGATGAGCCCGGCGACACCGACGGGTTGCATGACCACGGTGGACGACCCCATGCGACGCTCGAAATCGAACTCGCGCAGCATGGCGATGGCGTCGAGGAACACGCTGGACGCGTGCCCGGTCATCCAGCTGCCGCGCGATACCGGCGCCCCGTATTCCTCGCGAATCGCGGTGAAGAGGTTGTCCTCGCGTGCGACGACCGCGTCGTGCATGCGCTGGAGCAGGGCGATGCGTTCGTCGATCGTGGTCCTGGAGAACGTGGAGAAGGCGCGCTTGGCCGCCGCGATCGCGCGTCGGGCGTCCTCGGCATCGGCCAGCCGGACCGTTCCGATGACTTCTTCTGTAGCGGGGTTGAAGAGTTCGAAACGCTCGTCGCCGTGCGGGGTGACGAAGGCTCCGTCGATGTAGATGTGTTCGATCGCATGCATGGGAAGTCCTCGAAAGCCGCTCCGAAGCGGGCGGCGCCTTCCAAGGGTGCGGTCGCCGCATTAATCTGATAAGACGGATAAATTCAAATGGCTTGTTAAGCGGAGACGGATAATGCGCCCGGGACTCACCGAACTCGAAGCCGTGCTCGCCGTGGCCCGGCAGGGAAGCTTCCGCGCCGCCGCCGCGTCGCTGGAGATGTCCACCTCCGCGCTCAGCCAGTCCGTGGCCTCGTTGGAATCCCGCCTGGGCACGCGGCTCTTCCACCGGACCACCCGCAGCGTCCGGCTCACCGAGGCGGGGGAGCGGTTCGTGGCCGAGGTGGGTCCGGCCCTCGCCGACATCCGTGGCGCGATCGAACGGATCAGCGACCACGGCGAGACCCCGACCGGCAGCTTGCGCATCAACACTTCGGTCGGCGCGGCGCGGCGCGTCATGGGTCCGTACCTGATTCCCTATCTTCGGCGATATCCGAAGGTGCGGCTGGACCTCGTCACCGAGGACCGCCTGATCGACATCGTGCGCGAAGGCTTCGATGCCGGATTCCGCACCATGGACACGGTGCCTGGCGACATGATCGCCGTGCCGTTGGGGCCCCCGGTGCGTTTCGCCGTCGTGGGATCGCCGGACTACTTCGCCCGGCATGGCCGGCCGGCGACCCCGGCGGATCTTGCCCGGCATACGGGCATCCGCGCGCGCATGCCCGCCGGCCACATCTATCACTGGGAGTTCGAGCGGCACGGTGAAGCATCGACGGTGGACGTCGACGGCACGCTGACCCTCGACGAGCCGCAACTGATGCTCGACGCGGCGCGGGCCGGCCTCGGCCTGGCCTATCTGGCCGAGTTCAACGTGGCGGAAGACCTCGCCACGGGCCATCTCGAACGGGTGCTGGAGGACTGGACGCCACCCTTCGACCGCCTGTGCCTGTACTACCCGGGGCGGCGCCACGTGCCAGCCGCCCTGCGCGCCCTGGTCGACCTCATCAGGGAGACGGGCTGAGCGCATGGGCCAAGGGTCATGGCAAACCTTTGCGACGCCGGAGGCATCCTTTCCGTAAGTTTCCACGACCCGGATCGTCCATGCGCCGCCTTGTCCTGTTCACCTTCCTTTGTGTCGCCAGCGCCGCCGCGCATGCGGAGGTGACGATCGATGGCCACATCGATCCCGCCGAATGGGCGGGTGCGAAACGCATCGTCGACTTCCGCGACACCCAACCCAAGACAGGCAAGCCCGGCAGCCAACCCACGGAGGCCTGGGTACTGTCGACGCCGAAAGGCCTGGCCGTGGCGATCCGCGTGACGCAGTCGGCCGACATCCCCCGCTCGCGCCAACAGGCCCGGCGCGACGAGAACGCCCTGGTCGACCGCATCAACGTGATGGTCGACTTCGATGCCGATGGCCGCGTCGGCTACGACTTCGAGGTGAAGTCGCAAGGCGGCGTCGCGGACGAGGTGATCACCAACGAATCCGACTTCAGCTACGACTGGGACGGGCGCTGGGACCACGCGGTCAGCGAAGACGCCGAAGGCTACTCGGTGGAAGTGCTGATCCCCTGGTACATCGCTCCGATGCGCAAGGCCAACGGCGATACGCGCACCATCGGCCTGTACATCGACCGGGTGATCGGCAGCACGGGCGAGCGCATGGCATGGCCGGCGGTGAGCTTCGATAACGGCCGCTTCCTCTCCAACTTCCAGCGCGTGGAACTGCCGGCGTATTCCCAGGCGCTGTTCGCCGTCACCCCATACGTCGTGGGAAAGGTGGATCGCGCGCATGGCGGGACTTCCTTCGAGCAAGGCGCCGACATCATCTGGAAGCCGAACGGGCAGACCCAGCTCACGGCGACGGTCAATCCCGACTTCGGCCAGGTGGAAAGCGACGACCTCGTCGTGAACTTCTCGCCGGAGGAAACCTTCTTCACCGACAAGCGCCCCTTCTTCACCGAGAACCAGGGCATCTTCGATTTCAGCCTGCTCGATGACGATTCGCAGCTGGTGTACACGCGGCGTGTCGGTGGCGCCTCGGACGATGGCCACGGCGCGGCCGACATCTCGGCCGCGGTGAAGGTGAACGGCAGCGTCGGTTCGACCAGCTACGGCATCCTCACCGCGCAGGAAAAGGGCGATGCCGGGCGCACGTTCGGCGCGTTCCGGCTCAGCCAGAACGTGGGCACGCAAACCTTCGGCATGCTCGCCACGCGGGTGAACCACCCCTACCTCGACCGCGACGCGAACGTGCTCGGCTTCGACCACCGCTGGCAACCGAACGCGGCCTTTTCCATCACCAGCAACGTGGTCGGCAGCAAGATCGACCAGCCGAAGGCGGACAGTTCCGGCCTCGGTGCCACCAGCATCGCCTTCTGGGAAATGAACGATGTCTGGAGCCAGCAATGGCTGGGCATGTACTTCGGCCGCCGCCTGGACATCGACGACTTCGGTTACCTGCCGCGCAACGACATGGAATACCTGCATTGGGAGGTTCGCCAACGCGTGACCGGATTGCCGGAGGATTCCGCGTACACCTCGCACATGTGGCACTACCGCATTTCGGCGCTCGATAACACGGAAGGCCGCGTCGTGCACCGCCGCTTCCGCATCCTGCGTGACAGCCAGCGCCGCGACGGTGGCGAGGAGGTATGGCGGCTGGACGCGTTCACATCCGCCTACGACGACCTGCTCACCCGCGGCGGCAACGCGCTTCACACGCCGCCCACGGCCAAGCTCACCTATGAACGCGAGCGGCCACGCATCGGGCGGTGGGCATGGGAAGCGGAAGGTTTCATCAATGGCAACCAACTCACCGGTTACCACCGCCTCGGCTATTACTTCAAGTTCACGCCCACCTATTTCATCACCGACGCCTTCAGCGTGTTCGCCGGCGCCAGTTACGAGTGGGACCCCAACTGGCTCATCTGGCAACACGACAACCTGGTGGGTGCGTTCGATGGACGCACCATCGGCATCGACAGCGGCGTGAACTGGAACCTGGGCAACAAGCAGGAATTGCGCGTCAAGCTGCAGACCCTGGCGGTCGGCGCGAAACTGCGCCAAGGCCTGGAGATCACGCCGACGGGCGGCGCGGTGCCCAGCAACGAGCCGGTGGACGACCTGGGTGTCGCCAACCTCGGCTTCCAGATTCGCTATCGTTACGAGATCGCGCCCTTGTCGAACCTGTACATCGTCTACAACCGCGGCGGCTACATGGACGATACCAACGACGATGTCGACACGCAGTTCCGCCGTGGCTTCAGCCTGAAGGACGTGAACGAGGGACTGGTGAAGGTGGCCTACCGCCTGGAGTTCTAGAGGGCGCTTAGAGGCCCGCTTCACATCCGCTGTGGCATTCCTCCAGCCAGGGACGGCTCATGGAGATCGTTGTGCCACATCGCGCGAACCCCAGGCCAGGGCGGACCATCGGTGAACACGGCGTCATCGGCAACCTTGACACCGCGGCGCTGGTCGCCATCGATGGCAGCATCGACTTCATGTGCTGGCCGCACCTGGACAGCCCGACGATCTTCGCGGCGCTGCTCGATCCGGAGAAGGGCGGCGCATTCTCGGTGACGCCGGACCTCGATGGCGCGCACCGCATGCAGCTCTATATTCCCGAGACCAACGTGCTCAGCACACGCTGGATGTCCATGCACGGCAGCGTCGAGTTGACCGACTTCATGCCCCATCCGGAGACAGGGACACGTGTTCCGCGCTGCGTGGTCCGCCGCGTCCGCGTATCGCGCGGCGGCGTGCGCATCCGTGCATGCTGCCGGCCGCGTCTGGACTACGCGAAGCGCGTGCCCGACGTCGCGACGTATGGCGACACCGTGGTCTTCCACGACGGCCCCCATTCGCTGCGCCTGGGTGCGAGCGTACCGCTGCTGCCCGGTGACGGAGAGGCGGGTGCGGAGTTCGAACTGGAACGGGGCGGGGAAGCCTGGTTCGTGCTGTGCGACGAGTCGTGCGATCCGCTCGATGCCGCGGAATGCCTTGCGGCCCTCGAAGCCACGGCCGATGCATGGCGACGCTGGACACGCCGGTCGAACTACCGCGGACGTTGGCGCGAAAGGGTGGATCGTTCGGCGCTCGTGTTGAAGCTGCTTACGTCGCACGCGCACGGTTCCATCGCCGCGGCCGCCACGTTCGGCCTGCCCGAAGCCACGGGCGCCGAGCGTAACTGGGATTACCGCGCCACCTGGGTCCGTGATGCCTCGTTCACGGTCTACGCCTTCATGCGCCTTGGCTATGTGGACGAGGCGGAACAGTTCCGCCGATGGACCGAGGACCGGATCATGGCGCTGGACGCAGACGCGGCCTTGCGTGTCATGTATGCGCTCGACGGCGAGGAAGCGATGGAGGAGGGAACGCTCGACCACCTCGCCGGTTATGCCGGCTCGCGCCCCGTGCGCATCGGCAATGGCGCGCGCACGCAGACCCAGCTGGACATCTTCGGCGAACTCATGGACAGCATCTACCTGTCCAACAAGTACGGCTCGGCGATCAGCCACGCGGGTTGGGCGCACGTGCGGCGTCTGGTCGATCACGTGCGCGAACGCTGGGGTGATGCCGACGAGGGCATCTGGGAAATTCGCGACGAGCCGCGCCATTTCCTGCATTCGCGCCTGATGTGCTGGGTGGCGCTGGACCGTGCGGTACGCCTTGCGGGCAAGCGTTCCTTGCCCGGTCCGGTGGGGGAATGGGCGGCCGAGCGCGACCGCATCGCCGAGGATATCTGGGCGAATTTCCGTCATCCGGAACACGGTTATTTCGTGCAGGCCCGTGGCGGCGAGGACCTGGATGCCTCGTTGCTGATGATGCCGCTGGTTCGCTTCGTCTCGGCGACCGATCCGGTGTGGCTGAAGACGCTGGATGCGATCGGCGAGCAACTCACCGATGACGGACTGGTCTTCCGCTATCGCAACGCGGACGGGCTGGAAGGCGGCGAGGGCGCGTTCACCACGTGCACGTTCTGGTACGTGGAATGCCTGGCGCGCGCGGGACGCCTGCACGAGGCGCGCGAAGTGATGGCGCGTGGCGTCCTCTATGCGAACCACCTCGGTCTATTTTCAGAAGAGCTCAGCCTGCTCGGCGAGCCGTTGGGCAACTTCCCGCAGGCGCTCACCCACCTGGCCTTCATCAGTGCCGCGTACTACCTCGACCGGCAGCTCTCGCATCCGGAAGGGCAGGTCTGGCAGCCCTAGACCAGTTGCAGGTCGCGCGCTTTGGCGCGGGGAAAGACCCTGGCGAGATCGGCATCGGACAAGCCATACATCCGCCGCATCAACCCAGCGAGCATGTCGCGGTAATTGTTCAATACCGGATAGTCGCGGTTCTGCAGGAGGTTCGCCGCGTTCACCGCCACCTGCCGTCCGGCGATGCGGCCACCGGCCACTTTTCCACCCAGCACCCAATACGCCGTGCCATGGCCGTGATCGGTGCCCTTGTTGCCGTTCTCGCGGAAGGTGCGCCCGAATTCCGATACGACGACCACCACGGTGTCGTTCCACTCCGCTTCGCCAAGACCGTCGGCGAAGGCGGCCAGGCCCTTGCCGAGGTTGTCCAGGTTGTTCGCCAGCTGGCCGGTCGCGCCCCCCTGGTTGACGTGCGTGTCCCAGCCGCCCACGTCGACGAAACCCAGGCGGAAGCGATCGCGCATCAGCGTGGCCATGCGCTGCCCTTGCTGGGCGAAACCGCGCGCGTTCACCGCGCCCCGGCTGGCGGCGACCATTTCCGCCTGCAGGTCCTGGGCCACCTGCTGGCGCAGCTCGAGTCCATCGGTGGCGGCGGACTGCAAAGGGGTGCCCTGGTACATCCCGGCCAGGATCTTCGCCTGGCGGTCGTCGAACACCGCCTTGCCGCCTCCCTTCAGGGAGATGTTGGGGACATCGCCGGCGCCACGGAACGTCAGCGGCAACGCATCGGTGAACGCGATCGGCGGCACGCCCCGCAGCACGGTCGAGAGCCGGCCCATGAATCCGGAGCCATAGCTGCGTGCGTCGGAAGCCTCGCCCGCTTCGATATCGTCCTGGGTCTCGAAGTGGCTGCGCGAGAGGTCATCCGTGCCGGCGAAGGGAATGAAGGCGAGCTGGCGCTTGTCCCACAGCGGGCCCATCGAGTCGTTCAGTACCGGTGCCAGGCCCCAGTCCGCATCGAGGGCGCGCACGGCGAGGGGATCGCCTGCCGCAGGCCTTGCCAGCGCGATGGTCGGACGCGCCTCGTGGTAGAAGTCGCTCGAATACGGCACCAGCAGGTTGTTCGAGTCGTAGCCTCCGCGCAGGAATACCAGCAGGAAACGCGGCGAGGAGGGTGGCGTGGCGAACACCTTGCCACCCAGGGTGAGCGCGGGGACGCCAGCGGCGAGGGCAAGAAGGAACTGACGGCGATCCATGGCGGGCCTCAGCGGTAGTTGAACTCGGGGGACGCGAGCAGGAAGGTGTTCCATTCCTGCTGCGAGGTGGCTTGCGCCAGCGCATCGCGCGTCTTCGGGCCGAGCGTGGGTTCGATCGTCGCGTAATACGCCGGCGTGGTCAGTTGCGGGAATCCGCCGCGCGTGCGCTTGCCGTCCTCGTCCAGGTCGAACAGGTGGTTCGCCCCGCTGCCGATGGCGCGCGCGATCTCGAAGCGCTTCGCCACCTGCCCGGAACTCGACCATTCCGAATCCGCGATGGGCCATCCATCCGGCGTGATCCGGCCGAACGGCGCCTGGCCCAGCTGGCCGATCCAGTTCACCAGCGGGCGAGGGTTCGGCACCGGCTTGCCGTCGTAGGCGAGCCGCATCGCCGAGACGAGGAACTGGGTCGGGTCCTTGTATCGCTTGCCGAGTGACGCGGTGAAGGCCTTCGATTCCAGCATCGTCTTCACGACGGCGGCGATGTCCCCGCCCGTCCGCCGGAACGTCCTGGCCATCGCCTTCACCAGTTCCGGCGGCGGATCGTCGGCGACGAAGTACTTCGCGAGCCGGGTGGAGACGAAGCTGGCGCAGGCGGGCTGGCTGACGATGAGGTCGACGGCCTTTTCCACCTCGTCGAAACCGCCGCCGTGCAGGGTCGTCCCGAGCAGTTGCTTGTCGCCGAAATCGTGGCGGTTCGGATTGAACTCGAAGATGCCTTCATGCAGGTAGTACGGCTGCAGGGCGGGACGGACCTTGCGCGGCTGTCCGTCGAAGTCGACGCCCACGCCCGTAAGTACGCGGGCGAGGTTCTGCACGTCCGCCTGCGTGTAGCCGCCGTCGACGCCGAGCGTATGCAGTTCCATCAGTTCGCGGGCGTAGTTCTCGTTGATCTTGTCGCGCGCGTTCTGCGCATTGTCGAGGTATTCCAGCATCGCCGGGCTTTTCAGCGTGGCCAGGACGAGATCGCGGAACTTGCCCAGCGCATGGGGCCTGATCGTGTTCCGCGCGTAGTCGGCCACCAGCCAACGCACGCGTCCCTTGTCCTGGAAGACGCTGAAGTGGTTCAGCCAGAACCATACGAGTTGCTCGCGCAGCTGGTTCTCGTCATAGATCGCATGCAGCAGCTCGCTGGCCTGCGCTTCCTGCGCATAGCCGTTGCCCTGCTTCTGCAATGCCTTGCGGGCTTCCTGCTTCGCATCGCCATCAGGCATGTCGTTGATCTGGCGGTACTGGTCGCGCACCTGGGCGAGCAAGGTCGCCGATGGCGTCTTCATGACGTCGAAGCCGTCGATCTGCGCGTTTACCTCGGCGGGCAACGCGTCCTGCTTCGGATGCAATTGTTCGTCGAGGAAGCGCCGCTTGCCGAGTTCGCGGAAGCGCGCCAGCGTGGCTGAATCCGCGCCGAAAGTGACCCTGTCGAGCCAGGCGACATCCTCGTTCGACACGGCGTCGTCACGCGCGGCTGCCGGCAGCGCGACGAGGGCGAGCAGGAAGGCGACGGCAAAGGGGCGCATGGCATTTCCGTGTCCGGCGGGTGGTCCACCTTAAACGGAGTGGATGGCGGAAGGTTTACTCCTGCCTGAGCGCGGGAACTTGCGAACCGTCAGATCTCGCTCTCATCCGGCCCGATGAACTCGATCGCGGCCTCGCGCGAGCCGGCGGCTTCCTCGGCGACCTGGCGCACATGTTCGCCCACCTTGTCGTTGGGTACCTCTACCTCGAGGGTGTACGTACGCGAGCTCATGTCATCGGAGAGGTTCTGCGAACTGGAGTCGTCGCGGAAATCGCTCATGAAGTCGTCGATTTCCTCGACGCGCTCCACGCGGTCTACACCATGGATCGCATTGGCCACGTCGTCGAAGATGTCACGGTCGCCGGTGATGCGGAGCAGGATACGGGGCATGGGTTCCTCCTGGATCGGTACCTGGCGATGCTGCGGGGTGGCATGTATGCCGGAAGTGTACGCCCGGCTAACATGGATGTTTTGGACGGCCGTGCCATGCCAAAGACCTACGACCAGGCCTATTACGACAAGTGGTATCGCAGCGCGGGCCATGCCGTGCGCTCGCCTGCCGAGCTCCGGCGCAAGGTGGCGATGGTGCTGGGCCAGGCCGAGTTCTACCTGGGCCGTCCCGTGCGCAACGTGCTCGACATCGGTTGTGGCGAAGCTCCCTGGCGTGCCGCGCTGCGCCGGTTGCGGCCAGGCATCGAATACCGCGGGCTCGAAGCCAGCGAGTACGCCGTGGCCCGCTACGGCCGCTCGCGCCAGATCGGGTATGCACGCTTCGGCCAGCTGGCCGAGTTGCGCTTCGACACCCGCTTCGACCTGGTCGTCTGTACCGACGTGCTGCATTACCTCAAGCCCGCGGAAATCCGCGCCGGCCTCGTCGGCATCGGCGAGATGGTGGAGGGACTGGCCTTCCTGGAGGTCTACACGCGCGAGGACGATCCCGGTGGCGATCGTGAAGGGTTCTTCGGCCGGCCCGCACGCTGGTACCGCGAGGCCTTCCGCGAGGTGGGCCTGATTCCCGTCGGCTCGCAGTGCTACGCCAGCCCGAGGCTGGAGCGCCACGTGGCTTCGCTGGAGCGCCTCTAGGTCGCGGAGAACCAGGCGATCGTCGCCAGCGCGTTGTTCGCGGCATGCGCGATGAACGCCGGCCACAGCGAGCCGCTGCGTACACGGAGCCAGGCGCAGAACAGGCCGACCAGGACCAGGTTGGGCACCGCGTACCAGAGCCAGTCGAGGTCGGGCAGGTGGACCACGCCGAAAACCAGGGCCGACAGGAGGATCGCCCAACCGTCACCCAGGCGGGTGCGCAGGATCGACAACAGGGCGCCGCGAAACAGCAGTTCCTCCACCGCCGGCCCCGCCAGCACCGCCACCGGGAGCAGGGCCACGCGCATCCCCACGTGGGCCTTGTCGGCGATATCGCTCACCGCCTGGGTCACCTCGCGGTCGCCGGCCAGGAACTGGGTCAGCAAGCCACCCAGGATCGGCGCCGCGATGCCCAGGGCGGTGCCCATGGCGACGAAGCGTCCGTCCGGCGGGGTGAAGCCGAGTCCGGCCGGTCCCGCGTCCGTGGCGTAGCGGCCCCAGCGGCGAAGCAGCAGCCAGAAGATCAGCCCCGCCGAGCAGGCCAGGGTGAGGATCACCACGACGATCAGGCGGTCTGGCGCCTCGGGCACCCGATCCGGGAAATACCGCGCCAGTTGCATGGAGATGCCGCCGAACAGGCCGCCGAAGCCGATCTGCAGACCGAAGTAGGCGGCGATGCAGAGGATCGTCTCGACGACGCCGGGCGTGCGTGGCGGCGACCCGACGGACGCGGCGGAGGACAGGGGTAGGTAATCGTGAGCCATGGGGCACCCTAGCCGACGGCCTGCGGGCTCGCAACGACGCTTCCGGCACAGTCCGTCATCTCGCCCCTGTATAGTTGACCGTCCCTGAAGGAGGAAGACGGGCGCCCAAACGCGCCGACCCATGTTCGCATTCGAATGGCTAGCCGACCCTTCGGCCTGGGCGGGACTCCTCACGTTGATCGTGCTGGAGATCGTGCTCGGCATCGACAACCTGGTGTTTGTCGCGATCCTCGCCGACAAGCTCCACGCCCGCCAACGCGACCACGCCCGCTTGCTCGGCCTGGGCCTGGCGCTGGTGATGCGCCTGTGCCTGCTCGCCGCCATGTCCTGGCTGGTGACGCTCACCCGGCCCCTGTTCCAGTGGAACGGCTTCGGCCTTTCGTGGCGCGACCTCATCCTGCTGATCGGCGGCGCCTTCCTGCTGTTCAAGGCCACGCTCGAACTGCACGAGCGCCTGGAGGCCTCGGAGCACGACGAGGGCCGCAACGGACGCCGCGCCAGTTTCTGGCTGGTCGTGGCGCAGATCGTCGTCCTCGACGCGGTGTTCTCGCTCGATTCGGTGATCACCGCCGTGGGCATGGTCGATCACCTCTCCATCATGATGATCGGCGTGGTGGTCGCCATGGCTCTGATGATCACCGCGAGCAAGCCGCTCACGGTCTTCGTGAACGCGCGTCCGACGGTTGTGATCCTTTGCCTGTCGTTCCTGCTGATGATCGGTTTCAGCCTCATCGCGGAAGGCTTCGGTTTCCATATTCCGAAGGGCTACCTGTACGCCGCGATCGGCTTCTCGATCATGATCGAGGTGTTCAACCAGACGATGCGGCGTAACCGCCGGCGATCGCTGCTGGTCGGCGGCCGGATCATGCGCGACCGCACGGCGAAGGCCGTGCTGCGCCTGCTCGGCGGGGCGCCCGACGAGGAAGGCGAATCCAGCAAGAATGGCAAGGGCGACGGCGTCACCGAAGTCGCCGAGACCGCCGTGTTCGGCAAGGACGAACTGGAGATGGTGCAGGGCGTGCTGGATCTCTCCCAGCGGCCGGTGCGCTCGATCATGACGCCGCGCACGGAGATCGTCTGGGTCGATCCGGGCGAAGACCTGCCGACGCTGCTGAGCGAGGCGCGCGAATCGCCACATCACTGGATGCTGGTGGCCAATGGCGATCTCGACGAACTCGTCGGCGTGGTCTCGTCCCGCGACCTCCTGGCGAGCCTCGCGGACCACGGCCGGCTCGATACCGACACGGTGGTGCGCAAGCCGATCACGGTGCTGGAGTCACTGAGCGTGCTGCGCCTGATCGACGAGTTCCGCCGGGCTTCCCTGCAAGTGGCACTCGTGGTGGACGAGTACGGCAGCATCCTCGGCCTGGTCACGCCGGCCGACGTGCTGGAGGTGATCGCGGGTGAATTCCCGGACGAGAACCGCGAGGGCGATCCCTCGGCGGTGAGCGAGCCGGACGGCGCCTGGCTGCTGGACGCCAGCCTCGACGTGCGCCGTGTGGAACATCTGCTGGGTCATCGCCTGCCTGGCGCGGGTGACGGTAATTTCTCCACGCTCGCGGGCTTCGTCCTGCAGCGGCTGGGCCGCCTGCCCACGGCGGGCGACCGCTTCGAATCCGACGGACTCGAGTTCGAGGTCACCGCGATGGACGGCGCGCGCATCCAGCGCGTGCGCGTGCTGGCACTGGCGCGGGACGACGAGGACTAAGCTCGCCCATGCGGCGGGTCAGGCTCCCGCCGCGTCCTCCACGGGCGCGGCGTTGTTTTCCATGATCGCCATGCCGATTCCGCCGGCGGCCATCAGCACGAGCACGGCCCAGGCGATCATCGAGACCAGGTAGCCGGGACCGCGGCGCGACGGATCGCGCAGGTAGGCGAGCGCATACCAGATCCGGCCCGCGAGCCAGACCAGGCCGGCGATGCCGGCCCAGAGCGGGTCCACGTACTGGGCGGCCAGCCACAGGGCCGGAATGAACATCACCGCGTTCTCGAGGGTATTCATCTGCACCCGCCAGGCCCGCTCGAAGGCGGGGTCACCCGAGATCGACGGCGCCTTGATGCCATAACGTTCACGCGCGCGGCCTACCATCCACACGGTGGCGAACATCAAGAGCAAGGTGAGCAAGGTGACGACGGCGGGGAGCTGACTGGTCATGAAATGGTCCGGGGGGCGACATCAGCCGCGAAGTGTACCGGCAACGGTCCGTGCGATCATGCCGACCGTGTCTCGCTTGGGACGCATTCATGGGAGGGTGATGCCATGCTCTGGCAAAAAGGCCGTAGAAGCGACAACGTGGAAGACGCCGGGCAAGGCGGCGGTGGTGGCGGTCCGTCTTTCGGCGGCAAGGGGATGGGCATCGGCGGCATCGTCATCCTCGCCATCCTGGGGCTGGTCTTCTTCAAGGACCCCACGGCCCTGCTCGGCCAGGGCGAGCCAGGCACGGCGCCCACGCCGCAGACCCAGCAGGCCCCGCATCAGGCGGCCGCGAACGACCCACAGGTGGATTTCGTGCGCGCCATCCTGGGCGAGACCGAAGACACCTGGGGCGAGATCTTCGCCGCCAACGGCCAGCAGTACGAACAACCCAAGCTGGTGTTGTTCCGCGGTGGCGTGCGTACCGCCTGCGGTTCGGCGTCCTCCGCGGTGGGCCCGTTCTATTGCCCTGGCGACCACCGCGTCTATCTCGATCTCGGCTTCTTCCAGGACATGCAGGCGCGCTTTCACGAAGCGGGTGATTTCGCTCGCGCCTATGTCATCGCGCATGAGGTCGGCCACCACGTGCAGAACCTGGTCGGGGTATTCGACAAGGTCGGCGATGCGCGCCGCCGTGGTGCCCGGCTCGAAGGAGCGTCGGGTCTGTCCGTGCGCCAGGAATTGCAGGCGGATTGCTTCGCGGGCGTATGGGCCAATCATTCGCAGCAACGCCAGCACTGGCTGCAGCCCGGCGACGTCGAATCGGCGATCAACGCGGCCACGGCGATCGGTGACGACGCCTTGCAGGAACAGTCGCAGGGCAGGGTCGTCCCCGATTCGTTCACTCACGGCACGTCCGCCCAGCGCGTGCGTTGGTTCCGCACGGGGCTGGATAGTGGCGACATCGGCAAGTGCAACACGTTCTCCGGTTCGATCTGACCCATGACACATCCTTGCCTGCGCTGCGGCGCATGCTGCGCGACGTACCGCGTCGCCTTCCATTGGCTGGAAACCGACGTGGCCGGCGGCGTGACGCCGGCCACGCTGACGGAGCATCTCGACCCGCATCGCGTGGCGATGCACGGCACGAACGCGTACGAGCCCCGTTGCAAGTCGCTCGTGGGTGAGGTGGGAGTGGCCGCGCACTGCGGTGTCTACGCCGTGCGTCCCTCGCCATGCCATGAGCTGCAGCCGGCGTGGGAAAACGGCGAGCCAAGCCCCCAATGCGACAAGGCGCGCATCCGCCACGGCATGCCGCCCCTGACCCCAGCCGATTTCGCAACCTAGCTTCGCCCGGTGGGGAGAGCTTTGGTGGGAGCCGCTTCAGCGGCGATCCCGCGGCAGCGGGCCAGGCACCGAGGCAGAGCCGTCGGCCGCCACCCTCGTCGCTCCGGTTACACCGTCGCTCGGGAAGGGAAGCCGCTGCGCGGCCATGTCTGATGGCTGACGCCCCGTCGCGCCCGTCGCGCCGGGCGGGGTTTTCGATTCGGCTCCTGCCTCAGCGAAAACGGCCGGCCGTCCAGG